>CAZUHX010000032.1:0-19015 GCA_964620795.1 uncultured Chitinophagaceae bacterium
ATCTTTAGCCTCCCAGTCTTCCATAAAGAAATAAGAGCCGGTAACCTTCACTGCAAAACGCTTGTCTTTACCGAAAGTCTGTGCCCAGCGAAACTGTGCATCAACCATTGGCGATGGCTGTGTGGTTGCTCCTCCTTTAATCTGAAAGCTGATGCCCTGATAATCATAAGGACTTTTGGTATTCATGGCAATAATTCCCTGCATCGCATTCGCACCATAAAGCGCAGAAGAAGGTCCGCTCACAATTTCTACACTCTGCAGATCCAGATCGTTCGCTCCGATCAGGTTACCCAGCGGAATGTTCAAACCCGGCGACTCATTGTCAACATAGTCAATGTACTGCTTGGTGCGCAGCGAACGGGTATCGCCAAAGCCGCGCAGGTTAACCGTCTTGAGACCGGCAGAGCTGGTTACGATATCAATACCTTTGTAATAACCCATGTTCTGATAAAAATCTCCGGATGCCGCGTTTTTGATTTCACGGGCATTCATTTTCTCGATCTTCACAGAGCTCTGCTTCAAGGCTTCAGAAACCCGTGAACCAGAAACCACTACTTCTTTTCCCGAAACAATGGATGACTCAAGAACCACATTGATTACATCGCTTTTTCCGATGGGAATCTCGCGTGTATTGTAGCCTACATAAGAAATCTGCAAAACTTTCGCATCTGCAGGTACACTGAGCTGAAAAGCGCCTTCCAGATCGGTGACCGCTCCGGTAGAAGAACCTTTGACCACCACAGAAGCGCCAATCATGGGCTCTTTACTTTCTCCGTCTGTAATTTTACCGCTCAGCACCCTTTCCTGTGCCAAAGCCGTCAGTGAAATCACACTAATTGCCATAAATAGTAGCCAATGCTTCATTGGGATCATTTTGTTGATTTGGTTAAAATTATTAAATCTTTACAATTAACCAAGTTTGGCACGAACTATTGAGCCAGATCAAGTGTTTGTAGGCCTCTTTAATGGTATCACCAAATGATACATTTTCAGAATATTTTCTAAGCTGCCGGATTATAAAGATGGGTCCTTAAGAAAATAAATTTTGAAATAGTCGGGGGCGCCTTCCCTCGGTCTTGCAGAGGCGAAAGATTTTTCGCCACTACAGACCTCGGGAACCGGGTGTTGCAGGGGTTCCGTGGCGTACCGCCACCCGGCTTCGCCGGCCCTTCCACCCCCTGGCGCAGCTTTTGTTTCTGCGGGGCTCCGCTTTCAATGCGAAAGCCACTTCCGCCTGAAAGACCTCCATTTGTTCGCTACATTTTTTACATATGGGTACCCTGTATGGCAGGTAAAACTCAAGCCAACTGCCATGAATAAAAAAGCCGCCTCCCGATTTCGGAAGGCGGCTTAATCATGATCCGGTTTTTATTACTCGCGAACAAAACGGCGGTAAGCCGTTTTGCCGTCTTCAAAAACTGCCTGAAGAAGATAGGTTCCCGCAGGCAATGAAGCTACCGACAAGTCTGATCCGTACTCCATGGGGCTGCTCATGAGCAACTGACCGCTGAAAGCATAAACATTCACTCCGCTCAATGCCGGTCCGCCTTCACTGCCGAAAGAAAGCCGATCGCGCACCGGATTGGGATAGAGTGTAAATGAACGATTTTGTTCGGTTTCACGAATACTGTTGGGAATGTCGCAACGGCTGTCGGTCACGATGGCGGCAAAGCGGGGCGCAGTGTAACTGACAATGGTATCTAAAAAAGACATCGCCTTAGGTCTGGTTGCAGAAGTATTAAATGGCGGAACCTGCGTTATTGTGTCATACCAATTCCAAGGCTCAAAGCCCTGACCATAAAACGGATATAAGCCCTCTACAGCATTGGTGTAAACCAATGAAGAACCTTGACGGATTACATTGGCAGGTCCCTGAGGAAGTCCCAGACCCGCCCAAAAACTGTTGTTTCCTTCATTCACAACATAAGGCATAAAGTCTCCCGAACCGCTCACTTCAATGATGGGCTGACCTGAGGTGGTAAGTACCACAGCCGTATTGTATTTGGTGAGCTGCTCATTCACTCCGTGAAAGGCTATTACCGGAGGCTCGCCGGCATCAACCCAGCTGGTGTCTCCAACTGCACCGCCAAGTGAGAGAACACCGGCTATTTGACTGGAATATCCTGTATGGTTGTTGTTGCAAAAAACGCCATTGAAGCCGTCGAAATCGCCCAATGTGTCCTGCTGAACAAAAGAACGCCCGTTGTTGTCGCGAAACTTGAGCAAATTGGTTTCACTCACTCTGTTGAGGTTGCCGATAGCCAGGGCTACATAAGCTCCCGAATTGGTTCCGCCCACAAAAATCTTACAAGTGTCTATTTTGTATGTGTTGGAGGTGGCAAAATCTTTCTTGAAATAACGCACGGCAGACTTACCATCCTGCATGGCGCGGTAAACGGCCTGAATGATGGTCTTGGCGCGCTGCTCGTCATCGCCCAGCGGATTCCAGCCCAGACGGTAAGAAACCGAAGCCACCACATAGCCGCGCTTGGCAAAACGGTTGGCCAGTTCTACCAGGCAATTCTGCTGACGGGTAGCCCACTGAAAACCGGTGATATTGGGTGAAAGAAACGAACCCGCATGCATCAGTATGAGCAAAGGCCTTTTAGACGCGGTATCTCCATCCGGCTGATAAACATCCATTTTCAGATCAGTGAGGGTGGTACTCTGGTACTCGTAATTCTGAGCGTAAAGCACATCATTGGTCACCTGAACATTGGTGAAAACAGGATCCAGAAAGCGGGTCTGCGCTTCCGCTGAAGGGGAGCACAATAAAGCTAAACAGGCAGTTACAGCAAGGGTAAATTTCTTCATGTCAATTTTTGTTTTGGCAGAATAAAACTAAGGGAAAGCGACATGAATCGCAAATCCCGGATGAATTCAGACTCAGGCCCTATAAAAATGCAGATTGAAGGGGTTCATCAACTGCAATCTGTCTATTTGTTTCTAAAACAAATCCTTCAAATCAACCAGCACGGTGCCGTAAATCATCCTGCCAATAGCAGGACCGCCGTACACCTGCGTATTCAAGCGGCTGATGATGTTGGATGCTCCCAGTTTGAAGGTGGTGTAGATCTTGCTGTATTCCCAGCTGATCTGCGCATCGAGCAGACTGTATGACGGAATGCGTCCGGTGAACTGAGGCGATCCTTCAAAGATGAATCCCTGAATCCATTTGTAATTTACATTGAAGCCAAAACCTCTCACTGATTTGATTTTGATGTCGCGGCCGTTGATGCCGATGTTGAATTTGTGCTCCGGTGTGTTGAATGCGGGAATGAGCTCGTCTGTAGATCCCATCCGGTTGAGTACATTCCAGGTATAGTTGCCCGTGAGCGCGTAATTGTTGATGAAGAAGTAACTGAAACCCAAAGCTGCTCCGTAACTCATGATGCGGTCCGGAGAATTGGTGGCCACCCGAAAAACCTGAAAGCGCCAGGGGTTCTGAATGCTGTACAAATTGGCTCCGATGCGGTATCCGATAAAATCCTGGTAAAAAGTTACAAAGGCCGATCCGTCAAGATATACTTTATTTTTAAATAAGATTCCTTTATATCCGATTTCCAGTGTACGGGCTTTTTCCGGACGAACTGCCGGGGCGTTGAAATACTGTAAGCGGGAAGGATCATCATTGCCGATGGCCTGCTGTAGGGAGGAAACCGTAACCAGCGAATCAAAACCATTCAGATTGCCCACCAGAATGGCCCGCCCTACATTGTAGTACAGGTATTGGTCTTGAAGGGTTGGATTTCGGATGGCAGAAGAAAAGGACAGACGCACCGTATGGTTTTTCTGCGACCAGACCACCGAGGCTGCGGGCGTAAACAGCACCGGAAAATTCTGGTTCTTGTCCATGCGGAGCGTGGCCGTAATAATGAGCCGGTCATTGAAGAATTTTTTATTGGCACTGATATAAGCGCCCACCTGCCAGTTGGTAATACGGCGGCGCGAAGAATCGGTCACAATGGTATTTCCATTGGCATCTGTGCCGAAAGTGCGCATCATGGTATCGCTGAAAATCGTGCCTCTTGAATCGGGAAGATACAAGCGGAAGCTGGCGCCGGTGAGCAGATCCATCCAGGGCTTTTCTGCTTTCTTGCGCTTCAGATCCCATTTGTATTCGCCCTGCACATGAAACATTTTGGAACGGTCGTAGAAACGGGTTCCTCCTTCTTCAAATGCCGTGCGGGAGGTGATCACATTCTTTAAAGAATCGAACTCGGCCGTTCCCGGTTCCAGACGACTTAATCCACGAATAGGCATGCTGTCGGCTAGGTTGCGGGCTTCCGAATGCCAGAGGGTAAGCGAGTCGTTGAATTGCGCCAAAACCTGATTGGCCACATTGTTGATGGAGTCGTAATTATTGAACCACAAATCAGTGAACAAGGGATTATTGGGGTCAGGATAACCCGGCAGCGCCCTCACTCTTGCAGCATATGTGCTCCAGGCCTGCTGATACTCGGAGGCCCAATCTACATTGTTCATGCGCTGATCCTGCAGCTTGAAGGCTGTAAAGACCGCATCATAAGATTGTCCCGCATTCTCGAAGGTAGCGTAGGCCCTGAGATAAAATTTTTCAGGCTTGATGATTTCTGCGCGAAGGTGATGGAACTGCAATCCGCGCAGGCTGTAGCGGTTGTCGCCCTGGTAAACCGTAGTTCCGTATCCGAAGTTGTAGGCCAGCCTGGCCTCAATGTCTTGTGTAATTCGGTAGTGAAGTGCCGTATTGGCTTTGAGGTTGCTGATGTTGTAATCTACCAGTTGTCTCTCCATGTAGCCGGTGCGGTAATAACTTTTCAGGCCGGGGAACAGACGATTGAAGTAGCGTGTGTCGAAATTGAATTCCTGCTCGTCTCCGTAGCGGTTCACGGCATCGTAACCTCCGGGATTTCCCACACCGGCCCGGGAATTGTCGGCCGCAGCGGTAGAATTGGCCTGCCAGTCGTTGGCACGCAGGTAAGAGAAGTTGACCTTAAAGGCAAATTTGTCGGTGCCGTTTTTGTTTTTGAAAGCGCGGGCATACCGCAGCGCTCCTTCAAACAGATTGCGCTCCGCGCCTTTGAGCATCACGCTGAGGCCGGGATAGTAAAACGGATTTTTGGTCTGCAGATTGATAACACCGTTGAAAGCATTGGGGCCGTATAGCGGAGAGCTGGCGCCCACAATCAGATCTACTTTTTGAATATCAATATCGGTGGCTCCGGCAAAGTTGCCGATGCTAAAGTTGAGACCGGGCGCCTGATTGTCGGCTCCGTCCAGCAACTGAAGTGAACGCACCGGACTGGTAGAATTGAAACCGCGGGTATTGATCACCACAAAGCCCAGAGATGCCGATTGCATATCCACGCCCTTCAATGTTCCGAGGCCCTCATAGAAAGTTTGGGAGGCGGTTTGTTTGATGGCCTGCAGGCCCATGGACTCGATGGTGAGCGGCGATTCTTTTTGCTTTTCGGTGATGCGCGAATCCACGATCACCACTTCTTCTTTCACCACTTCAGAAACAGAAAGTCTTACCGTGAGTTGCTTTTTGAAAATATCTTCTCCCGAAACAGGCATTTCATAAGATTCATAACCGATGTAAGAAAACACCAGCGTGAATGGTGGTTTCATATCGGTGCGGAATTTGAACTTGCCGTCGATATCGGTAACGGCGCCCTGTGTGGTTCCTTTGATCACCACAGAGGCATTGATCAGGGGCTCCCCGGTTTGTTTATCGAACAGAATACCGCCGATCTCCTGAGCGGAAAGGAACATGCCTGACAGCAAAAGCGCGATAACAAGCGCAAAATTTCTCTTCATATGCACTAAAATAATTCTGTTTTAACAAGAGGAGGATTTAAAAGTTGCCATGAGGGCACTCTTCTCCTGTCGGGCAAAGTAATTAGCTTTCGGCCGTTAAGCAAAAGTTATGGGCATAATCCTTTTTGTAACCGGAGGCACATTCGACAAAGAATATGACGAACTGAGCGGCAGGCTGTTCTTTAAGGACACCCATTTGCCTGAGCTGCTGAAGCTGGGAAGAAGCCAGTTGCCGGTCACGGTTCGCACCCCGATGATGATCGACAGTCTGGATATGAGCGATGCAGACCGCGATCTGATTGTGAGTTCATGTGCACGATGCAGTGAAGACCGGATTGTGATTACGCATGGCACCGATACCATGGCAGAGACTGCCCGCGCATTGGTGCAGGCGGGGCTTCAGAAAACCATAGTGATTACGGGAGCCATGATTCCCATCAAGTTCGGATCCAGCGATGGACTATTTAATCTGGGCAGTGCCCTGGCTTTTGCCCAGGCTTTGCCACAGGGCGTTTATGCGGCCATGAACGGTAGATATTTCCATGGCGACCGGTTCAGGAAAAATAAGGGGACGGGAATTTTTGAAGAAATTGAATAATTTGGCAGAATGAGCAAGAAAAAACTACTTCCTCTGCTAATTGCAGGATTTTGTATTCTGGCCGGTTTGTCTTCCTGCAATAAAGACCGCTTTGTAGATCAGCTGGTAGGCGACTGGGATCTGAAATTTTTCTTTGTAGGCGATCTCAACAAGACGGCTGCTTTTGATTCGGCTCAACGCTCCTATTTTCTGAGAATCAATGAAAACAACTCCTACTCGGAGAGCTGGACATCCTACACTTATACCCTGAATACCATACGGGACACGGTTTATCTGGACTCCGTGAATTATGTAGTGAATGTTTCTACGCTGAGGGATTCGGTGGGTACAGCCGTGCAGGCACAGGGTCGCTGGGATTTGATCAACAGTGAAGAAAACCTTCAGTTGAAAGACGATTCAAGCAGGGCTGTGCGTATTTTCCGGATCACGGAAAAAACCAAGAGCAAGATGAAACTTCGTCTGGGCGAAGAAGAGTATCAGTTTGAGAAAAAATAGTGCTTGTCTTTAAAATTATCAGACTACTGAGTTTGCTTGTGCCCTTTGTGTAAAAAACTTTGTGCCCTTTGTGGTTTATTTTTTGGGTATTGTCTTAACCACAAAGTACACAAAGCCGGCCCGGATTTTACAAGCGAATCCTTAGCTAAGCCTGTGCAGAAAGTGTAAATATGATCCTTCGGAAGCAGTCCTGAAATTAGACCGCCAGAATGGGCCAAATGCTCTGCAATCAAAACTTTATATGAATGGGGTTTAAGCTCCAAAATGATTCCAGCCCTGAGCAGTAATGGGATGGTAATTCCCACCTCTGGTAAGAATTAAACAGCCATGATCTGCCGGTTCAATCTGCCCGATGATACTGATCCCTTCTTCACCGGCAATCTTGCTTTCATCGTCGGGATCGATGGTAAACAGCAATTCATAATCTTCTCCCCCACTGAGAGCACAGAGGGTGGGATCGAGTTGAAACTCGAAGGCCTGCATGCGAGCTTCATCACTGATCGGCAGATCGGATTCTCTGAGCAAGACTCCGGTCCCCGAGTTGCGGCAAAGGTGAAGCAAATCACTGGATAAACCGTCGGACAAGTCTATCATCGAAGTGGGTTGAAGAAGGCTATCGCGGAAGAATCTCAGCACATCTGTTCGCGGTTCAGGTTTCAGGATTCTGCGCAGCAAATAATCACTTTTGCCAAGATCGGGTTGCACATCGGGATTTTCGAGGAAGATTTGCTTTTCTCGTTCAAGCAACTGCAGGCCCAGGTAAGCGGCTCCAAGATCACCCGAAACACAAAGCAGGTCTCCGGGACGGGCACCGTTTCGGTAAACAATTTCTTCGGCGGGAGCAAAGCCGATAGCAGTAACACTGATCAGTAAACCACCGGTTGAAGTACTGGTGTCGCCACCCACCAGATCTACTTGATGAATCTGACATGCGTGACGGATGCCGTGGTATAGTTCCTCAAGTGCTTCAACAGTGAAACGTGAAGAGATACCAAGCGAAACAGTGATTTGTGAGGGTAACACATTCATGGCACAGAGATCAGACAAGTTTACGGCCACTGCCTTGTAACCCAGGTGGGCAAGGGGGGTATAACTCAGATCAAAGTGTATGCCCTCCAGCAGTAAATCGGTTGTTACAACAGTTTTTACCGGTCCGCCACCCAGCACAGCGGCATCATCTCCCACTCCTTTAATGGTGCTCATCTGTTTGTTTTTGAATCCTGATGTTAGACGTTCAATCAGGCCGAATTCTCCAAGTTTGCTGATGGGAGTGAGATTTGCTTGTTCCATACAGGGGCGAATTTCGGTAATTCAGATGGAAGAAATAATTAAAATCGGAAAAGCTGCATTATCAGGGGGGAATGTGAAGCGTTGAAGAAATGGACTGCAGAAGTGAAAACAAAAAGCTACAGTTACTTAAAAACCAAATGAATTCTATTCTTTAGGCGAAATATCTGAGTTTAACCGGCCTGATGTCACTTCCGTGGCGTTTCTTCAACGAATTATACAAAATCAGATATTAACATGAAAACAATTCCTGATTGCAGGATTCCGGTTGATTTCATCTACGTCAAAACACGAAAAACCAAGCGCAGAGTCTGCGCCACATGTGCTATGAATCCGTCCCCGATTGATCAGGAAATATCAGCGTCTTTGCGACACTCGGCAATCAGCTGTTCTGTGGGCAGTTCGTTCAGCGAGCGCAGCACATGACTGAAGTCGGTACTGAACAAGCGGGCATAAATACGCAGACGTGCCTGCAGGTCAAAGTGCGATAAAACAGCGCTGAGTTTTTTGTGCAGGCTTTCCCGAAGCTCTTCATTCTCCGCACCCTGATGTACCTCAGACAAACGCCGAAGAAACAGCGCCTCCATCTCCTCCAGACTGCGCTCTGCCGGCAGGGGTACAGAACTTTCCGAAGAATCAGACTGTGGTGTTTCCGTATCTTTCATGATCTCACTGAAACGGTATTCCATATAGGTTTTGGGATTGCCTTCTTCCACCAACCGATGCACAAACTGACGAAAATCTTCAAAACAGCGGTGATTGTGCTTTTCAAAAGAAGTTTCGGAAGGCATGCTAAAGTTGCTGAGGAAAGTATCAATCTCCTTTAGCTTCTCATGAGGAAGACTGGAAATAGCAAATTTTACCGGCCACTCGAGATAACTTACATAAATGTGCGCACCCAACTCGTTACAAAACTCTATCATTTTAGGAAACTCTTCCCAATTGTCCTGCTGCACGGTAAAGCTGAGAGAAATGCGGCGGTTATTGCGGCGGGCATAGTCATTGAAATGATGAATATTTTCAATCACTTTATCAAAATTGGCATTCTTGCGAATGCTCTCCATTTTCTGCTTATTCAGGGCATCAATAGAAATGGCTATTTCAAAATGACCGCGCTCAAGGATCGAACGAATCTTGTTATTCCAATGGGTTCCGTTGGTGATTAGAAAGAACTCAATTGAAGGATTGATGCTTAGCATCTTCTCCCATATATCGAAATAAATACTAATCAAAAAAGGTTCACCGCCAAAGAATTTCGCTTCACGGATATGGGGAATAAACTCTTCAAGCTGCTTAACAAATTCGGCATCATAAGGCATCCGTATGGGCGGTAGTTTCTCTCGGTTTTTGCGAATAGATGAAGAGACTTCACCCACACACATCTGGCATTCCAGATTACACTCATTGCTCAGTTCAAACTCAAGAACACGCGGATATGCAGCCGCTGTATTGTCTGCATACTTATCGAACACCATGGGCTTAAGATTGGAAAACTTGCGCTTGTCGAAGAAGTATTTGCAATGCTGGCAGCCATAGTCCAGATCATTGTGTTGCATATGTTCGCGCAGTTTACTGGCTTCTTCACCTGTCCATATTTCGCGAATGGATTGTTCGGGATATGTTCCTAAAAGTTTCTCGCGGTTGTAGGTACAGGCAAAAACTTTTCCCTGGAAACTAAAAGTGAGACTATTGAATGGAACATAACAAAACAGTGGTTTAGCGCCGGCGGGTCGAAAAGCATTGAACTCCTTAAAAATTTCTCGATTGATATGTGTGAAGCGCGGATCGGAAGGCGCTTCTCCAGACCACCATTGACGGGCTTTTGCAGCCCATTTATTCAGAGCAACATTCATGCCATGAGAGTTTGATTCTGTTCGATTTCCGGAAGCATTCCGAGGCAATTTAGACAAATTTAAACAAGCACGGCAGACTACAGCTTTAAGAAAAATCAAGGATGTTGATTAAACCTTAAAACAATTAAACAGTCAATCTGGAAAACGCAATATGAACAATACTCAATGGCTGGGCAGGATGCTGCTACTCATCGGCTTTCTGATGAACACAAATCTTCATGCGCAGCAAACAGGAAAGGCCGGGCCGGAAGCCCGTGAAATACACAGACAGGAGCTGAAATCCAGAATACCCGGTATCACAGATCAGCAGATCAGGCAACTCGAACAAGTCCGAAAAAAATATCGTGCCGAACATATGGAATTACGTCTTCAGACAGAAAAATTAAAGGCGCAGAAAAAAGACCTTCATGATCGTGAACACGCAGAGGTAGCCTCATTTCTGAATGATGAACAGATGAAAGCGCTGGATGCAATGAGGAAAGAAAAACACATGCAAAGAAGAGGCAAAAAGGCTGAACCTGCTGTTGAAAAGAGAAAGACAGATTGATATATTGAATTTTAAATGATTCAATAATTTGATATGTTTACAGCCCCTTCTTTTGAAGGGTCAGGCCAGTTTGAAGAAATACAAATGATTGATTTTGAGCCCCCACTTTCGATCTTGTTGAGCTTTAGGGATAATTGACCCTGCAACTCATACTGTCCAATCAGGCTACTGCCACAGCCAGCAGCTCAGCCGCATTTCTTGCCGGAGGCAGTCCCAGCCAGCCGGCTACCTGCTCAAACAATGCCGGAATTTCCGCCGAACCGGCCGGAATCTGATGAAGTGCAGCTGAACCTGCAGACTTGGAAAGTTTATTTCCATCGGCAGCTTTGATCAGCGGGTGATGAAAAAAACGAGAGTGGCTAAGTGAATCGGCTCCGAGCGATTTTGCCAGGGCTAGCTGAACAACCGATGCCGACAGGAGATCTTCTCCTCTCACCACGAGATTGACACCAAAATCTATGTCATCTGCAAGACTGCTGATCAGAAATGAAGGAATGCCATCGCGGCGACGAGCGGCGGGGTATGGCATCAAAAGATGGGGTTCTGCGCATACCTCTCGCAAACGCATATCTTGAAAGCACTGCGACTTCAATTCCGAAGTTCTTATTTTCCAGGCCTGATGATCTGCTTCAAAATCTGAATCCGCCGGACTGCAACGACAAACTGAGTTTTTTAAAGCAAGTCTGGAGCAGGAACAACTAAACAACAAGCCCTTTCCCCGCAACTGCCAAAGAATCTGATGGTAACGCTCTGTTCTGTATTGCTGAGACCATTTGCGTTCCAGATCCTGAACTGAAAATGGACCAAAATCATAATTTATGCCGAGACGATCAATTAAAACAAATACATCTTCTATGTATTCCTTCCTTACTCTGGCAGTATCCAGATCATCAATGCGAAGCATGAGCCGGCCTTGTTCGCGTCGGCAAAGAACCCAGCACAGTATGAAATTCAATGCGTTGCCTGCATGAAGGTAACCACTTGGTGTAGGTGCAATTCTGGAAACGGTAAGAGGCAATGACATGACGATATCCGAATTTTCAGACCTTTATCCTACAGAATCAGGAAAAAGAACACTTCGCAAAAGTATATCGGGGAAAATGAATAATACGGGCAATTTTATGTTGATTCATACGTCAATTGCTTTAATGAAAACAATCCTCCTCCTAACCATTTCGTTTTTTAGCCCTTTCTTCCTGTCTGCTCAGGTATTGCTGGAACACAAAAAGATAACCACCTTTTCAACAGACACCTTCATCCGCCTGGCTGAAAAGATGAAGGTTCCTAAAGCATTTCGGGCATTTACATATGATGTGGATGTATATGAATTGACCTACCGCGGCTATTGGACAGACGGCAGCCCGCTGAAGGCAAAGGGCCTTTGCTTTGTTCCTGCCGGCATTAAAAAACCCATGGCAGAGTCCATTTACGGGCATGGCACACAGATCGAACAGGCCAGCAGTGTTTCTTTGAAAAACGGGCAGATGGTTACGGCCGCACTGATGGCCTCCGACGGCTACTTCTCGCTATATCCTTACTATTACGGTATAGGCGGGGGCGACAGTGTTCACCTCTATATCCATTCTCAAACCGAATCGGGAGCAATGGCTTACATGATTCTCGCAGGGAGGGAATTGCAACAAAAGCTGGGAGTAAATAATACCGGGCAGGTATTTATCAGCGGCTATTCACAAGGAGGGCATACCGCCATGGCTACACATCAATTCCTTGAGGCACATCCCGAACTGGGAATCAAGGTAGCGGCTTCTTCTCCCATGAGTGGTCCATACGATCTCACAGGAGTGCAATCGGAAGTAATGTTCAAGCCGTATGACCGGCCACATTATCTGCCTTATCTTCTGGTTTCGTATCAGCTGGCATATGGTCTGATTCCGGGCGATATTACAGAAGTGTTTCAGCCACAATACCAATGTGAGATTGAAGATTTTTTCCGAATTCCGCGAAAAAAAGGTCACAGCAAACTTGATAAAAAACTCCCTGAGGTTCCCCGCGATATGATTGAACCACATTTTCTCAAAGCCTATCAAAATGATACTGCATTTCCTTTCAGAAAGTATCTTGAACTAAACAGCAATTGGCAATGGGTTCCCCAAGCGCCCATGCAACTTTGCGCCTGCTATGGCGATAATGAAGTAAGTTATAAAAACAGTGAGAAGGCTGCATCCTTCATGCAGTCGAAGGGAGCCGATGTACATTTGCGACTTTTCGGGAAATCACTCAATCATCAGCGCTGTGCGCCCTTTGCATTTATGTACACCAAAATATTTTTCGACCGAATACGGGCAGGAAAAGCCCGTCCGGAAAAAGTTCCTTTAGGAAAACAAATTCTCCTGATGACGGGAATTCGCATCGCAGAATCAGCAGCAAAACGGAAAGACAAATAAAAGTTCAGACAGTGCAGTTTTTTCAGTGTGAGGTCTAATCACAACTAAAGCAAATAATCATTTTATTGAATTTGTTTTATTTATATACTTGTTTTGAAGATTTTGCATTCCATACCGTAGATAAGAGTTAAACATGGTATATCAATTTTTGAATGTTGCGTAATTAAGCTGACGCATATTCCGGGAGAGCATACGCAGACGAAAAAAAAGCAAACGTATTGATTTCAGCATCATTTAAAACAGAGTTCTAACAGGTTTCTGCCGAAATTAAAAATCCCCGCAGCCAATATTTCAGACTGCGGGGATCCACCCTGTTTGAGGGATTCTCTGTCCGCCTGCTCCACCCCCGAAGAGCAAGTCGGACATGCGTGCTCAATACAGAATAAGCCGCTTAGAGAATTCTTCGGAATCCGTCTTCAAACGAAGGGTGTAAATTCCTCTATCCATTAAAGTAAGATCTAAACTAAACTCATTGATACCGTCTGTTGATGACTTCAATAAGATTTGACCTACTGAATTTATCAGAGCATATTCCTGCAGCCTTATCTTTCCCTGCAATCGAAAAACACCTTTAGAAGGATTAGGATAAACAATCCAGTCAGATACCGCTTGCTTGCAGTGAATATTTACTGTTGAGGAGTAAGTCATTTTACCATCGTAATCCTGCTGCCTAAGGCGCACATAAGAATGTGCTGCGCTCAGCTCCATGGAATACTTATGAACAGAGCTAAGTGCCCCGGCAGCCAGGGTTCTGGCCAACTCCCGCCAGGTTTTACCATCTTCACTTCCTTCAGCTATAAAGAAGCGATTGTTCGATTCTGTTGCTGTTGCCCATTCAAGTACCGCAGAATCATCCTCACATCGAGCATTGACATATAACCAATTTACCGGCAAAGGAAAGTTGCCATAAATTCCGAATATTGAAAAATCACCCATATATCCATAATAGCTGAGGCTTCGCTCGTTTAGTACAGAGGTACCCGGCATATCAGTCCACATACTTCCGCTATATCTTGACAAACTAAATACCGACGGACCAAGAGTGTCTTCATTTTCATTCCAGTAAAAGGTAAAATCTACACCGCTTCCTGTGTTTGATCCTCCACTTCCCTTGCCGATGAGCCAGCTGCGGCGGAGCCGAGGATACGTATCAAGGATATAGCCACCGAGACCTTCACTGTACATTTCATCAAGCACAGCCACACAAAACTCATCAGTAAAATCGGTGTGATTCGTCAGTTTTACCGGGTTATATGAACTTCTTCCCACAGGAAATTTTTTTACACTATCTACTTCTACCGTGAAGCAAAGCCTGCCCATTCCTCTCGTACTGACGAATGAAATGGAGTCCTCTCCGCTCCAGCCTTCAGTAATCATCAGGTCATAATCACCGGGTAAAACTTTTAGTCCACTATGATTAAAATTGAGATATTGAATTGTATGAGAATGATCAAGCTGAAGATCTTTACTTGCCAGAGAGCTGATTCCAATGCGGCTGCCTTCGGGAGGTACAACACCCTGTAACCAATTCGCTGCAGTGTTCCAGTCGGTTGTAGTTGTTGATATCCATTCATAGCAATTACCATATGACGGTATGGAAACATTGAGGGTATCTTTACATCCCAAAGAATCGGTTACAATAAGCAAATAGTTGCCCGCATCCAAACTGTTTCTATGGAGGGTATTGATATGGACAGGCAGGTCTGACCACCGGCTTTCAAGAGGATCCACTCCTCCGGAGACGCTGATCTCTATAAAACCACTGTGATCAAAATAGCATAAGCTATCCGACTTCCTGCTTATACTTATGCTGAGTGAGCTGAATGAAACATTGACTGAATTGCTTTGAGAAAAGCATCCTATACTATCGGTTCCAACAACATAGTAGCCATTTCCATGAAGAATATTCATCCAGCTTATACTGCCGCCGTTCCCCCTTATCACGGGAGCTAGGGCGGTGTGGATTTCATCATACAACTGATACAAAACATCTGATTCCGAATTGTCTGTATATAACGATCCGAAAGAATCAGAACAAGCCGGCAACGGATTCAAAACCAATGAGGTTGGCGGAGATTTTACTACTACCGTACCTGTTGCGCTCGCGTTTCCGCAACCACCGGTTAAGGGTATTTGATAAGTAAAATCTCCGGAAACAACCGGAGTACCGGTTAGGAAAATAGTGTCTGCAGCCCAATAAGCGCTGATACCGGCAGGCAAGCCGGTGGGAACTCCTATACCTGTAGCACCGGAAGTGAGATGAAAGACCGGATTTAAAGCTGTATTCAAACAAACAACGGGAGTACAAGATGCATTACCCACCGACGAAGGAGGCAAAACACGAACAGATACTACAGATGAAATCATCAGACTACTGGTCATTACACGATTACCTGTTCCGCTAGTACTCACTGCCACAAACCTATTGTTCGCAAAGCACAGTCCCCTCCAATTATTGTCGGCAGCTGAGTTTTCAGATATCCAATCAAATCCATTCACAGAACTCATTACACGATTTCCCTGTCCACTGGACGCAACTGCGACAAATCTTCCATTTCCATATGCCACATCATACCAATTCAGATTGGCTGCAGAATTGCGAAGAGTCCAGTTGATCCCGTCTTGAGAAGTCATAACTCTATTGCCATTACCACTGATAGAAACAGCCACAAACAAACCGTTTCCATAAACTACACTATACCAGGCATTATTGGCGGGGCTGGAACGTGCTGTCCATTGGATACCATCAGCAGATGTCATTATTCTGTTACCGCTGCCTGATGAGGCCACTGCCACGAATAAACCATTACCAAAGGTTACTCCACGCCAGGAATACGCTCCTCCTCCAGGGCTAGTTCGACTGGTCCAAAGAATACCATCTGTAGAGGTCATCACTCTGTGAGATGAACTGCCGCCTGACGCAACTGCCACAAAAATGCCGTTACCGTAAGCTATACTTTGAAATGAATTTGCCGTAGCTCCCGTTCGCAATGTCCAGTTAATTCCATCCGGTGAAGTCATCACATTATTCCCTCCCGCATTGGCAGCAACAGCTACAAACAGACCATTGGCAAATATTACGTCATTCCAGTCTACACGACCGCAATTGTGATTGCGGACAGTCCATTGAATCCCATCAGGAGAGGTCATTAGTCGCTGAGTTTTGCGGCCTACAGCTACAAAGAGGCCGTTGCCGTATGCAATGCTTTGCCAGGATTCATCTGCAGCAGAATTTTGCAAAGTCCAGTTATTGAAGCCTATGTCTTCCGACAGAAGGCAACGATAGTAATATAGGCCGGGAGCAGAAATTCCTGAGACATGAAAACCGAGCGTTGAGTTGAAATTGGAATAAACGGCAGAGGCCGGGGTTCCGTTTACAGTATTGGACCATGCCGAACCGTCAGGTGAATACTGCCATCGGATGCTCCGTGTGAGCAAACAGCCTGAAGTAACTAAATTGATATCTCCTGTCAACCCTCCTGCACAAATTGGTGCAGGAGAAGTTGGCTGGTTCTGGACAATACACTGAGCTCTGATTTCCGAGAAACCAAAAAGAATAATCAGGATTGAAGATCTCACACACAATGACGTAAATGCAGTAAGGGAATTCATAACTCATGATTTATAATTTTAGTGAAAAGAGAACATCAATTCAATTGATGAGCAAGTGAAAGCGTAATGCTGATGTAATCACAATTACACCTGTAAACCTATACCTGCTCAGCTCTGAATATTCATTTCGGCTGTAAAAATCAGTTTTGATATAACGGCAAATTCTAATATAAATCAGCCGGACAACTGACATTGGTTATCACAGCAGAATTATCTCCATAAAAACAGCCTGACACTTGTCATGAATAATAACTAATCATATAAATGAACCACAAATGTGAATTCGTTTGTATTTACACATAATATATTCTATAAAAATTTCTAAAGGCCTATTTTACAATGTTTTCGATATGGCAGAACTTGCTTAAGTGCATTTATACCATCTGAAACAATATCTATAATTGATATTAAAGCCAACTGCTGATGATTATCAACCCGGGCTCATGCCAATTACTCCAAACATACCATACTTGTACCACAACACTCTCTATTTAATAATGATTTTGCCGCAATACGAAAAAAATCGAAGCTCTATCATTCACTCGAAATGACGGCTTATCATATAAAAGAGAAGAAGATGGAACAGTCTTGTATGCACAATCAGCCTATTTAGGCAGATTCGCAAAAGAATTGAAATAAAAAATATATAAATAATTTACCTTATATATAGAACTTACAGCAAGCAAAAAAACGGGGCTTTGCAAAGTAATCAGCAAAGCCCCGGTCTGTATTCTCAGTAAAAACTATCAGAGTAACCTCAGCTTTCTGAGATGTTTTTCTGAGCCATTATTGATAACTACATAATACAATCCTGAATTTAAACCTGAGCAGTCAAGAGCAATTTTATCATCCAACTTTGATGTGGTTTGAACAAGAATTACTCTGCCCAAAGCGTCTCTCACCTCCACACGAAGATCAGCAAAACCTTTTCTGAGAATGGGAATTTGTACGCTTCCATTGGAAGGGTTGGGGTAAAGTTCTCCAAGGATCAGTTCAGTTTCACCGGTCACTGCAGATACAGTGCGGGAATAAGACCAGTTACCATCGGCATCGATCTGCTTCAAGCGATAGTAATACAGCTGTGCAGGCACCACCTGTGCATCAACATACTGATACTGATGAAGCTGGGCGCTTGATCCATTGCCTTCTGTCCATCCGATAGATTCAAAATGATCACCATCTGTACTTCTCTCAATGAACCAGCCTCTGTTGTTGATCTCGGTTTGGGTTGACCAATCCAACACGATTGCATTGCTCTTGGAGCTTGCATTGAAGCTCAGCATTTTGACGGGCAAAGCTCCCGAACCTCCGGTGAATCCAAATCCGCCACCACCACCTGAGAACGAAGTGATTCCGTTAAACTGAACATAGCGAACACCGTTTTCTGTGCCGTAGGCATAAGGAGTGAGTTCAATATTGGCAAAGCCTGAAAAATCATTTCCATCTATCAAAGCAGGATCAAACTGTACACCAACGGTTTTAAACCATTTCCATGGTGCAAGAGTTGTATTGGTGTATAAAGCCTGAACAGAATCACGCTTGGATTTTGCCTTTACACTGTCAACCGGATCATAATAAAAACGCACATCAACGGGGGTGGGGAAAGTGTCGCTGCCTGAATATACTTCTACATTCCAATACCTGCGCATCAGATAAGAGGCATGCACTGCAGCTCCGTTTTGACGGAAACTGGTGATGGCGGTATCCGGCGCAGACTGCGGTTGCTCAACAACTGTGATATGCGTTCTTGAGTCAAAGACGTTGCCGTTCTTGCGGATGGCAAACAAATATTGAGATTCGGAAGTTACTGCATAATAAGTCCAGCCACCCTGAACACATTCATCGAATGCCAATCCGGTCACAGTAGGCGACAGATAAACATTGTTTGAAGGATACGATGCGGAAGTAACATTCACACTCTGATCGACTGATCCGCAAGTTCCTGTAAGATGTGCGTAATAGGTACCAGTGGGCTTATAAATGGTATCTGAGGTGCCGAGAAGCGTGCCGCTTGCATTGGCTCCTGAATACCAGCTCAGCGTTACACCCGTACCCGAATAACCGGTCACATAGACAGGTACTACATCATCCGGACAAGTAGCAATACCTGCCGATATGCCACTCAACACAGGAGGATTACAAATATCCAATGTTGCAGCCGAAGAAGTATCGTTGCCACAAGAATTGTATGTTATACACCTGAACTGATCACCTGAATAACTGTCTGCTACATTCAACAGATAAAGAGTGGGTCCGTCGGTACCTACAAAAGTGGTGTTGTCCTGTAGATCAGAATAAGTGGCTCCATTATCTGAGCTGATCTGCCATTGATAATTGGCGACGGGTGTTCCGGAAACAGAAACGGAGAAACTGGTGTCGCCATAGCTTGGAATCTGCGCATTGACCGGATTGGTAACAG
>CAZUHX010000033.1:0-18548 GCA_964620795.1 uncultured Chitinophagaceae bacterium
TTTCTGGAAGAGGAGGTTACTTTTCTAAGGTCACTTTTGAAAAAGTAAATAACAAGTCATATTATACAAAATAGCCACGCATTAGCTGTAATAGTCAGGATTTAATCTGAAAGATTTTTATGCCACCGAAGCTGCGCTCACTTTTGTGATGATTGCATACAACCTGATGTCCATTTTTAGAATGTTTGTACTACAAGAAAAAACTCAGCGAGCATTGACCACACTTCGTTATCGAGTGTTTGCTATCGGTGCATATTTTACAAAAGTTAAAGGTCGTTTAGTTCTCAATATTGCCCTGCACAAAAAACGAAGGCACTGGATCAATGGCCTTTGGGATTACGACATCAAATTCCCTGTCTATTTCTCTAACGCGTAATTTGGGTTGAAGCAAAAGCCGGCAGGCGGGAGAGGCGCCCAAATTCAGGATATAACAAAGTTCTTGATGAGCTCTTTTTAAATTCTATATGGTGTTAGCCGCGGCCTTTTGTTTGCGAAAAACGGGCCTCCAGAATGTCATAGAATTCCTGTCCGTAGCGCCTGATGAGTGCATCTTTCACAAACCTGAACACGGGAATCCCAAGGGCTTTGCCGTTTTTGCAGGCCGGATTGCAAATTTGCCAGCGCTCATAGTGAAGCGAGTCCATACCGCGGTATTTGCCTTCACGCGCCGGATACAGATGACAGGAAACCGGCTTCTGAAAATCTGTTTTCCCCTCTTTCCAGGCCTTTTCGATGCCGCAAAAAGCGATTCCGTTTTCTCTGATCACATACGCGCAGGCTCCGTCGCTGTTGAGAGGCGTGGCATACTTCCCGTCTTCGCTTGTGCTGATCCAGGCGCCCTTTTCTGCCAGTGTGCTGCGGCTTTCATCCGTGAGATAAGGAGCCACGGCTTCCTGTAGCGATTCAAGAACCGGCAATTCAGATTCCCGAAGAGGTGCACCGGAATCTCCCTCTACACAACATGCCCCTTTACAGGCGTTCAGATCGCAGGCAAACTGATATTTCAGCAGATCTTCCTGCACCAATACATCTCCGATGGCAATCATAAACTTATTTTAGAGGCATGAAAATACGAGCAGCTTTCCTATTTCTGATCATTAGTCTTTCGGGCGCCGCCGGCCTGCGTGCAGAGCAAGCTTTGTTGTGGAAGATCAGCGGCGGTGATTTGATGGCGCCCTCTTATTTGTTTGGCACCATTCACATCAGTGCGGCTGAAGTTTTTAATCTGCCGGAAGGCACCATAAAAGCCATTGACAGCTCAGCCATTATTGCTTTGGAACTGGATCCTTCGGCATTGACCGATCCCCGGCTGGCGACAAAAATCATGATGAAAGACGGAAGTCTGAAAAAACTATTGTCTGCCGATGACTACCATCTGCTGGATTCGCTCATGCTCCATTCCGTGGGATTTCCGCTCAAAATGTTTGACCAGGTTCAGCCGTTTTTTGTAGCGGCCATGATGGAGCTGAATCAGTTCAGCAAAGACACTTCACTGCCTCTCGATCTGTGGCTGGGTGAGCAGGCAAAGATTCGCAATAAAGAATTGGTTGGGCTGGAAACCGCAGATGAACAACTGGAGGCCGTAGGTGTGCTTGACTATCGGGAGCAGGCAGCCTATTTGTCAAAAGCACTACACGAGGCCGAAGACAGTACTGAGCTGGAACGCATGCTTGATTTTTATATATCAGGACAACTGGATTCTCTTCTTTTGCCGGAATTTACAGAAAGCATGCCCCCTCAGCTCCGCAAAGCCATGATTGATGACCGAAACCGCAGGATGGCAGTCCGGCTTGCGGCTATGATCAAAAACAACAGGGTTTTTGCTGCTGTGGGAGCCTTGCATTTGCCGGGAAAAAACGGACTGATTGCCTTGCTCAGAGAAAAAGGCTATCGCCTTGAACCATACAAACCATAAAACTTTGCTGTAGCCCGAAAAGTACAAAAGACTGATTTTCAATAGACAGATGGGCGTAAGACGGCAGTGACAAGCCTTCGGAATGGTTATATTTACAGCATGAACCGCATGTCTCTCGGATTTTTGCTCACTGCAGCCCTGCTGGTGGTTTACGGAACCTGCAGCAACAAGCTGTCCGGCAGCTCCGAAAACGGAGGCATGGGCAACTGGATGGGTCTGAGCTACTGCGGGGTAGATACCGGTTTGGCCTGTCGCAAAAAAATACACGATCGTCTCGACTCCCTCTTTACCTACAAAGCGCGTTTCGAAGGGTTCAACGGCAATGTGCTGATCGTTTATGAAGGCACTCCGGTTTACAAGGGCTGCTTCGGGTTTTCAGACATCCGTCAGGGTGAGGTGCTCATGCCCAACACTTCTTTCCAGCTGGCCAGTGTATCAAAAACATTCACCGCCACTGCTGTACTTAAACTCGTTGAACAAGGGGCTGTGAGACTGCAAGATTCGATCAGCAGATTTTTCCCGAACTTTCCTTACCGGGGAATCACAGTTGAGCATTTGCTCAGCCATCGCTCCGGCCTTCCCAATTACCTCGTTTTCGGCGAGCGCTATTGGAAAGACCGCAGAAAACTCATGAGCAACGACGATGTGCTCGAGATGATGTGCAGCTGGAAACCACAAATAGAATTTCGTCCGGGAGCCATTTTCAGATATTGCAACACCAACTACGTGCTGCTGGCGCTTCTGGTAGAGAAAGTGAGCGGAAAATGTTTTCACAGCTTTATGCAAAAAGAGTTTTTCGGTCCGCTCGGTATGCAAAATTCCTATGTGTTTGATAAAGATTACACCCGCGACAATGAAGCGGCTGTGAGCTACGACTACCGCTGGAAAGACACCGGCTTCACGCCCTACGACGGAGTGAGCGGCGATAAAGGGATTTATTCTACCATCGAAGACATGTACAAATGGGATCTCGCGCTCAAGCAAGGCAGGATCCTTTCCGACAGCATGATGCGCCAGGCCTATACTCCTTTCAGCCGCGACAGCCGCAACCAGAAATTCTACGGACTTGGCTGGAGACTGAGCCGCATGGAAGACGGCAGCTATCTGCCTTACCACAACGGCTGGTGGCACGGCAACAATACCGTTTTCTGGAGAAATGTGCGCGACAACAGCTCCATCATCATCCTTGGCAACAAATACAACAGAGGAATCTACCACATAGATCCTGTCTGGAAAATCCTTTACAACACCAATACATCCGGCAGCCTGGAAGATGCCGAATAAACCGGCCAGCCAATCCGAACAAGGTTGATCTCAACCATGGGTAAAATCCGGATATAAAAAACCGGCCGTGGCATCCGCCCCCGGCCGGAACAACCTATGCGCAAAAAAAAACTGAGCCTTTTAACAATCGGCTTGATCACCGACTGCAACACAAAGGTAGCAGCACCCTATCGCACAACCTTTGAGATCGCTCAGGCGCAGCACTGATATTAATCACCGGATATTTTCATGATATGGGCGGCTGCCTTCGGCACCGGGCCATGCGTGGCTTCGGCCCCTGCGGGGCTGCACGGGCTGCGCCCGGCACCACTACTGTCCCTGCCGCGGTCTCTCGTTGATAAATGAAACGGCGTTCGGGCTACACTAAAGAACAAAAGGAATCACCGCTTTTCTCTCGGCCGGATATTCAGCAAACTTTTCCCGATACCAGCGGTGATGATCCCTTGCCCGCGGCACCAGATTGCAAAAAGCCCACAAAGCAAAACTCCAGGCCGGCAGTGAACCACACATCACGGCAAAGCCCGTCCATTCAATGATTTCTCCAAATAAATTAGGACAACTGATATATTTAAAAAGTCCACCCGTTGGTATTTTATAACCGGTTTCACCGGGCTTGCGCAAATGAATCAGAATCTCATCGTGATACAGATTGATGCCGGCCCCTGCAATGAATATTAAAAATCCAAAGATGAACGGGAAGGAAGTAAAGAAGCTTGAGGCTTCGGGATAGTCGGCAAAATTGCCCAGCCAGCTTCCGTTTAAATAGCCATTCACAAAATTGAAAGCAATGGCTGACAATACAATCACCACAGGAATCTTCTTTCCCTTAGTGCGTGTCCTGAACGGAAAAATAAAACTCCGGTTGAAATAATGAAGCACCCAAAGACCCCACAAAAACCAGGCAGCCTCAGACTTGGTTCCCTTTCCCAGAAAAAAGAAAAGGCTTAAAAAAATAAGAGAGGGCGCTTCCTGTATCAGCCAGCCCCACTGATTGCTCATCATGGGGCCCCAGGCTGCACTGCTGTGTCTGCCGTAAGGTTGTGTCTGTCGCAAAAGCCCGAAAAAAGTAATGATGCCCAGCCCCATCCACAGTAAACTGTAGTTGCTGAGCATCTCTTGAGAAATCTGTAACATATACTTTTAAATTATATTAAAATTATCCACCCTTCATCTTACAGATATATCCCTCTTTTCTGAGCATCGCAGCTACTTTATCACGCAAATCGCCCTGAAGAATAATCAAACCGTCTTTCACACTTCCTCCCACGCCGCAGGCGCTTTTAAGTCTTTTGCCCAATTGCTCCAGCAGATTTTCTGATCCTTTGAAGTTTTCAATAACAGTAGCCATCTTACCGCCCTTGTGTCGCTCAAGCACGAGATACAGCGTTTGTGCAGAAGGACTCAGCTCCTGCAATGAATCGGCTTCTTCTTCCTGTGGTCTGTAATCAGGATTTGTGGAATATACAATTCCATCCTTCCCGGCTTTCTTTTTCATCAGTATGAATTTAATGTTCGGGGAACAATCACTTTCAGTGCATGAGGATCAATCTCCATACTCAGATCTTCGTGATGTATCAGCGGATCTCCATCAAACTGCAGCACCATTTTCCGGTTGCCGTGTATCTTGATTTTCCGCGCCCTGTAACTCTCTGCTTCCGCAATCAGATCAGGCCGCTTCAACATCAGGCAGGCCACAATGTAAAACAGTTTCCACATGCTGAAACCCTTCATCACAATTACATCCATCAAACCATCATGAAGGCTGGTAAATGAAAACACTCCGAAATTGTATCCGTATTGATTGGCATTGAAAGCCGTGAAAAGAAAAAATTCCTGCTTCACTTCAAGCCCGTCAATTTCTACTGTAGCTTCAATGGGTTTAAAATAAAACAACAGCTCCTTTACCACTGCCCAGGCATAAGAAAGAAAACCCCTGATTCCGTGATGCCGGAATCTCCGTGCCACCATAGAATCCAGTCCGAAGCCTGCACAGCTGAACACATGGCCCAGATTGGTTTTGATGGCATCGATATAAACTTCCTTGCCACTGTTCAGCACTTCAATGGCATGCCTGATGTTTCTGGGCTCCAGACCCAAATGCGTGGCCAGTCCGTTGCCGCTGCCGTAAGGAATGATGCCCAGTGCCGTATCGGTATGCACCAGACTGCGGGCCACCTCATTGATGGAGCCGTCGCCGCCTACCGCCACCACCACATCATAACCGTCTTTTACGGCCTGAGCCGCAATTTCAGCGGCATGACCGGCATACTGTGTATGTCTGATGGTATAATCAAACTGCACGAAATCCAGATATTCTGCCACCTGCGCAGGAACATTCTGCTTTTTCACCACTCCGCTGATGGGATTGATGATAAACATGGCTTTTTTTCTCGGGCTCATATCACCGCTTTGAGACTCAGATCCAGACTTTGCACCGAATGGGTAAGTGCACCCACACTGATAAAATCGGCTCCTGTTTCTGCATAACGCCTTACACTTTGCTCATTGATTCCTCCGCTGATTTCAACTTCACAGCGCTTGTCAATGAGCCGCACGGCCTCGGCAGCAGTTTCCACTTTAAAGTTATCGAGCATGATGCGATCCGCTCCACCCTGCTCAAGAGCATCTTCCACTTCCGCAATATTTCTGGTTTCAATTTCCACGGGAATGTCAAGACCCATTTGCGATTTGTATTCGGCGGCACGTTTCAATGCATTCTTCACCCCACCGCAAAAATCAACATGATTGTCTTTCAGCATGATCATATCATATAAGCCAAAGCGATGGTTTTGCCCACCGCCTGTTCTTACCGCCCACTTTTCAAAAAAACGCAAGCCGGGCGAGGTTTTACGGGTATCCAGAATTTTACAGCCTGTTCCTGAAACAAGCTGAACATATCTTCGGGTGATGCTTGCAATTCCGCTCATGCGCTGCATGTAATTGAGCACCAGCCGCTCTGCCTGAAGAATAGAAAGTGCCGCCCCTTTTACATGAAGCACTTCGTCCCCTACTGAAATCATGTCTCCGTCCTTTCTTAAAAAAGAAACCTCCAGCCGCGGATCAATCCGGCTAAAGATCATTCCGGCAAGCTCGGCTCCGGAAAGTATTCCCGGCTGCTTTACCAGCAATCTGGCTTGAGCTTGCACCTCCGGTGCAATGCAGGAAAGAGAGCTGTGATCACCCCGCGGAATTTTACCTGAAAAATCAAAGGCGTCTTCTTCAATGGCAAGCTGCACAGCCTGCCCGATTATTTTGAGTTCGTGTTCTTCCATGATGAAATTCAGAGCTGTCCCGGCAAAGGATTATTTGTCTTCGAATCTGATTTCCTGAATGCTGGTAGAGCCGTTCAGCTGCTTGGCATAAACGTATGTTCTGAAAGTTCCTCCTGCGGTAACCAGATTTCCGATAAAATATCTGGAGCCTTCCGGAGAAGTACCCTGATGAACGATATTGAATGCCTGGGGTGCATGTCCGGCAAAGAAATTGCGCAAAACCATTTCTGCCTGAGAACGGCTGTAAGAGGCATCGCTGTTGGAAATAGTGATCTCTACCTTTCCGGGGAAATAAGCGGCCAAAGCGGCCGCATTTCCGCTGCGAAGCGCCTGAACTACATTGTCCATAGACTGGGCATGTAGTCCCCACGCGCCCATGAGCATAAAGACCATCAGCAACAATGTTCTGAAATGCATTTTCACAGATGCTAACATAACATATCCTTTGCACAAATCATGCCAGCAACAAGGGCAGCCTGCTTTTGTTAACTTTGCCTCATGTCTGCAAAACGCCTTATGCTGATTATTCTGGACGGATGGGGAATCAATCCGGATCCTGCCGGGAGTGCTATTGCACGGGCAAATACGCCTTGCATGAATGCCCTGATGGAAAACTGGCCGCATACCACCCTAACTACCTTTGGAGAAGAAGTGGGCCTGCCCTTCGGGCAGATGGGCAATTCGGAAGTAGGTCATCTCAACATCGGAGCCGGAAGAGTAGTTTATCAGGAACTGCTGCGCATCAATAAGGCTGTTGAAAGCGGCGAACTGAGCGAAAACCCTGTGCTGCGTCAACTTTTTGAATACTGCACTGGTAACAACAAACCCCTGCATCTGCTGGGGTTGATCGGGCATGGAGGCGTGCACGCCCATTCTTCTCATCTCCTGGCTCTTGCCCGATATGCCAGTGAAGCCGGACTGCACGAGGTTCATGTGCACGCTTTTACCGACGGTCGCGATACCGATCCCCGCTCAGGTTTGGCTTTTGTGCAAGAACTAGAGGCCGGTTTGGCCCATACGCCTGCACGAATACGCTCCATATGTGGGCGCTATTATGCCATGGATCGCGACAAAAGATGGGAGCGTGTAAAACTGGCTTATGATCTGCTGGTGCATGGAAAAGGTGAAGCATTCGAATCGGCTGAAGAAGCGCTGAAAGCATCCTATGCTGCAGGAGTAAGTGATGAATTTGTTTTACCGCGCATCATCGGAAAACCAAACGAAGCAGCAGCCCGCATACAAGACGGAGATGCCGTACTGGTTTTCAATTTCCGCACAGACCGCTGTCGGGAAATCACACAAGTGCTTACGCAAAAAGCCTTCCCCGAACAGGATATGCAGCCTCTTTCACTGAAGTATGCTACCATGACCAATTACGACAGCAGTTTTAAAGGAGTAGATGTATTGCTGAACAACGATCATCTGAAGGAAACACTGGGAGAAGTCATAGAGAACAACGGACTCAGACAGATCAGAATCGCCGAAACAGAAAAATATCCGCATGTAACCTTCTTCTTTTCAGGAGGTCGTGAAAAAGAGTTTACTGGAGAAAAACGCATCATGATTCCCTCTCCCAAAGTGGCCACCTATGATCTTCAGCCGGAAATGAGTGCGCCCGAACTCACAAAAGCCATTCTTCCTGAAATAGAAAACAAGACTGCCGAATTCATTTGTCTGAATTTCGCCAATACCGATATGGTGGGTCATACCGGAGTTATGCAAGCCGCCGTAAAAGCTGCTGAAACGGTTGATCAATGTCTCCGGCAAATAGTGGATAAGGCTGTGGCGGCAGATTACAGCTTGCTGATTATTGCAGATCACGGCAATGCAGATGTAATGATCAATGAAGACGGCAGTCCGAATACGGCACATTCAAAAAATCCGGTGCCTTGCATTCTGGTGAATGGCCCTGCAGATCTGACTCTTGTACCGGGTAAACTGGCGGATATTTCCCCCAGCATACTCGAACTCATGGGTCTGAAAAAACCTGAGGTAATGAGCGGGAATTCATTGCTGAAAAAGGCGGCCCGATCCTGATCAAACAAAATCGAATGCGAAGCCTCCTGCTACTTTTGAAACACCAAAAGCTTTTGTAATTCCGTGGTTATGTGCAGTATTAACATATGAAGTATTTATATTTTGTTTTTATAATTTTAATTAAACCCTTGTCGCTTTTTTCCCAGACAAACGGCAGGGTAACAGATACCGAAGGCCAAGGTCTGCCCGGTGTTCTCGTCATTTCCTCCATCGAAAAGCTGATTGCAGAAACAGATTCTACCGGCAACTTTTATTTTGAAAAAGAAATTCCTGCGGGCTCCTGGCTCACAGCACGCATGGCAGGATATCTACCGGATAGTCAGAAAGTAACAACTGCAAAACCTGTTTTATTCCAACTCAAATCTTCAGTACTACAGGAAGTAGAGATTCGGGCGGCTGTGGGTAGCCGGGATCTTTTGAGCGCAAGAAACACAGAAACACTCACGAGCCGTGATCTCACCAAAGATGCGTGTTGCAACCTGAGCGAGAGCTTTGAAAACAGTGCTTCCGTTGACGTGAATTTTGCAGATGCGGTATCCGGCGCAAAAACCATTAAGCTTTTGGGTCTCGACGGAACATATACTCAGTTTGTAACAGAAAATACTCCGTCCATCAGAGCACTGGGAAACACATTTGGGATGGCCTATATCCCGGGGCCCTGGATGCAGAGCATACAAGTAAACAAAGGCGCAGGATCGGTGGTGAATGGGTATGAGTCCATCACCGGACAAATCAATGTGGAATACAGAAAGCCACAACTCAGCAAACCCATGCTGATCAATATGTTTCTCAACCAGGACATGCGATTTGAATTCAATCTGGTAGCGGCATCGATCCTGAAGAAAGATCCTCGCTGGAGCTCACTCACCGCTGCGCACACCTACCAGAACCACTGGATCAGAGACATGAATCACGACCACTTTATTGACAATCCGCTGATCAATCAGAATAATCTGATGCACCGCTGGTCCTTCAACAGCGGAAAGCGTTTTATGATGGTCGCCTTAATCAATGCAACATTTGAAAACAGAAAAAGCGGGCAAACAAACTTCAACTTCTCTCTTTCTCCTTCGATGCAGGAAGCATGGGGACTAAAATTACAAACTGCCAGAACAGAGGCTATGCTCAAAACAGGCTGGACGTTTGAGCGGCAAAGTGTTGGGGTGCAATACAAATTCACCTATCATCGGCAATCCGGTTTTATGGGAAGCAGAACATATCGGGCACAGGAATATTATGGATATTTTAATTTGATATTTCAGCAGAATTTAAAAAGTGAAAACACTTTAGTAAAAGCGGGCTTGAGCATGCAGACAGATCATGTTTCGGAAGGGCTGGACAGTTTTCATCTGATGCGGAGAGAATACGTGCCGGGAGCTTTTGTGGAGTTTACCGCATCATATAAGAAAAAGCTAAATGTTATTGGCGGGTTCCGTACAGACTACCACAATCTGTATGGCTGGTTCTGGATGCCCCGGTTCAATTTGAAATGGCAGATTTTACGATCGCTTTCAGTGAGAATTGGCGCAGGCAAAGGTTACCACGTACCTACTGTATTTGCCGAAAATTTTTCCTGGCTCATGAACTTCCGTCAAATTTCATTGCCTTCCGAATTCAAACCTGAAGTGGCCTGGAATTACGGCGCCAGCATATCACAAAGTTTTTACATCGGCTTCAGGCCGGCCTCCTGGGTCATTGATTTTTACCGCACAGATTTTGAAAATCAATTGATTCCGAACCTGGAAGATCCCCGCAGACTGCAGTTCTCCAATCTTCGCGGCAAATCGTTTTCCAACAGCTTTCAGGCTGAATTTACAGTAGAACCTGTAAAAGGATTTGAAATCAAAATGGCATACAAATTTGATGATGTGCGGGCAAGCATAGACGGCCGCTTGCTCTGGTGGGCAATGAAACCGCGACATAAAGGATTGTTTTCGGCAGAATACACCGTTCCTAAAGAAAACTGGAGATTCAACACCCATCTCAGCTGGTATGGACTGGCCCGAATTCCTTCCACCGAAAACAATCTGTCAGAAAACAGAAGAGCCGGCTACTCAGGAAACTTTTTTCTATGGAATACGCAGATCAGCTGGACAAGCCGCTCTAAAGTCTGGGAAGTATATCTGGGCGCAGAAAACATCCTGAATTACAGTCAACCAAACGCCATCATTGACGGGCACGGAAGACCCGGATCTCAGTTTGATGCATCACTGGTCTGGGGACCATTGCGCGGAGCCATGGCCTATGCCGGCTTCCGCTTTACACCGGCATTCAAATGAAGCAAGTGAAAAGCAAACCGCATGTTTGGCAAAAAAGACATCAGGGATACTATACTCTACTCTGAAAAATCTTTTTTGAAGGGTTTAATCCTCTCTTTTTGTTTCAGCAAAAGCGGCTTGCAAGATCAATGACACAGTTCTTCTGTAAAACTTTTACCCTGATTGACCATTTTATATATGTAAATGTTATATAATTAATATAATATTTTCATTTTGCTGTGTCTGAAACTTTAGCTCTAATGGCCGGTCTGCTTTTCTGCTTGCGGAATTGCTCGCATAAAACCAAAACTGTTATAAATGGAAGATTATAGGGGAGGAATTTTGAAAATTCATAAATCTTGAGCATTCTTGCATCTGCAGACACGTCTTATCTGACCCTTTGATGCGGTTTTTTGCCACAGGGAAGCTCCGAAATCAAAATCTTTTACCTCGAACTTGTTAGGATGTAGTCCTGCCCCCCAAATACAACATGCTTATGTATCAGTCAGAACAACTGAATGAAATGATCCTTCCTGAGCTGAAGGAAATCGCTGAAAAGCTTAAGATTAAAGGATACTACAAACTCGACAAACAGCAACTGGTGCAATCCATCCTGGAAAAGCAAGAGGCTTCACCGGCAAAGGATGATGCAGCTCAGGATGCTCCCGATGAAGGAGATGCTTCTAAAGCAGGCCGCAAGCCCAGAGCACGCAAACCCATTGATCCCGGATTAAAATCACGCCTGGAGTCTGAGGTAAAATCGGCAGCTGAAGAAATCAAAGAGGCTGCTCCTGAACCTATCCTACCCAAACGAGCCGCCTCTTCAGTAGTTCAGAAAAAAACTGCTCCGGAACCTTCTTCGGCAGATTTGTTTGCAGCAGAAAATAAAAGAGAATCAACCAACCCGGCCAAAGCAACTGAACAAACAGCTGCTAATTCACCGGAGCCTCAACAGGCTTCCGCCGCAGAAGATAAAACTCAACAAGCTCCGCAGCCTGTGCGCAGAGATTCTGTTCAAACTCCTGAAAATAGAGTCAGACCCCAGTTTCAGGAAAATAGACCACAGCGGCAAGAAGGTGAAGCAAGGCCTCCCAGAACTGATCAGCCCCGACATGAACAATCTGAGCAGCGCCCTCCAAGACCGGAACATCAAAACCGCCAGGAAGCTGATGTCCGTCCGCCAAGACAAGAAGGCGAAAACAAAACTGAACAGGAAGGCGGCGGCGAAAAACCGGCATATCCGCCTCGCGATAAGCCCAGATTTCAGCCGATCTTCAAGGAAGAGTCAGACGGCATTATCTCCGGCGAAGGTGTACTTGAATTGATGCCGGAAGGCTACGGCTTTCTGCGCTCTTCCGATTATTCCTATTTGTCCTCTCCCGACGATATCTACGTTGCGCCCAATCAGATCAAAATGTATGGGCTGAAAACGGGAGATACCGTAGACGGATACATTCGTCCGCCCAAAGAAGGAGAAAAATACTTCGCCCTGATTAAGGTAGAAGCCATCAACGGCAAGAGTCCGGAAACCATCCGTGACCGCGTGGCCTTTGATTATCTCACTCCCTTATTCCCGCACGAGAAATTCAATTTGTTTACTACGCCGTCCAATCTGATTACCCGCATCATTGATTTGTTTACACCCATCGGCAAAGGACAGAGGGGAATGATTGTGGCGCAGCCCAAAACCGGTAAAACCACCATCCTCAAGGAAATTGCCAATGCCATTGCCGCCAATCATCCGGAAGTTTATCTGATTGTTTTGCTCATTGATGAACGTCCGGAAGAAGTAACCGATATGGAAAGAAGTGTGCGTGCCGAAGTGGTCGCCTCTACTTTCGATGAGCCCGCAGAAAAACATGTGAAAGTGTCCAGCATTGCTTTGCAAAAAGCAAAACGACTTGTAGAATGTGGTCATGATGTAGTGATTCTACTGGACTCCATCACCCGACTGGCCAGAGCATACAATACCGTTGCCCCCGCATCCGGAAAGGTATTGTCGGGAGGTGTTGAGGCCAATGCACTTCACAAACCCAAGCAATTCTTTGGGGCAGCAAGAAAGATTGAAAACGGCGGATCTCTCACCATCCTCGCTACTGCGCTGATCGACACCGGCTCCAAGATGGATGAAGTAATCTTTGAAGAATTTAAAGGAACCGGAAACATGGAGCTGCAGCTGGACCGGAAATTGAGCAACAAGCGCATTTATCCGGCCATTGACATCATTTCGTCTTCAACACGCCGCGATGATCTGCTTTTGGGTAAAGATGTACTGAGCCGCATGTGGGTACTCAGAAACCATATTGCCGACATGACCACCGAAGAAGCCATGACCTTCCTGCTTCAGCACATGAAAGGAACCAAGTCTAATGAAGAGTTTCTGGTGTCCATGAATTCCCGATAAGCAAGCTGGAAAGCGCCGCTTTATTGACCTCATTTGTCCCCTGAAAAACAAAGCGCTGTTCACAGGACAGAAATGGCGTGTCCGGTTCATTTTGTGTACAACACAAAAAGTAGCGGCGGAAATTTTTCAGCCCCTATTTCCGAATCATCCGATAATAAATTTTAAGATGATTATGGGCGCCTCCCCGCACTGCGGGGCCGGGCGTTTCGGGGGTTCCGTGGCGGTTGTATGGGCAGAAGATTTTCTGCCCATACAACACGCCACCCGGCTTCGCCGGCCCCTCCACCCCCTGGCGCGACTTTCCGTTTCTACGGGCTACCAAAACGCTGTCAATAGAAAGAAATCGGAGACACCCTCGTGTTGCTTTCTGCAAACGAATTGAATTTAGCGTCAAATGGGTTTAAGATGGAGGTGCTGAATCTGAGCCGCTCCTTTCACAGGTGGCGCAGATCAAAAATTTTAAACATACAGCGCATCACTAATGAATGCTGCCTATATTGAGAGTGTTAAATTGTTTGCATGAATCTATCTACTGAAACAGAAATGCTGGACATGATGATTGTGGGGGCAGGCCTTTCAGGTATTGCGGCTGCCTACCATTTTCAAACCGCTTTCCCCGGGAAGAAATATGCCGTTCTCGAAGCCAGAGAAAGTATCGGCGGCACCTGGGATTTGTTTCGCTACCCCGGAATACGTTCCGACTCAGACATGTACACTCTGGGCTTTTCATTCAATCTCTGGAGCAATCCGCAGGCCATTGCCGACGGCCCATCTATTCTTCAATACATCCGCGATACGGCCGCAAAATTTGGAATAGACAAAAACATACGCTTCAAACATAAGGTGACCGATGCCTCCTGGTCCGATCAGGAGAAATGCTGGACATTAAGCATAGATCGTCAAGATGGAAATGGAGCACAGCTGCTTAAAAGCCGCTTTTTATTTATGTGTTCCGGCTATTACGACTACTCGGCCGGATATAATCCCGAAATGCCGGGAGAGAAACACTTTACCGGCCGGATTATTCATCCGCAGCAATGGGATCAAAACCTGGATTATGCAGGAAAAAAGGTGGTTGTCATCGGAAGCGGTGCCACCGCCATTACGCTTGTGCCCGAAATGGCGAAAAAAGCAGAAAAAGTGGTTATGCTTCAGCGTTCGCCTACTTATGTAGTTAATCTTCCATCCAAAGACAGGCTGGCAAGTTTTCTGGGCAAGATTTTACCCGATCGTATAGCCTATTCTTTAATACGTTGGAAAAATATATTGTTCTCACTCGGATTCTACAATGCCTCAAGAAGATGGCCTTCGGCTGTGCGAAAATTGATTTTGGCAGGAGTAAAAAGCGCCATGGGTAAGGAATTCGATTTGAAGCATTTTAGCCCGAATTATAATCCCTGGGATCAGCGCCTGTGTGTTGTTCCCGACAACGATCTTTTTGAGGCCATCAAAGCCGGAAAAGCAGAAGTGGTTACAGATGCTATTGCGCATTTTACAGACAAAGGCATTTTACTTAAATCGGGAAGACAACTGGAAGCCGACATTGTGGTTAAAGCCACCGGATTAAAAGTACAGTTGATGGGTGGCATGAGCATGCACATCAACCAACAAAGGGTACACACAGGAGATGCGCACTGTTACCGCGGTGTGATGTTTGCCGATGCACCCAACTTTTTTCTGGCAGTTGGATATACCAATTCCAGCTGGACGCTGAAGTGCGATTTAAACTGCATGTATGCCATGCGCGTGATTCACCACATGGAGAAACTTGGGAAGCAGCAGGTTGTGCCCAGATTTGATGCAGAAAAATTCAATTCTGAACCATTGTTAGATTTTGACGCCGGCTACATCAAAAGAGCGGAAGGAATCATTCCCAAACAAGGATCTGCAGCTCCCTGGAAAGTTTACCAGAACTATTTAAAAGACACCTTTGCACTCAGATACGGAAGGGTTGATGATGAATATCTGAAATACCAATGAATGGGATCTCCTGTCTAAACCTAAATATAATTTTATTTTTAATATATAAGTAAAAAACCACCTCCCGGCGGGAGGTGGTTCCGAAGAAGCTGCTCAACCATCAAAACGGAATTTCCCCAGACCGTTATGTATCGGCAAACTTCCTTCTTAACATTCTTCGGTTAAATGACTTTCTGCCGATTCTTTAATCCTTGACACAACGTACCGAAAGGCCTGAGGTTTTATTCGCCAAACCGGACAGCAATTGATCATTAAGAGCATCTAATGCACGATATGTTCTTTGCACACCACCCGAATTTGTGTTAGTCCACCAGTATCCTGACTGTTCAGGATCAAGGAACCCAATCCCCGCTACCCTCACTCCACCGGGCAATGCAGACCATCCGGTGCTATTCGTTCCTTCAGAACGGCCGGCCCAAAGAAGGGCTGCGCTCTTTAGTTCCTGACCGGCCAAAGCCGAACCGCCAAGAAAATTCTCTAAGACGTTCCATTCTGCTGATGAGGGAATATGCCAACCTGCCGGACAAATACCCCTGCCATCTTCCAATGCGAAAGCATTATATAATAATCCATATGGGCAATGAAAGCGGCTACTGTCACTCAACATCCAGCAACTTGCACCTAGCCTCAATGAAGCCCAGGCACTATCATCGGTTACGACAGGAATAGGATCACCATTCCTGTAATGTTCAACCATTAAATTTTCCGCCATCCATTCCTGATTTCCGATCTGCACAGTTCGGTATTCATTTCCATCCCGGTCGCTCACGCGGCCATAACTCACATTTGGATTATGAATATTGGGAGCGCCGCAGCTGCTCAGACATGTATCGATTACAGGTATTCTGATGGCACAACTTGTACCGGCAAAATTCATGTGAAAGATATAGGTAGTAGCAGATCTTGCATATCCGGATAAGCTCAGCAAAATGCTGCCTGTATCTCTACTCAAAACACCGGCAGTCCAACTCATTTTCAAGCCGGTGCCACCGGTAGAAAAAGCTGTACCTGCATAGTAATCGCCCCCGTTTCCGTCGGTATAGGGAAGTTCAAGGATGGTGCCGCTCGTTTCAATTCCCCTGATCAAAGGATTCAGGATCTGCACAGAATCACAAAGTTTACGGGCCTCTCCTGTTCTCTTAAAACTTCCCTGAAGAATGTCTGTGATACGGTGAACTACTGTAGTACCTGTTGTCCTGAAAAAATTCATCTCACCTCTTGAACTATCAAACAATATGCTGTCGATGGAGCTGGTGGAGTAAAAATGAGTAATTCCAAACTGTTTGTCTAGAACCATTTGAGGCTGAGCTTCGCACATAAGGCTCAATCCTATAAGTAATATTAATATATATGTTTTCATTTTGTGTGGTTTAACTTATTGTATAATCAAAGGCAAACGCATGGTTTCTTGTCCGAGAAACACCAAACACAGATAACTTCCGGGAGCTGCGTTTAAAGACAAAGTATAAACAGAATATCCCTTATGCTTTCCCTGATACAATACACTAACAAGTTTTCCTGAAATGTCCAGCAGTTGAATTTTTAAATCTTCAGCTGCTTCCGAGTGGATGTGCAGTTGTGTCATATCTGTTGCAGGATTGGGATACATTGCCAACCGCTCATCCAAAAGGAGTCCCACACTGCTCGGTGCAGGATCACTGAAAGTATAATTCATGATTTCAGACAGCAGATATGTATTTGTGCTACTGTCTCGTTTATCTATGATCATCTCTCTCTGACTGAAGGTGATCCGCCGGATATCCGAAAGAGGGTGTGTCTCTGTTTGGCTATTCCTCAAATTGATGTTCAACATCTGAGGTGAAGCAAAAGCGGGCTTAGCCGAATAAAGGCCCAACAGCAGGCAAACTGCTGCCTGAACTGCTAACTTTAATGGATTCTTCATAGGATCATTTTTTAAATTAAAAAATGGAGGGATTCATGGATGAGAACAGAAATGGTTCAAACTAAATTTGCTGTCTGCGACAAAGTATTTCAGCTCGAAGCGTCTTTATTTTTTTACGATGCGCAGGCTTTGAAATTCTCCACCGGATTCGATGCGTAAAAGATATAGTCCTGATGCAAGATGCTGCAGTGACAACGCATCAGATCCCGTTGGAAGAACTGTTTCACTGAGCTTTCTTCCTTCAATACTCCACAACTCTGCTCTGATACTTCCGCCCAGGACTGAGCTAATGTGCAATTGATCACTGAAAGGATTGGGATAAACTGAGGCGACATTTAAACTTTGTACATCCCGGGTTTGAAGCGCTATGCCACCGGATTTATATACATCGAGTCCCATGGAATTTGCTGCCCAGAGATTGCCTTGCCTGTCTGCCACAACACTTAGAACTTCATTGCCGGAAAGACCTGAGTTTCGTGAAGTGAAAGAACTCCTTACACCATTTTGCAGTTTTGTGATGCCATATTCTGATTTTGATATATAAACCGCATCTGATGTTACGCTCAGATCGGTGATACCTGAACCATAATCTTCGATATAGAAGCGTGTGCCATCATAGCTGACAATGGTAGATCTGCTGCTTAGCCAAATGGTCCCGTCAGGCCCCATTGCAATATTCATAAAGTTATCCGGACTCGAACCAGCTGTACTGAGTTCGGGATGGGTTTGCTCATTCCAAAATGTGCTCCGGCCATTTTTAAACTCCATCAGGCCCTCGCTGGTAGCCGCCCATAGGGTTTGTCGCACAGAATCGTATAACAGTTCGCGCACATATACCCGATTAGAACGTGTGAAATTGTGAGTCACCATATTCTGCCCATCCCAGCTGTAAATGCAGTTAGCTGAGCCACCGATCCAAAGCAAGCCATGGTTATCCGTGGCAAGGCATTGAGCATCTACAGCTCCTGCACTTTCCCACAAGCCGTTAGATTTCTGCATATACAATCCATGGTTCGATGTTCCTGCATACAACTTACCCTGAAAGCGGATGGCATCCGTTAAACCTGTTATGGAATAAGTCATAGGCTCATTAAACTCAGCATTAGTAAGATTGAATGTTTGTAACCGATCGCTGCTCATCACCAGCAGTTCATCGGTCTCTAGCAGCCTCAGCTTCTGTAAAAATCTGTGCTCGATCATGTTTTCTCTTCGCAAAGAGGCAAATGTTGCGGCGCCGGATTGATCAATCAGTCTGATTTCGGCAAAGCTTCCTGCAGAGGCAGTATAGACACGATCTCCATCGGTGCAAACCGCTTCAGCATAAAAATTGCTTTGGTCAACAGAAACTATGCTGCTGTCTGAAATCAAGTAGCATCCCGACACATACGTATCTAAAGAGCTGCTCAGTCTGGGCTGAAATGCCAGAATCTTACCTCCTGCCATTCGCACATCATATACCCTGCTCAGGTTAATGTATCGCACTGCAGTAGTGTCA
>CAZUHX010000034.1:0-17992 GCA_964620795.1 uncultured Chitinophagaceae bacterium
TACCTCCAATGCACCAACCTCCCGAGCCATCTGAAACCACTGCATTCACATCCCCATCCGGGTTTAGATAGCTGAAATCAGGAACTCCCGTGGAGGCATTGATGGCCGCCCCATTGGGTTCCAATGGGCCGATGTAAGAAAACTCTCCACCCAGATATATGGTATTGCTGTCGCGCACCACAGTATTTACCCTTCCATTGGGATACCACCAGCCGGTATCTACTACTGCAGAATTCTGCCCAGATAGTAATCCTGCATTCAGTACAAGCAACAAAAAAGAACATCTTATGACCCTTATCATAGAATGATTGATTTTACAACAAATTTACAGTCAGCCGGCATTTAAAAAATCCCTGAATCAGGGATTTTTAAGGCCGTCAAATCTCCCTGTTCACCTTCGATAAATTAAGTGATTTGGAATGTCCCTTGAGCCCGCCCCAGCCAATTTTTACCACTTTGCCGCAGCAGCGGGTGTAAGCGCCGGGCCGCAGGACCGGGCCCGAAGGGCCGGAGCGAAGCGGAGCGCTGCAACACGCGGCCTCCTCCCGCTGAAGCAATTCGGCCGCAATATGCCCATCTGTGCCGCAGCGGGAGGAGGGCTGCCCCATAATTTAAGGCAAATACAAGTTCAAAATCCTCATCATCCATGCTGCCAAACCCATTCCGGTGCAGCCGGAGCAGCTCGCAAACAGCTCTTGTCTGCCTGCCCGAAAATGACCTACCTTTGGGCCCGTGATGTTTCAGAAAAAGACGGCTCCCCAGGATGAAGACATGGGCTTCTTCGATCATGTCGAAGTGCTTCGCTGGCATATCATCCGCGCTTTTGCCGCCATCCTCATCATCGCCATCGCCGCCTTCTGGCGCAGCGACTGGGTCTTTGACCAGTTCCTCTTCGGCCCCACCCGCTCCAGTTTTCCTACCTATTCCATCCTCTGCAAGGCCGGCAGCTGGTTCGGCTTCGACGCCAAAGTGTGCCACGAAGAGCTGTCCTTTAAACTAGTGAACTTTGAACTCAGCGGCCAATTCATGGTTCAGCTCCAAACCTCGCTGGTGCTGGGCTTTGTGATCGCTTTCCCTTACATCATCTGGGAAATCTGGAGGTTTATCATCCCCGCGCTTACCCTGCAGGAAAGACGCAAGACCAGTCTCGTCATTCTCTTCAGCTCTGCTTTTTTCTTTCTGGGCGCAGCTTTCGGCTATTTTGTGATCATCCCCTTTTCCATCAATTTTTTCAGTTCCTACGTGGTGAGCGAAACCATCACCAACACTTTCAGCCTCTCGAATTACAATGAGTTTTTTACCATGATTCTGCTGGGCTGCGGATTGTTCTTCGAGCTGCCGATGGTGGTGTATTTCCTCGGCAAACTGGGCATTCTGTATCCCGAAACCATGCGTACTTACCGCAAGCATGCCGTGGTAGCTATTTTGCTGGTGGCCGCCATCATCACGCCTTCTCCCGATGCTTTTACCCAGCTGGTGGTTGCCATACCTGTTTTTTTCTTATATGAACTTTCTATCTGGGTCTGCGCAGCCGTGAACCCCGATCAAAAACAATCAAACAACGGATGATGACCGCCATAGCCCTGGGCTCAGACCATGCCGGATTCGAACTCAAAACACAGCTCGGCCAAAAACTTCGCGCACTCGGTTATGAGGTACACGACTTTGGCACCACCGGAACTGCGAGCTGCGATTATCCCGATTATGCCCACGCCACCGCTGCCGCGGTGGCCGATGGCCGCTGCCCAATAGGTGTGCTCGTTTGCGGAAGCGCCAATGGCGTGGCCATCACCGCCAACAAACACCATGGCGTGCGCGCCGCCATCGCCTGGCTGCGTGAGATCGCTCAGCTCGCCCGGCAACATAACAACGCCAATACCCTCGGCCTGCCCGCCCGATTCAGCACGGAAGAATTGGCCATGGAGTGCCTCCGCCTATTCCTCGAAACCCCTTTCGAAGGCGGCAGACATCAGGCAAGGGTCCAAAAGATTGAACCATGAACATGCATTTCGAGCCCAAAGGCCTCAGCAAAGAGGAACTGCTGCAGCTCTACCGCCTGATCCTGAAACCCCGCGTGATCGAAGAGCGCATGCTCAAACTGCTCCGGCAGGGTCGGGTGAGCAAGTGGTTCAGCGGTATCGGACAAGAAGCCATCAGCGTGGGAGTCACTGCCGCTCTCGAACCCGATGAATACATCTGCCCCCTGCACCGGAATCTGGGTGTTTTCACCGGCCGCCATTGCGATCTCCAGCAATTGTTTGCCCAGTTTCAGGGCAAGGAAGCCGGCTTCAGTCAGGGAAGGGAAAGAAGCTTTCACTTTGGCACCAATGCGCACCATATCGTGGGCATGATCTCTCACCTCGGTCCGCAGCTGTGCGTGGGCGATGGCATTGCACTGGCCTCCGTGCTCAAAAAGGAAAAGAAAATTGCCGTGGCCTTCACCGGCGACGGCGGAACGAGCGAAGGCGATTTTCATGAAGCCTGCAATATCGCCGCGGTCTGGAATCTGCCCGTCATCATCCTGATCGAGAACAATGGCTACGGCCTAAGCACTCCGGTCAATGAACAGTTTCGCTGCGAACAACTGTCGGACCGCGCCAAAGGCTACGGCATGCGGGGCATAACCATTGACGGAAACAATCTGCTGGAGGTGTATCACACCATCCGCTCTCTGGCCGCAGAAATGCGCGAAAATCCGCATCCCGTTTTGCTCGAATGCATGACCTTTCGTATGCGCGGACACGAAGAAGCCAGCGGAACCAAATATGTGCCTAAAGAACTGTTTGATATCTGGGAGAAAAAAGACCCGGTTTCCAATTACGAAAACTGGCTCATCGGGCAAGGATTTTTAAGCAGCGCGGAAGCCGAAACACTCAGGGCCGAAATGGATGCGGAAGTACGTGCTGCTTTCGATGCTGCAGAAGCGCAAGCCGAAATTGTGCCCGATCCCGAAAAAGAAGAAAGAGAGATTTATGCCGCTTACCTGCCGGTGGAAACGCCGCCCTCAGGCCCCTCCCGAAAACTGCGACTGGTAGATGCGGTGAGCGAAGGCCTTCGGCAAAGTATGGAAAAACACCCTCAGCTCGTGATCATGGGTCAGGATGTGGCCGAGTACGGAGGTGTTTTCAAAGTAACTGAAGGCTTTAGCGCGCAGTTTGGCAAAGATCGCGTGCGCAACACACCGCTTTGCGAAAGCGGCATCCTGAGCGCTGCTTTGGGCATGAGCGTGAAAGGCATGAAGAGCGTTGTGGAAATGCAGTTTGCAGATTTTGTCTCAACCGGCTTCAACGCCATCGTCAACAATCTGGCCAAGAGCCACTGGCGCTGGGGGCAGAATGCCGATGTGGTGGTGCGCATGCCCACAGGCGCAGGCGTAGGTGCCGGGCCGTTTCACAGCCAGAGCAATGAAGCCTGGTTCTTTCATACCCCCGGACTGAAAGTGGTGTATCCGTCCACGGCCTACGATGCCAAAGGGCTGCTCGCCGCTTCGATTAATGATCCGAATCCGGTGATGTTTTTCGAACACAAAGCGCTTTACCGCAGCGTAGAAGATGAAGTGCCGGAGAGTTATTACAGCCTGCCCATTGGCAAGGCGAAAGTAGTACGCGAAGGAAATGAAATGTGTATCATCACCTACGGAGCAGGAGTACACTGGGCGATTCAGTCGGTCAATGAATCCGGCATTGATGCAGAGATCATTGATCTGCGCACTTTGCTGCCCTGGGACAAAGAGCAAGTAAAAGCCTCTGTAGAAAAGACCGGAAAGGTGTTGCTTCTGCACGAAGACAGCCTGACGGGAGGTATAGGTGCTGAAATTGCTGCATGGATCAGCGAGCATTGCTTTAAGTATTTAGATGCACCGGTGATGCGCTGCGCCTCGCTGGACACACCCGTTCCCTTTGCCATTCCATTGGAGCAGGCATTTCTGGGCAAGGCGAGGTTGAAAGACAAACTGATTGAACTTGCCGGATATTGATTCAGTCCCTGATGGTGGTTGAATAAATCGAAAATCCGATCCCTATACCAAGCCAGGGCTGCCTGCGGTAAATCCACTCCCGGGCAGCTGCACTTCTGCCGGGCAGAATATCGAAACCCATAAACAAGCCCAGCTGCGCACTGCCGAATGCATAGACCAGACCTAATCCGGGCGAAAAGGCAAATGCCTCCTCCCGCGTTCCCCCACCAAGTGCACCCTGCGTTGCAAATGAATCCAGCGTAATGGTTGAAAAACCAAAGGTCATAGAACAAATAAAATAATCATTCCCACCCGAGGCCTTGAGCGGAAAACGCAGTCCGGCTGAAGGTCCGAGTGAAATCTCCTTACTCAGCTCAAAAGGTCTCCCGCGGAATTTTGCCGTATTGACCATATTGCCGATACTGAAAGAAACTCTTGAAGCCACCACGGCCCTGGCCTTAAAATCCAGCTGCGCGCGCGAAATCAGAAAATATCTGTACTGCAGCACATCATCGGGCAGACTCCCGCTCTGCCTCAGCAGAAGTTTGCGGCTGCGCTGCAGGATCACCAAACGAATCACAGCAGCATCGGGCCGAAGTTCTACGATCACAAAGCGCACGCCCGCGGGCGCCACCACCGGAACAGAATCGGATTTCTCTCCGCCCAGATCGCAGCGAACAATGGGGCATTCGCGCACAAACTCAAAACTTGCCGATGCATATGGAATACCGGCAGAAGACACCGAGCCGGTCTGCGCTGCACACATATGCGTATAAATAAATATAGCAAAAAACAACATTCGTTTAATCACAAACATCAATTTGTTTTTTTATGCAGATGGGGGCTCCGCAAGATTGCAGCCGGCTAAAGCCTTGCCTCAACTTGCGGCCGCGCTGTACAGGGGTTCCGCCCCGCCTTCGGCGGGGCCCGGCCTGCGGCCGGCCCTTCCCATCGCTGCCCCAGACCTGCGGCAGAGTTTCGTAAAGCTGCCAAAATCGAGCGCTGCGCGATGATCGGTATACAGACCTCAATAGTTCACTCCTGTGTGGGATAAGTGCCGCTGAAAATCAAGAACTAAAGACGGCAAACCTCTTTCAAAAAAAATCAATTCAGAATATCAAAGACAGCCAGGCGCCCTCATCATAAACCGCATAGCGCCCCTTGCGAAGCACAGGCGCATGGGAACCCAGAGCAGAACTCAATTCGCCGGGCAGCAAAACATCCTGCTCCACAAAAAAGAAACCCGTGGCAAAATGACGCAGATAATCGGCATCCTGCAATTGCTTACGGGAGAAAGAAATCTGCAGTTTTCCGTTGCGCAACACACTGATGCGACAACCTATATAAGCCTGTGGCGTAGCCTCTGTTTCAATGCGGCAAATGCCGGCACCTTCGCAGGACTGCGCACGACCCAGGGAGACCCAGGCCTGCAGCTGGGCATGAAGATTCTGAGCGCATAAAAGCGCACATAAGAATAAGAGTGACTTCATGAGGAATAAATCTTTTAAAGTTCCGCTTTGGGCAGTTTGAGTAGCTGCCAGGTGCTTTACATCATAACCAATAGCCGGATCGACAGCGGTATCAACCAGACATATTAATCTAGGCTAAATCTGCAATAGCGGCTCTATTGAAATTATACCATCTTATGTGCCTTGTATCGCAAACACGTACATTAAGAGTTTATTCTCTTAAAAGACAGATCTAATCCTGAATCAATTGATAGACAGAGTCCAGATCCTTTTTTTCAAGCCTTCCGAGTTTAAAGTAGATGATGGAATCGCCTCCTTTGATGAGATAAGTCTGAGGTAAGGCATCATCTTTGGGTTCCTTTCCCTCATGAATGGTTCTAAGATCAAATCGCAACCCTTTGACGCTATAAAGTTTCTTAAACATGAAATTTCGAGAGCACTTATTGAGGTTGCGTTCAGCATCCATAGAATCTACCGCGCATATTGCATAAAATTCGGGATGAAATGGAATGCATTTCTTATAGAGCTTGTTAAGGTCGGGGATTTCAAGCACGCAATGTCCGCAATAGGGTTCCCAGAAATTGAGCAGTATGATTTGTCGTGAATCCTTTACCTCAATACCTTTTTCACTGAGCACTTTGTTAAGCTTTTTCCCGGAATAACTGTAATCCTCTTTGGTTTCCCACTGAGGTATCCCAACAATCAACTCTCCCGAAAGATACAAGACGCCAACAGCCAGAGCAGCAATTAAAAGAAAAGCGAAAAAAAACTTTATTAATAATTTCATAAAATAAAATTAAGAACGGGCAGCTGTCTTTCCAAACAACTGCCCGAAATGGATGAATTATTTACTCAGACTGATCCAGACTTTGTAAAAACCGGTGCTCAGCAATTCGCATTTATAGGTGCCCTGACGAATCATGTATAAGCCATCAATGCCTGTTTCAGATTTGAGCACTGCAGGATTGATGTAGGAGTTTACCGGTAGAATAAACTTGTTTCCTTTTACATAAGCCGAAGCACCTTCAGTCTTGGAGTGACAAGTAAAATATCCCTGAAGGGTTTTGGGCTGGATATTCAATTCACCTGAAAGCTTATCGGTAGCTGTTGAAACAATCAAACAAATCCCTTGGCCGTTTCCGCAGTCGTTTATATTTGTTGTAATCAACCAATTGGTAAAGAATCCTGTAAAAATTGCAGCATTCGTCTTCCCAACCATCAATACGCTCATCGTCAGCGTGAGCATCAAAAGTTTAGCCGTTTTCATTTTGATTAGATTTTTGTTTTTAACTCCTACCCCTGCGCGTTTCGGATATGCACGGGCTTTTGAGAATTCGGGAGCTACACCCCTCCCTCTTTGTCAGCTCGCGGTGGACAGCCGCTGTTTTTAATCCTTTAATCAATTGTGGAACAAATATTTTTATTTTATTTGCACTTATATAATTATTCGATTATGATTTTAGAAGTTCAAACGTATAAGTCCGGAACTGCTGAAAACAGTCCTGAACCCAAACCCTCGATTCGCGAACTGCGGCAGCAGCTCAACATTTCTCAGCGCTACCTGGCAGGCAAACTGGGCATCTCCCAGCGCGCATACTCCAATCTGGAAAATGGTCATACCCGCATGACCGAATACAAAGCACGCGTGCTGGCACGCGAACTCAACACCAGTGCGGAAGCCATTCTGCAGCTGCCTCCCGCACACATTACTTCCTCCGACGAGAATCAGCTTTTGCTGCTTCAGCAACGCCTCCGCTACTATGAAAAACTGGTTTTGTCGCTGGAATCACAGCTTCAAATCAAAACCAGACTGCTTTTGAATATACTGCAAAACACACATCATCCACCGGAAGAAAGCCACAGCCGATGAGTGTAGATTTTATTCACCCCGCGCTTTACGACCCCCGGGGTTCTCGTTAAAAATAGACTCAGCAAACAAGAAATCTGCAGCCCCACCCCTACATATTCAGGCAGCTTAGCTCGTGTGACTATTATCCCATTTATTTCTGCAGACCAAGCCGGCTACAGAAGCAAAATGCCGCGCCAGGGGGTGGAGGGGCCGGCGAAGCCGGGTGGCGGCGGTATGGGCAAGGTAATGGGCGGAAAATCTTCCGCCCATACCGCCGCCTACCGCCGCCACGGAACCCCCGAAACACCCGGTCCCGCGCAGCGGGAAGGCGCCTCGTCTTATCGCTAATTCTAATTATTTCTGATCCATATTTATTCTCAATATGAGATAGAAAATTCTCCGCCACTGAGCCTGAGCGAAGCTGTTTTAAAGTAAAAAATTGTAAATCATAAACATACCGGCTCAAAGAAACGTATTTTGAAATATGAATCTTTCTAACCTACTCATCAGCTTCGGCATCTCGCTGATTGTCTTCTTCGCCATCGACATGCTCTGGCTCGGTCTGATCGCCAAAGACCTCTATCGCCGTCAGATCGGTCATCTTATGGCCGATCAGGTTCGCTGGAGCGCCGCCCTGGTCTTTTATTTTCTCTACCTGATCGCCCTGCATTACTTTGTGATTCAACCCTCCATACATGCAGCCGATCCCCTTCAGGCACTGGTCAATGGCGCCCTGCTAGGCCTGCTTTGCTATGCCACCTACGATCTCACCAATCTGGCTACCCTCAAAAACTGGCCCGTTTCTCTCAGCCTGATGGATATGGTCTGGGGAACGGTACTCACCGGCCTTACCTGCTGGCTCACGAGCCTGATCAGCCTTCGCTTCTTTGCCTGAAAAACACAAAAACAGCGGAAGGCTGCAACAAGACCACCAGCCAGCATATCCATGCGATTTCTCCGGCCATGGCCTGCTGAACAGCACAATGAAGGTGATAAGCAAACGGATATAAACAAGCACCAAGCATGAGCAGCTGCGCCCTGGGAAGATAAAACCACAGTAAGTAGGCCGATAGTCCATACGATACCAGATGCAGCAGATGCGAAACCGGCCCCTCCTCCGTGAGCCCGCTGAAAAAATCGTACACATGCAGAGCCACAGCCAGCAATAAGTAAAGCGTGAGCAGAATCTTCAATGGCTTCATCAGCGTGTTTTATGCGGCAATTTACAGCTCCTTTTGAATTACCTTTGCCTTCCCCTGAAGCGAATATGAACAGCGTGATCAGACAAATGCCCGATACCCTGGCCAACCAGATAGCCGCCGGTGAAGTGATTCAAAGGCCGGCATCGGTGGTGAAAGAGCTCATGGAAAATGCCGTTGATGCCGGCGCAAAACAAATTCAGCTGGTGGTGCGCGAATCGGGCAAACAGCTCATCCAGATCATAGACGATGGCTGCGGCATGTCGGAAACCGATGCACGCATGTGCTTCGAAAAACACGCCACTTCCAAAATCCGCTCCATCGAAGATCTGTTCCGCATCCAAACCATGGGGTTCCGGGGTGAAGCGCTGGCCTCCGTTGCCGCCATCGCCCAGGTAGAACTGCGCACACGCCTCCACGATCAGGATACCGGTACACTGGTTGAAATAGAAGGCATGAAATTGCTTCGGCAGGAACCGGTAAGCAGCCCGGCCGGCACCTCCATCTCCGTGAAAAACCTGTTCTTCAATGTGCCCGCACGCCGGCAATTCCTGAAGTCGGATTCCGTGGAGTTTCGCCATATCACCGACGATTTCATCAGAATCGCGCTCTCTCATCCGGATATTTCTTTCCGATTGTTTCACAATAACCAGGAAATTTATCACCTGCGCAGCGGAAATCTCAAACAACGCATCACCGGACTGTTCGGCGATCATTATGCTGAAAGAATCATCCCGATCGAAGAACAAACCTATGGTTTGAAAATCAGCGGCTTCGCAGGAAAACCCGAAGCTGCTCGCAAAACAAGAGGCGAACAGTTTTTATATGTAAACGGAAGATATATTCGTTCTTCCTATCTGAACCATGCCATCAACATGGCCTACGACAATATTCTGGCCAAAGACCACTTCCCGTTTTATGTGCTGTTCATCAATATTGATCCCGCAAAGATTGACGTGAACGTACACCCGCAGAAATATGAAATCAAGTTTGAAGACGAACGGCTGGTATACACCTTCCTCAACAAAGGCATCATGCACAGCCTGGGCGCCTTTGCCATAGCGCCTTCCATAGATTTCTCTTTCCGCGACGAACTGGACCGGCAGGGTATTTTCAGCAAATCCTTTTCGCCTGCACAGGCAGAAAACACCGATGAACGGATGCCCAATGCTTCGGGCTTCACAACACACAGGAAACCAGGAAACCTGAGCAACTGGAAACAGATGTTTGAAGGTCTGCCGGAAACGGGAAACTCCTCAGAGCAAAAGCCGGATGGATCTCTAAATGCCGGGGCAGGAACTATTCAGTTTGCCCACATGGAAAGCAGAAGCGGAGAGCATCCAGACGAAGCGGCGCCCTCACAGAATGTTCCACGGCAGATTCACCGCAAATTTATTCTGACACAGATCCGCTCGGGTCTTCTGCTGCTGGACCAGCAGGCTGCACACGAGAGAATCTTGTTTGAAAAATACCTCGACATTCTAGAAAGCCGCAAACCGGAAAGTTTGCGCCGGCTCTTTCCGGTGGAAATTGAACTGCCTCCGGCCGATGCCGCATCCCTACTCGAACTTCTGCCCGAGCTAAGCATGCTCGGCTTTGATATTCAGCACTTCGGAAGCAACAGTTTTATATTGCATGCGCTTCCGGCGGGAATGGATCATCTGCAGGAAAAGCAACTGATCGACGAACTGCTTGAATTCTACCGTCAGCCCGAATCGCGCGACAAACTTCCGGGCCGGGAGAAGATGGCACGGGCACTGGCCCGCTCTGCCTCGGTGAAATCAGGAAAAGAACTGAGCGAAGAAGAGATGCGAACACTTATCGACGAGCTTTTTGCCTGCAAAAATCCATATGCTACAGCAACAGGTCGAAAAACCTTCGTGCGCTTTAGCCTGAAGGAACTTGAAGACATGTTTGCCGGCTATTAAAATTGGAAAACTAACCGAAGGCTATACTTATTCAGCTCAGCTTCACTGCCTCACAGCCGAATAAGCTTCTGAAATTAGGCCAAATTTCAACTCATTATCAACTGTCTAAAGCAGACTTTAACCAATGGATTTTAATCTTAAAATAATGAAGCCAATATCCGGCCGCTTCTTCCTCCATATCGCCCTCCTTCAAGGGTCGTAAACCAGACCGTTCAACCATAATTTACCACAAAATAACAGCCCGCTCTCTGCAGCCTTTTGAGCTAAGTTTTTTATTTATGCCTTTATGTTTGGAGGCCGTACCGATAGCACAAGTGTTGTTTTTAACCTGATCCTCATCAATGTGGGATTTTTTCTGGCCCGCTATGTGGCAGGATTTATGTTCGGTATCAGCCTCGACCAATTGCTCGGTCTTTACTACCCCGGCTCGCCTTACTTCAAACCCGTTCAGCTGGTTTCGCACATGTTTATGCACGGCAGCCTTCTTCATCTTTTTTCAAATATGTATGCCGTTTGGATCTTTGGATCTATTCTTGAACAGGTCTGGGGTCCCAAAAGATTTCTGCTTTTCTATTTCTTCACCGGCTTTGGCGCAGAATTGCTGCATCTTGCCGTTATGGCCTTTCAGGTGTTTAACTTCAGCGGAAGCATCATGGCCTCGGCAGAAGAAATTCAAACCTACCGCACACTTTGGGAAATTTACAGCATACCGACTGTGGGAGCCTCAGGCGCGGTCTTTGGTATTCTCATCGGCTTCGGAATGCTCTTCCCCAACACCGAACTGATGCTGCTCTTTATCCCCGTACCCATCAAAGCCAAATTCTTCGTGGGCTTTTACGTAATCTGGGAACTTTACCGCGGCCTGGGTATGGAGCAGTCAGACAATGTGGCTCACTTTGCCCATCTGGGCGGAGCACTTTTTGGTTACCTGATGGTCAGGTACTGGAAAAACAATCGTAATTTCCTCTTCTGATGTCACTCACAGGCTCTGCATATCAGGACTTTCGCTATTACCTGCGCCACGGGAACATGGTGATCAAACTCATCATCATCAACCTGTTTGTTTTCTTCTCCCTCAAACTCATGTTTGTGGTGGGATTCCTTGCACAAAACGACGCCTGGTATCATCAGCTCATCTCCGCCCTGCAAATACCTGCAGTTCCTTCGCAAGTCATTTACAAACCCTGGAGCCTGATTACCTACATGTTTGTGCATGAAGGCTTTTTGCATATCCTCTTCAACATGCTCTGGCTCTTCTGGTTCGGGCAAATTTTTATGCTTTACCTGGGCGACAGCAAAATCCTGCCGCTCTATATTTTCGGCGGACTGGCCGGTGCTTTGTTTTTTGTGGCCGCCTATAACCTGTTCCCCGTTTTTGCCGCTCAAAAAAATGCAGCCCTGATGATGGGAGCTTCCGCTTCTGCCATGGCGCTTGTGTTTGGTGCTGTGGCCATCAATCCCGATCATCAGGTGGGCCTCATTCTATTCGGACTGGTAAGAATCAAATATCTCGCACTCTTTACGCTGCTCCTGGATATCATCAGCATCCCCACCGGAAATGCGGGTGGACATCTGGCACACATCGGTGGAGCTGCTGCAGGATTTTTATACATCAAGCTTCTGCAATCGGGATACGATATTCTTTCCTTGCCCAGAATCGGAAAGCCGGGAAGAAAACCGAAACTTTCAGATATGAGAGTTAGTCGGAATGATGCTTATGTGCGAATGCAGCCTGCAGAACCGGCATCAGGAAAATCAGTACGCAGGTCTGCACCGAAACAGGATCCCTCCGCGGCTGGAAACTCCGATCAGGAACGCCTGGACGAAATCCTGGATAAAATCTCACAATCAGGCTACGACAGCCTGAGCCGGGAAGAAAAAGAATTTCTGTTCAAATTCAGCAACAACAGCTGAGCCATGAAATGGCTGAGGGCATGCCTCTTCCTGTGTAATCTGCTCGTGGCAGCAGGCATGCTCATGGGTGCCATCGCTGCTACAGGAGCAATGTCAGGCAGTGCCATATTTCAGCTCGCCGGCCTGGGATTCCCTTTGTTGCTCATTCTAAACATACTCTTCGTGCTGCTTTGGATGGCACTGCTGGACTGGCTGCTGGTTATCCCGCTGTTTAGCCTGATCCTGCACTGGGACCTGATTCATGCAAGCTTCAGCATCCCAAGCCGTGATGAAGACCTGAACAGCAAAGGCATCAAAATCATGAGCTGGAATGTCAAAAACTTCGATCTGTATAACTGGAGCGGAAATGCTTTAACACGCGCTCAAATGCTAAAGCTGATCAAGAGTGAAAATCCGGATATCCTCTGCTTTCAGGAATACTACACCGATAATGGACTTATCTTTGAAAACACCCGTTACTTCCGCGATACACTGGGATATAAACACTACAGTTTTCTACCCACAGCCTCGCTCGATAAGTTCTCGCGCAAGCACGGAGGAACAGTTGAACAAAGATGGGGGCTCGCGATTTTCTCCCGCTATCCCATGACCAACCACGGCGCTTTGCCTTTCAGCAATTCGAGACACAACTCCCTGATGTATGCTGATCTTCTGATGAACTCAGACACCATCCGCATATTCAATACACATCTACAGTCTATCCATTTGGGCTACGAAGACTACGATGCGATTGAACGCATTGAACAAGAACAAAAATCAGACTGGGCTGTGCTGAAAAATATCGCAAACAAACTCGCTGTAGCCTTCGGTAAACGCAGCGATCAGGCCAAAGAAGTTTCTGCACTCATCAATCAAAGCCCTCATCCCCGCATCGTTTGCGGAGACTTCAACGACACTCCCGCCTCCTATGCCTACCGGCTGATCTCTGAAGGAATGAAAGACCCCTTCACCGAATTTGGCAAAGGCTTCGGCCCAACCTACAACGGAATGTTCTCCCTGCTTCGCATAGACTTTATTCTGCTTCCACCGGCTTTCAAGGCCCTTCGCTACCGCGTGCCTCGCGAAGATCTCTCCGATCACTATCCCGTTATACTCGAGTTCAAAACAGAGTAAGTGCGCAGAGGCTGCGACAACAGCTCAGGTGATTTAGAACGCTATACTTATCTTTATACCGATGGAACACCCACTCAAATTATACAATAGCCTCAGCCGCACCAAAGAGCAATTTGTCCCCCTCCATCCGCCTTTGGCCGGAATGTATGTTTGCGGACCGACCGTATACGGCGATCCCCATCTGGGCCACGCCCGCCCTGCCATTACTTTCGATCTGCTCTACCGCTGGCTGCTGCATCTCGGCTACAAAGTGCGTTAGGGGCGCAATATCACCGACGTTGGCCATCTGGAAAATGACGCCGATCAGGGTGAGGATAAAATTGCCAAAAAAGCCAGGCTAGAACAACTCGAACCCATGGAGGTGGCACAACACTATACCAACACCTACCACGAAAGCATGAATCGCCTCAATGTGCTTTCTCCGGGCATCGAACCCAGAGCATCCGGGCATATTATCGAGCAAATTGAAATGATCGGCAAAATCATGGCCAATGGATTTGCCTATGAAGTCAATGGTTCCGTTTATTTCGACGTGGCAGGATACAATAAACTGCACGCCTACGGTAAACTCAGCGGACGCATCATCGAAGAACTCGAAGCAGGGGCAGGCAATGAACGAAGAACCCTTGAAGGCCAGGATGAAAAAAAACATCCTGCCGATTTCGCACTCTGGAAAAAGGCCTCTCCCGAACATATCATGCAATGGCCTTCACCCTGGGGCATGGGCTTTCCCGGATGGCATATCGAATGCTCGGCCATGAGCTGCAAGTACCTTGGCAATACCTTCGATATCCACGGTGGCGGAATGGACCTCCTGTTCCCGCATCACGAATGCGAAATCGCACAAAGTGTAGCCGGAACGGGCGTTGAATCCGTGAAATACTGGGTTCACAACAACATGATTACCATCAATGGTCAGAAGATGGGCAAAAGCCTGGGCAACTTCATCAATCTCGGGCAGTTCTTCAGCGGCAATCATCCACTCCTCAGCCGTGCATACTCTCCCATGACCATCCGTTTCTTCATCCTTCAGGCGCATTACCGCAGTACCCTCGATTTTTCAAACGAAGCCTTACAGGCCGCCGAAAAAGCCCTGCAGCGCCTGAGCAGCTCGCTGCGCACTCTAAAAGAACTCAGCTGGTCGGGCGGATCTGTAAACCCGGATGAAGACCAATTCGTGAACCGAATGCTGGATGAGTGCAGACAGATGATGAACGAAGACCTCAACTCGGCCGAAACCATTGCGCGACTGTTTGAACTCTCCCGCAAAATAAACTCCATCAAAGAAGGCCACCTCCCGGCTTCCGCCCTCAGCGAACAAACTTTCCTGCGGCTGCAATCAGAATTCTCTCTCTGGTTCAGCGATATCCTCGGACTCAAACCGGAAGAAGAAGCAGGGCAAAGTGAAGTGCTCGACGGACTCATGCAACTTATCATAGGACTGCGAAAAACATCCCGCGAACACAAAGACTTCGCCACCTCAGATCGCATCCGCGATGAACTCGAGCAACTCAATATCCGCCTTAAAGACGGAAAAGAAGGTACTTCCTGGACATTTAATACTCCCGCATGATCGCAGTATATGGCAAAACACTCAAGGCTGCCTACCTGCCCTATGCCGAGAACCTCTTCGCACAACTCAAACGAATTGGCTTCAAGTTCGCAGTTGAAGAACAATATCTGCAACACCTCCACAGCCTGGGGCTGCAGCTAAGCTGCGAATCTTATCAGCATTTTGAAGATGTTAGAACCAGCACCGATGTGGTACTCAGCCTGGGCGGAGATGGAACCGTGCTCGAAGCCGTAACCCAAATCCGTGAAGCGCAAATCCCCATCCTTGGCATCAACTTCGGCAGACTCGGCTTTCTGGCCAACATTGGTAAAGAACTTGTACAACCTGCACTTGAAGCCCTGGATGCCGGCAGATACCTCACCGACCGCCGCAGCCTGCTTCAACTGCAATCAAACAGACATCTCTTCGATCTAAACTTTGCGCTCAATGAAATGACCATTCAGCGCAAAGACAATTCCTCCATGATCACTATTCACACTTATCTCAACGGTGAACTTCTCAACTCCTACTGGGCCGATGGACTTATCATCTCAACCCCCACCGGCTCAACCGGCTACTCGCTAAGCTGCGGAGGCCCCATCATCTTTCCCACTTCTGCCAATTTTGTAATTACTCCCGTGGCCCCGCATAACCTCAATGTACGCCCCATGATCGTTTCCGATGATGTGGTACTGTCGTTCGAAGTAGAAGGCCGCAGCAAGTCATTCCTATGCACTCTGGACTCACGCTTCCAGACCATAGACGATAAAACACAAATCGCGATACAAAAAGCCCCGTTTCAGGCATGCTTTATCCGATTCGAAGACAACAGCTTTCTCACCGCCCTGCGCAATAAACTCAATTGGGGCGTTGATCAGAGAAATTAATTTCTAATATTATATATTAATATATTTAGGGCGTGCCCCCCGGCTTTATCCCGGTACTTCTACAACAAATGCTGCTGCCGGGGGTCGGGCCATTCGCTGCAAGTCCTCGCTCCGCTTCGCTGCACTCCGGGCTTTACGCTTCTGTCCCTCACGCAGCCTTCTGAGCCTGAAATGAAGACTGGGGCAATGGCAAAAAAAGGTCTGAAATCTAAGCCCGGAAACATATTAAGACCGCAAGAAAAATGAGACAAAACTGAATACCCTTGCGCTCAACAAAATTCTACCGCAATCATCTGAAGCTGAGTTGCTTTACAAAATTATGTTCGCCGCGAGCTGCCTGCATTCATCTAAAATCCTGCTAATCCTTCCCGGCTGTATTCCGGCCTTTTCAAGAACCACTGTATGCCTGAGCAACTGCTGCGTTGTCACTATCTTCTGTTCCAACAGCATCTGTTTTTCTTTCATACTCATTGAAGTAATACAACTTACCGGATGAATTCCCAGACGATCTGCACGCCTGCGCAAAGAATCTTCCGAAGGAAAATCCCAACTCAATAAGCCAAGCCCAACACACTGACCATACGTTATTGCATCTGTAGTAAATCTTGTGTTGGTCACCACCCAGGCTTCACTGCGCTTTCCTTTTTCAGTTCCTGAAGCAAGCAAATCAAGCAACCTCGAATGTATATATAACGGCACTTTCACATCTGTAACAATATTTGTGCTGTTGTGAAACTTACACTCCATAAACAACAACTGATCAGCCTTCTCTGCCAGCACATCAATTTCGTGCGAAACACACTTTCCCTGCTTATACAAACCTACCTGCACATCAAAGCCTTCTGCCCTGAAAATTTCTGCTACAAAAATTTCAAACGGATAACCAGATGGGCCCAGTTCCAGAAAAGCTTGCTTGAGTTTATAACGCGCAGCCAAATGCCTGCCTGCTTTGCGCAACAAACGAAACGCCAGTTTATATATGCTCTTGGTGCTCATCCCGGAGATAATGGATGAAGAGACCTGTTCAAGAATGTCGCGGGCGGTATCTTGGTCTGCACCGGCCTTGATGAGGGAGCGCAGAAGCTTCTCCGGATCAAAAGCAACTATTTCTCCGGAATTTTTTATTACCTGTATCTCAGTTTTTTTCATATCGGCGAACCTGAAGTGCCGATGGTAAATCTATTTATTCAAACTGATATAACGCAGAAACTCTTCACGTATCTGCATATCATTGAACCTGCCGAAATACTGAGAGGTTACAGTTGCCGAATTGGTGTCTTCGATTCCTCTCGAAGAAACACAAAGATGAACGGCATCAATTACCACTGCTACATGCTCAGTTTCCAATACTTGCATAAGATCCTTTGCTATCTGAACAGTAAGCCTTTCCTGAACCTGTGGCCGCTTTGCATAATACTGAACCAAACGATTAATCTTGGAAAGTCCAATGACTTTACCGCTCGATATATATGCAATATGTGCCTTCCCGATAATCGGAACCAGGTGATGTTCGCAGTTTGAATAAAAAGTGATGTCCTTTTCTACCAACATCTGATTGTATTGGTACTTATTCTCAAACAGCTTGATGTCCGGACGATTGGCCGGATTTAATCCGCTGAAAATCTCCTGAACATACATCTTGGCTACGCGAGCCGGGGTTCCTCTCAAGCTGTCATCATTGAGGTCCATACCAAGGATATGCAATATCTCCCTAAACTTTTCCTCAATCAATTCCATCTTAAGCTGGTCATCCATTGCAAAAGCATCAGGACGTAGCGGAGTATCAGCTGAACTCATAATATGGTGATCGCCAAATTCATGTAAACTCAAATCTTGTTGAACTTTCATAGGTGGTTTCTTAAACAATACAATAAAAACCATCAAATACTTCAAAGGTTCACCTTTTCACATAAAAAAACCGGGACAGTATTCACTGCCCCGGTTGCTTAAAATGATTGGGTAATTACCCGATTACTTGATTTGGCTGATCATCACCTTCTGCGACTGCATCACACCTCGGTTGTTCACCTTTACTACCGCATAGAATGCATCGCTTCCGCTCACTTCCGATGACCACAGTCCGGATTGCTCCATCCTGCCTTCCGTCAGTTTCTGACCCAGCATGT
>CAZUHX010000035.1:0-4091 GCA_964620795.1 uncultured Chitinophagaceae bacterium
TTGTTCCCCCATTTGCTTCGTTCTTGCGTAGGGGCACTCGGCCTCACCGAAAGGAGTAGATTCTGTAACGGGAAGTGCTGTAACTGCAACGTTGCCGTAAACCGTACAAGATGATGAAAACACGAAATTGGGTATCCCGAAAACAGACATAGCCTCCAGCAAATACTGTAATGACAAAAGATTATTTTTATAGTATTCCAAAGGGTTTTTAACCGATTCCGGCACCGATTTTAGTGCAGCAAAATGAATGATGCCTGCAATGTCTTTCTCCTTTTCAAACAAGCTCCATAGTGCCTGCTTGTCACATAAGTCAATGGAATAAAGAACAGGTAACTTAGACGTAATCTGAGCGATTCTCTGATTCACTTCGGCCCGTGAGCGGCAATGATTGTCCGCCGAAATAACATCAAAACCGGCTTGTTGTAAATCTACAATGGTATGTGAGCCAATATATCCGGTTCCGCCGGTAACCAGAACTTTCATAGAAAGATCAGAAATTGTAGAGTCCTGAGTCTATGGTTCTCTTGATGCCCTCCTTCAGTTCTGTAAGAGGTCTGCCCAGAAGCATGCGCATTTTTGCAATATCCGGTTTCCTTCTGCTCATGTCTCCTTCTTTGAGCGGCGGGAGAAAAACAATTTCAGACTTAGATCCGGTAAGTTCAATGATGATCTCTGCCAGTTCGATGACCTGGATCTCTAGATCGCTTCCCACATTTACAGTATCGTTGATGTGTTTTCCGAGGTACAATGAATTCACACAAGCTTCAATATTGTCATCCTTATAACAGAAAGTTCTGGTTTGCTTTCCATCACCGTAAATGGTAATGGGTTCATTATTAACTGCCGCTTTGATAAACCTCGACATCACAAAATCTGTACTCTGCTTGGGTCCGTAGGTATTGAAGAAACGGAAGATGGTATATTCCAGATCAAACTCCTGATGATATGAACGAAGAAAAGCCTCTCCCACATTCTTAACTATCGCATACGGAAGCCTGGAATTTAAAGGGGTAGTTTGCTCATTTTGGGGGTGTTCAAACGGTTCACCGTACACTTCAGATGATGAGCTGAAGAAAATCCGTTTTACCCCTGTGTTTTTACACAGAGAGAGTAAGTGCTTAAACCCCTGTATATCATCCAGAACCATGACCGGATTATCCAGAGTACGCTTTACCCCAACCACAGCTGCATAATGGAAAACATAATCAAACTTGTAGGAAGTCATGATGGCAGCGATATCTTCAAACTTGTTTACATCGCATTTGATGAAATTCCAATTACCCGATTTTGATTCGGGCAATCTCCTAATATTACCTGTACTCAGGTTGTCTACAATCACAACGTAGTTGTCGGGGTTTTCTATGAGCTTATCTACCAGACAGCTACCCACAAATCCGGCTCCGCCGGTAACAAGAATTCTGGTCATGTTTTTATCTTTCTTCAATGATGTCTAAAAGGTATTTGCCATAACCGCTTTTCATAAGTGGTTCAGCAAGTTTTTTAAGTTGTTTTTTATCTATAAAGCCCTGGCGGTATGCTTCCTCCTCAATACAACCTACTTTCAGCCCTTGCCTTTGCTCCAGCACCTGAACAAATTGGGAAGCCTGCATGAGTGAGTCAAAAGTTCCGGTATCAAGCCATGCCGTACCCCGATCAAGAATCCCTACCTTAAGCTTTCCTCGCTTCAGATATTCTTTATTTACATCTGTGATCTCATACTCGCCTCTGGCGCTGGGCTTAAGGGACTTTGCGATTTTCACGACCTCATTGTCATAAAAGTAAAGCCCGGGAACAGCATAATTACTCTTGGGATTTACCGGCTTTTCCTCAATGGAAATTGCTTTACCCTTTTTATCAAACTCAACCACACCATATCGCTCCGGATCCGATACATGATATGCATACACAACTCCGCCCTGGGGGTCGTTGTTCGACTTAAGCAATGCATCCAGACCACTGCCATAAAAAATATTATCACCGAGAATCAGCGCTACTTTTTCTTTGCCGATAAAACGGGAGCCCAGCACAAAAGCTTGTGCAAGCCCATTGGGAACTTGCTGTTCTACATATGAAAACTTGCAACCATATTGCTTCCCATCTCCCAGAAGACGTTCAAAATTGGGAAGGTCAGCCGGTGTTGATATGATAAGGATCTCACGGATACCGGCCTTCATCAATACCGACAAAGGATAGTATATCATGGGCTTATCATAAATCGGCATGATTTGCTTGCTGATCGCATAAGTTATCGGATAAAGTCTGGTGCCGGATCCGCCTGCCAGGATGATGCCTTTCATAAAATATTATTCAATGGCAAATATCTGAAAAATTAAGAAGTAAACCTTTGAGTTTTAGGAATAAAACAAAAAAACCCGCATTGAAAATGCGGGTTGTCAAAAGCTCTGTTTAATTCAATTACCCGAGCGGTCGATAACTACTTTCCCGCGGTAAATTAACTTATCCTCACTCCAATGGGCGCGATGCCAGAGGTGATTCTCACCACTCGAAGGGTCTTGCCCTAATGTTGGAGCTTCAGACTTATAATGCGTCCGGCGCTTATCTCTCCTGGCTTTGGAGATTCGATGTTTAGGATGTGGCATAAACTTGTTGTTTTATGTTCTAGTTTTCAAAGCGTAAATCTTTCAGTTTGTTCCAACGTTCATCAGGCTTGGCCTCTTCTGTCTTTCGATCGCGAAGCAGCCTTAAAACATCAGGATTACAACCCTCCTCCCCGTTTTCCAGTTTTGGATGAACCATTTGCATAGGCAAACACAGCACAATGTTCTCATAAATCAATTGAGAAACATCGATAAAGTCGTCATTTCGGCTGATGTAAACAACTTCTGTATCATCTGAACTCTCCGGCTTGGAGGGGTCTTCAAACTTGACATAAGTGGTAAAATCTCCGAAAATAGGCTTTCTGAATTGTTCCAGACATCGGTCACATTCTGCTTCAACCCAACCGTCAATGAAAAAGTTAAGAACAAAGAACGATGACTTTTTGTCTAACTCAAGCTTAACTTCAACATCACAGCCGGAAATCGGTGAGTCCTGAAAATGTTTAAAGAACGAACTGTCAATTCGGAAATCATATCGATGAATACCTTCCTTGAGGCCAAGGTGGGGAATAAGAAATTCTCGCAAGTTTTTCACACCAAAGGTATTAGAACGACTTTTCCGAAAGGACGCCAAAGGTAATAAATATTCCTTATTCTTTATAAAATCTTCATTTTCAGGATTCGCGAGCCCCGCCAATTTTTACCTTCGCCCTATGACTACAGAGGAGTTCCATGCCGTTCGTAAAGACTTGCCGGAGCAAGCCGGTATTTACAGGTATTTCGATGCAGCCGGCAATATCCTGTATATCGGTAAAGCCAAAGATATCCGCAAAAGGGTCTCCTCCTATTTCCTTAAGTCAGAACATTCTTTGCGTCTCCAAAGACTGGTAAAACAGATTTCAAGGATAGAATTTACCGTGGTCCACACTGAACAAGATGCTTTTCTTCTTGAAAATTCCTTGATCAAAGAATTTCAGCCTCGATATAATATACTTCTCAAAGACGACAAAACATACCCCTATATATGCATTCGGAAAGAACCCTTCCCAAGAATAATGCTCACCAGGCAGCGGGCAAACGATGGGAGTGAGTATCTGGGCCCCTACACTTCAGTTCATTCTGTAAAGAATATTTTAAGTCTGCTCTTTTCCATCTTCCCCATCCGAAGCTGCAGCCTGAATTTAGAGAATGAGAAAATCCTTCAAAAGAAATTCAAAATTTGTCTGGAGTACCATATTAAAAGATGTGCGGGTCCATGTGAAGGACTCCAATCAGAAGAAGAATATCTGGAAGGGGTTCAACAGATCAGGAATATTTTGAAAAGTGATTATGATGCGGTGATGGCATACCTCCGAAAGAAAATGGAAGAACTTGCCGGAAATCTGGAATTTGAAAAAGCAGCTGAATTCAAGGAAAAGCTAAATCTGGTTTCTCATTATCAGAGCAAAAACACTGTAGCCAATCCTAGGCTTGGGAACTTCATGGTACTGGGAATGGCAGGCGATGATATGGCTTAGTGCCTTCCTTTAATTC
>CAZUHX010000035.1:4101-17512 GCA_964620795.1 uncultured Chitinophagaceae bacterium
TAATAAGACCAAAAACACGGTGGCCAATCCAAGACTGGAAAACTTTATGGTATTGGGAATGGCGGGGATGAACACATTAGCTTTATTCATCTTTTCAAGGTTTTGTCGGGCACTATTGTTTCTACCAGGAGCCTCATGATCCAGAATCATCTGGATGAAAGTCCGTCAGAAATACTTGTTCAGGCATTGCAAATGATCATGGAAGAAGAAGCCGGAACAGATCAACTTACCGTGCTTTTACCTTTTGAGCTGTCTGCTGAATTTTCACTTCCAGATCAGCAAGTACCTGTGATTGGGGATAAAAAACGTTTGGTTGAAATGGCTCAGCTCAATGCCCGTCTCGCATTTGAAAATTATATCAAGAAAAAATCGGCTCTTGAAGGCAAATCCTCTGAAAAACGGATTTTGGAACAACTTCAAACTGATTTAAGAATGAAAGATCTTCCAACACATATTGAGTGCTTTGACAACTCCAACATCATGGGAACTTTTCCGGTATCTGCCATGGTTGTCTTTAAAAACGGAAAAGCCTCCAAGACTGACTATAGACATTTTAACGTCAAAACAGTTGAAGGCCCTGATGATTTTAGTACCATGCGGGAAGTAATCAGGAGAAGATATTCCAGATTGAAGGAAGAGAATGCCGCCCTGCCTAAGTTAATCATAGTTGACGGTGGAAAAGGGCAACTCAGTTCAGCTGTAATTGAATTGAAAGAGCTTGGCTTATATGGCAAAATACCGATCATAGGCATTGCTAAAAAGCTGGAGGAAATCTATTATCCTGAAGATCCGATACCTTTACATATCAGTAAAAAATCGGAAAGCCTAAAATTAATACAAAGGATAAGGGATGAAGCCCACAGATTTGGCATTAATCACCACAGACAAAGGCGAGACAAAGCAATGACTAATAGCGAACTTGACCAGATAACCGGCTTGGGAGAAGCAACAAAGGAAAAACTGCTCAATCACTTCAAGTCTGTAAAAAAAATCCGGCAAGCTTCTTTCGAAGAACTTGCCGGAATAATTGGCCCTTCAAGGGCTAAAAGAATTAAAGACTCTTTGCAGGCTGAAAATTAAAAGTCCCAAAGATCGTGTTCAAAAACAAATAGATCGTTTTTAATCTTATCCGATTCGATCAAGATGTCTATTCCTGAAGAGTACTCTTGAATTCTGCGATCATACACATTTGAAACCTTGTAGATATAGCTTTCAAACATACGGGCTTCAAAAATATCTTCCCAAGTCATTTGCTGAGCATCGTTTTTAGGATTAAAAACTTCATGCTGAGCAAGAATAGAGCGAAGATCCGGATAATAAATCCAATACATAGCGGTCTCACCAAGATCATTACCCTGGCTGTCAAGATATTTCATTACCGGAGAAAGACCGATAATCCTGACTATCAGTGAAGAAGTTTCCTCATCAAAGAGCCAGTCTTCCTTCAATCTGTAACCAACAACCTTATCATTGGAAAACTCGGATTTCTGAATGGTAGTAACTTCTTGCATGGTCACAGGGTCAACAGTTACTGCCGTATCGGTAGATACACCAATATTGGCAACCTTATTGACAGGCAAAACTGCTTTAAACTGATCGCTGTTGTCTACTGAAGGATCATACACTGTCAAATCTCCACCTTTGGCTGCTGAATGAATAATCTCAATCAGAGGTTTTTGAGGATAAGTGAAAGGCTTGTTTTGCTTCAATGACACATCTATCTTACGCCATACTCTTTTTGCCCAGAACACATCAGCTTCCCTGATATAGTCGTAGGGAATAGGAGCCTTTTCTTTGGTGATGGTCTTCACATAGGCACCGTCAAGAGGCTCCTGTGCAAAAACTGCAACAGTTGCAACGGACAACAAACCTGTGATAAAGCCTTTAACAGTGATTTTCATGATCTCTGGATGTTTAAATGATTTCGAAGAACAGCTGTCCAAGTTTACGTGGAGTACCGTCAGGACCCATCGCCTTGATTTCGTCGAAAAGAATGATATCCTTGGGTTTTGCACGACCCATGAATGCCTTCATTTTATCTGAGAAAAGCGGTCCGCTGGTAACATCATCTACGATATCATCGCTCTTGGGCTTATACATCATTTTGAAGGACACGATGTTGAAACGGGCATCGAACTCAAAGTTCTCAAGTAAAGCGACCAAACCTGCTGTTGACCTGATCTTAGCGATAGGAACTTTAGTAGGCAATTTTTGACCACCAACAGTTGGGATAGGGTCTGGAATCCTTCTAACGCGAAACTCCTCAACACCCATAGGCATTGTTTTGCCATCAACTTTAGCTGATACAGTTATTTTGGCTGTTCCGGGAGTTTTAACACGCACAACATAGTTGGGGGCATCTGCTTTGGTGAGATCTCCACCGTCCATAGAAGCAATAACATCCTGAGGCTGAACACCTGCAACAGTAATTTTTACTGGATTGTCAACACCTATGTAAAACACATTCATTTTGGTTGGAGAAACAGCTACTGCCTTTCCTGCAACCTGGTAAGCAGCTTCAAAAGGATAGTAGATGTAGCCTCCGAGCGGATCCTTGATTCTTACAGCTCCGGAGTATTTTCTTTCTCCAACACCAGAACCTGAAACTTCATACTTACCAAATCCGTTGAGGACATCAATTTTTTGGGCACCACTCAAAGGAGGATTTTCATCTTGTGACTTATACTCCATCAAATCGCCTGTTTCCGGATCACGCTTGAACTTATCTGAAAGACCACCCAGGAAAACATCAGGATTTTGAGTTGAAGAATAAGCAGCAACAAAGATGTCAGCCTTGTAGGTATTGCCCTGCATGATGTAGGAAGATGGAGCAATAACTTTTGCAGCTAGTTTATCAAATTTGATATCAGCTTCACCGATTTTCTTAATCAGGTACTCGATAACTGCACCTTCAGAAGCAATTGCGTCGCTTTGAAATTTAGTCAATAAAGTCACTGCAGCGGTAGTTGGAACGTGGTTGAACGTTGCAAACTCCCAACCTTTGTCGGACTCTCCTTTCTTGACTTTGTATTCAGCATTCAGAGTAATGGATTTCTCGAAGGCTGCTTTATCCTTAGCATCTACTAGAGAAAGCATAAGGTTTCTGGAGTCAAGAATCTTTTTACGAAGCTCTTTTCCCTTCTTTCCTCCGGCCTCCACAAAAATCCTGGTTGCCACATCAATATTGTCGCGCTGTACGATATCACCTGATTCAGGATCTATTCCGCCGGCTTCCTTGATGATCTGCTCCTTGTATTTTTCGACGTAAGCCACAAATTCCTTACTGGCATTTTGCGCCTCCTGAGCCTTTTTGTATAAAGGTTCTGCTTTGGTCTTGTCCAAGTCAAGCTGTTTGCGGAAAGCCTTGTATATGCCTTCATTCTTATTGTTGAGTGATACGTTAGTGCCTAAAAGGCCGTCATTCACCAATTTAAAGGCATTCAATACCTCATTTGAAACGTTCAAGGCCAGTAGGGCGGTCAACACGAGGTACATCATGTTGATCATCTTCTGCCTTGGCGTTAATTTGCCACCTGCCATTGTTTCGCTGGTTTATAGTTTTAATTAAGTGAAATAATGGTTAGGATTAGACTGCCTTCATTGCTGAAAGCATATTGCCGTATACCTGATTGAGTGCAGTAAGGTTTTTGTTGAGCTTAGCAAGTTCCTCTTTGTACTTCATAGAATCGGTAGCAGTCTCAGAAAGTGCTTGAGCAGCCTGATTAAGGTTTCCGAAGAACTTGTTCATGGCCTTGAGATGATTGTTGGAGTCCTGGAGCTCAAGCTCATAAATGGCATTCAGCTGGGAAAGGTTCTTAACCATATTTTGAACCTGCTCGTGATAAACTTTAGTATGTTGTGCGCCAGCTCCGATTTCTCCAACAGCAGCGGTTGCAGCCGCAGCAGCCTGAGCGAAACCTGTAACTGAAGAAGCAGCGGATTTTACATTCTTGGCATAATCCTGAGTCGCAACTGAAGCATCTGCAATATCACCCATCTTAGAAACCGAATCAGAGAGAGATGTCAGACCTTTTCCGAGGCTGTTAATCAATTCGGGACCTACTTTGGCGTCAGAAAGCATCTTATCAAGCTGCTGGGTGAGAGGCTTTTGGCCGGGCTTCGCAACAGGACTTTCAATTGCCAGCTCCGGGTAAACCTTTTCCCAATCATAGTACTTATCAACGTGCTGTGGCTCGAATCCGGAAATAATGAATATGATAACTTCTACAGACATCCCACCGATAAGAGCGATATCTGCTCCAGGCCAGTGCATAATCTTAAAAAGCGCCCCAAAAATAACCGTCGCTGCTCCAAAGGAGTATGCGTAGTTAAGATTCTTCTTTCCATTTTCAGTTAGGAAGAGCCAATTGATCAAGCCTGTTTGCTTTGCCATAATTGTTGTGTGTTTAGGGTTTGGGTTTTTAGTGTGAGGATTATTTGTTTAACGTGACATGATATCTTTCCCGAGGAAAGTTGTTACGCATCTGAAGCCTACATAGGACTTTGCAGAGTCAGAATACTCCCAATGTCTGGTTGAGTTCTGAATAAAGTAGCCTATATCTTTCCATGATCCGCCGCGGATTACCTTTCTCTTCATGGTAGAATTTATTGCCGCATCAGTTTCAAACTTGATGTCCGGGTTCAGGTCGTGTATGAAAGAAGAGGAATTTTCGAAGAAAGCAGATGAAGTCCATTCTGCTGCATTTCCGGCCATGTTATACAAACCGTAATCATTTGGCCAATAGGCATCAGCACGGACAGTGTAAAAGCCACCGTCTTCGGGATAATTCCCTCTGCCCGGCTTAAAGTTGGCAAGAAGACAACCTTTGGTATTTCTAATGTAAGGACCACCCCAGGGATATGGTGAATTTTTCTTTCCTCCTCTTGCAGCGTACTCCCACTCATACTCTGTGGGCAAACGAAAAACATCCTGAAGAGGCTCGCCTCTTTCGGTGCGATAATCTTCCCAAAGCTTAGTTCTCCAGGCGCAAAATGCGTTGGCCTGATACCAGTTAACTCCAACCACCGGATAATCGTCAAAAGCGGGGTGACTGAAATAAGCACGTGTTAACGGTTCGTTATAAGAATAGGTAAAGTCGCGAACCCAAACCATGGTATCAGGGAAAATTCTGGTAGATTCTTTGCGAATGAAGCTCGTAGGATTTTTACCGGCATTTTTAGTGGCTACGGCTGCTTTCAAGTCAACCCAATCATATGTGTAGGCGAGCTTGGTTACATCCACCTCTACTTTTCCATTAATTCGCTGTTCTGAAGGAATATACATTTGTTCCAGCTCAGAACCTTCCTTAGCGCTCCAGTCAATTTTTTGTTTCCAATCTATGCTTGTTTTACCGTCTCCGTTATCGCGGGTATGACCCAAAACGGAATGAGCCACAGAATCACGTACCCAATTAACAAACTGGCGATATTCGTTGTTGGTGATTTCTGTTTCATCCATGAAGAAGCCAACAATTGAAATCTGCTTTTGTCTGGAATTAAATGAAGCGTTTACATCTTGGTCACTGGGGCCTACGTGAAGAACTCCGGATGGAACAAATACCATCCCGTAAGGGTTGATTACGTTCCACTTCGGACGATCCAACTCGCCAAGCAATTGGCCATTGTAGCCTCCTTGGCACCCTGCCACTGTGAGCAAAAGCATGTACAAGCCAAGTTTTGCGAGGATATGCCTGAATTTGTTCATCATTCGATGTTTGGTTCTTGATTTAGAAGGTGGTAAAAATAGAGTTTTTTAAAAAAATCCAAAAAAATAATGCCGAATTTCATTGCGTGCCTGAAATGAACGTTGAACTTAAATGATTTGAGTCAATATGTATGACCCAAAAAGCTATAGGTATCGAGGGTTTGAGTAGAAAAAGCCTTTAAATCCCTTTTGCTTAACTGCTAAACGATATTGCAGACTGATTTCGTGTGCGCCGGCAGAAAATTTTCTTATACCAGAAACCGGGACATCGTAGGAATAAATCAGGCTGAAGCCCTTCCAGCTGGCTCCCTGTGTGATGATAAAAGCATCGGCAGTTCCTGGCGTAAAACCTCTTGCACCCAAACCCGACATCAGAAATCCCATATATCGGAAATTTACATTGATTTGAGCTGCTGCTAACCGAAAATCAGACATCAAAATCACTGAAGGCTCTATTTGGAATTTATTGGAAACCTTCCATCGATAGCCGCCGAAAAACTTCAGCAACGGCAACAACTTCGCAGTCTTATTAGACTCCAGTCGGATGTTAGAACCATAAATCTGTGAAACTGAAATCCCTGAGATCCAGGAAATACCGGAAGCCGAAAAGCCTGCCTCCAATATTGGACTTAGACCTGTCCGGTTGTTTTCGGGTACCAAAGGGTCCTTGTGATCGATAGCTGAAGAATAATCTCCATCGGGACTTGTTGCAAGATCTCCCCTAAAGGCAGTTTGTATAAATCCAAGTCCCATTCCTGCAGATATTCTTACATTCCTGAGAGTTTTGGCGTAGCTGTAATTGAGTGCGATTCTTGTATTTCTTATCAATCCTATTTGATCATTAATCAGTGTGAATCCAAGAGCGCTTTGGATTTTCTGAACCGGCATTCCAAAATAAGCAGCCTGGGTAGAAACCATTCGGCTACTGAGCTGAACAAAACTGCTCCGATGAATAATACCTGCCCTGATTTCAGAAGAAGATCCGCAGATTGAGGGATTAAGGATATTGCTGTGCTCAATGGACTGCGAAAAAACAGATTCCGTCTGCGCAAAGATATCTTGAGCTGTTACACACAGAGAAAAGAACCACAGCCAAAATCGCGCATTCAGAATCATCTTGAAGTTATAACGATAAAATCAGATCAATCGTTCATTTTGAGGCAGACTTAACTGCCTTTTCAAGGTATGATCTGATAGAAGCAACAATGGAAGGGACACCGGGAATCGGAGCTACCAGATGCAGCTTCAAGTTGGCCTCGAGAACAGCTTCAGCGGTAGCATTGCCAAATGCGGCAATTTTGGTTTCTCCCTGACTATAATCGGGATGGCTCACATACAATGCATTGACAGCAGCAGGACTAAAAAATGCAATTAGATCATATTTTGAAAGATTTACAGACTTTATATCTACCGGAATTGTTTTGTACATCACACCTTCTGCATAATTAAAGTTGTGGGTTTTCATGAATGACGGAATCTCATCTTTCCTGACATCTGCACAGATATAGAGAAATCGAGTTGTGTCTTTATGCTTATTCAGGTGATAAGAAAGATCTTTCCCTGCTGCATTTTCTTCAATAAAGACTTTTCGTTTCCTGAATTGTATGTATTTCTGAAGATAAAGTGCTATTGCTTCGGATGTGCAGAAATACTTGGTTTCCTGCGACATTTTGACTTTTAGTTCTTCGCAGATGCGAAAAAAGTGATCAACTGCATTTCTGGAAGTAAAAATAACACCGCTGAATTCATTTAAAACGATTCTTTGCTTTCTAAACTCTTTTCCGGGAACACCTTCAACAGAAATAAAGGGGATGAAGTCAACAGCCACTTTGAACTTATCCTGAATCTCTGAATAAGGGGATTTTGGCCCTTCAGGGCGGATATTTGTAATTAAAATTCGGGAGATCTTATTGGAAGTCGCGGGCGAAAGCCGGACGAGGACATCTTCACTAATGGCGGAATTGGACCGCAGATTTTTTTTTGAAGCAGCACTTCTGCTTCCGGTTGATTTCCCATCAACAACAGATTCTGCAGAAGTGCTGCTACCGGACTCCTTTAGTTGTTCGCTGAAGGAGTACTGCTTTTTTTTTCTGCTGATTTTTTTCCAGCAGCTTTTTTAGCAGCCTTTTTAGGAGCAGCAGCCTTCTTAGGGGCGGCGGCTTTCTTAGCAGCAGCCTTCTTAGGGGCAGCGGCTTTCTTAGCAGCAGCCTTCTTAGGGGCGGCGGCTTTCTTAGCAGCAGCCTTCTTAGGGGCGGCGGCCTTCTTGGCAGCAGCCTTCTTAGGGGCTGCTTTCTTGGCGGCAGCTTTTTTAGGAGCTGCCTTTTTGGCTGTTGACTTTGTTGCCATGTTAAAGGACGGTTTTGGTTAAAAATTTAATAGTTAAAACTATTGGTAAAATTTCAACAAGACAAATGTAGATAAAAAAGTGGTAGACACTTTTATACATGAATTTTACACCTGTGGATAACCCTCTAAAAAAGTATACAAGCAAAACAACCACAAGCAAAGCAAGACCAATATATAAAGAAATGTCAAATATTAATCCTTTAGAAACGATAAGAATCATAATAATCGGAATCAGCATCACACCTATTGTTTTAAGCATATTATTCTTCTGATATCTGTATTCAGAAGCAAGTGCGCTTTCATCGCTTGCAAAACCCAATAGCCAAACAATACTATTACTCACCACATACAGAGATGTGAATAAAATAATACTGGTTGACACAGGCAACTGCAAATAATGATCCGTTCCAAACCAAAATCGACTAACTGAAAAAGACAAAAACACAGCTGTGGAAAGCAAATGAATTGCCGTAAGAAGTATAGTAGAAAACGACCAATCTCCAGGTGCTTGTCTCAAATGCTGCATCTCAAGATTGCTATTAAAAATTCCTTCATAGAGCATCATCACTTCTCGATGAAAACTCAATCTCACAAACAATAGAATCAGTGATAATAAAAGCAGCAGCAGTAGCAACTCAAGCGGATCTGACACGATCCTCCTTTGCTGTATATCCGAGCGCTTTAGTTTGCCTGTTTCCTGAGCCCAACTCGGCTTGTAATTAGCAAGATCCAACAAGCGGGCAAACGCAGCAGAATCGCTGCACAGGTGATGTTGAGGAACAGAATCCTGAATAAAAGCTGTAGAATCAAGAAAGACTGCAGATGAGTCTACATTTTGAGCATCACATTTCAGGACGAGACTAAAAATAATTAATATAACCAAAATGAATTTTACCATTACGCCAACTAAACTTCTCTCCCGGAAGATTTCCCATGGCATAACTGATGGCAAAAATTCCGGCTTTTGTCTCCAACGAAACTCCGGAGCCAAACCCGAATGGGAGTAGCCAGCGAGTGTAATTCTGTGCTCCGGAGAATGCAGCATGATTATAGAAAAGATAATAGTAAGCGTTCTTTGACAACAAATATCTGAATTCAATCCGGAGTAATGCGTAGGCTGGGGTAAAAAATGTTTCTTCATCAAACCCCCGCAGATTATTCATACCACCAAGACGAAACAATTCATTCTGCGCCATGAATGGACTGTATTGAACCTTAGCTGTCACGCCTGTGAGTATCGTCATCCTTCGCGACAGTTTCCAGTATTTATCGGCATTAACTGAAACTGCAAACTGAAAATGCTGCATTCTCAACGAATCATACAACCAATCAAATGAGCCACCTTTAATCTCGTCTTTCAAGCTGCTTACTGCATTATCTCTCAACAATCTTTTCACCCCTGCAGTTACCATCATTTTCAACTGCCATCCGTCGGTAGGATTAAATCTGTAATCAAGCCTCTGCCAATTGGCCTCTACCATCGCCTGTACCGAAGAGATTCTCTGAGCATTGGGCAGCGTTCTGCTAAGTTTTACATTATTGGTATCTGTTTTAAGAGGAAAAACCTCCTGCTGTCTCACACCCAGCTTGAGATAGTTGAGGCCGCTTAACTGATACTGAACAGCGTAGTCCCAATTCAGATCTATCCAGCTGGTATCTCGCTTAAAGAATTCAAAACGTGCGGCTACCCCTACGGGTAATCCTGCGAGAAAAGGATAGCTGAAAGAAGCAATCAGCTTCTGGGTTTTAGGTTGCATTTTCTGCCATTGAAAAAAAATCTGCTCTCCGGCACCAAACGGACTAAACAGATTAAGGAGTGCATCACCGGTAATCAACACTTTCCTGCCACTGCTGCCCGGCAGCAAGCCAAGAATGAAATAAAACTGAGAAGCCTTTCGGTCTTTCAATGACACCTTAACCTCAGCACCCTGAGGCCGGAAACTCACTTTTACCGGAGCCGAGGCTTCAGCAAATTCCATGGCATTCAACTTCTGCTCGGCGGAAGTAATCGCTGATTCGTCGTAAGACTTACCCGGACGAATATTGAGATATCGGTATAAAAACTTTCTGCTGATTTTGATCTTGCCCTCCAAAATTATCGTATCATATTTTATCAGATCAAAGCCTGATCCGGAAAGCCTTAAACAGCCATTATTCTGATCTTCCTCCCAATTCAAACTCGCAAAAGGATATCCATTGTTTTCCAAAATCCTCAAGATCTTTTCCCTGACTGTGTAGGCTTCGGCCAAAGTATTTCCACTTCTTTGGTTATCCCTGAGCTTTGCAAGCATAGGCAAGAGCAATGTATCAGGAACATACCAGTTTACTTTGGGCCTGTAAGGTCCTGAGTGATAAATCATATTCACGATTCTGTTTCCGATAAAAACAGAATCCAAACTCAATCCCGGATAAAATTTATGCCTTAGTTCAGCTGCTCTTGCAGCAATATGGCTTCTCAACCTTAGAGAGTCCCGGAAAGCCGTTCTCCACTTGATCTCATTGCTTCCTGGAGCAGACTGCGGACTGAGAATCCACTTCCCCTGCCCGGCACAAGGTTTTATCAGTCCGGCAAGCGCAAAAAGAAAAATGAAAACTGAAAAACGCATAAATACTGCCATGAGAATACGATAAATGCCTATGTTTATTGCCGTACAAATGTCGGGGATTTATATTCATATTCCATTTTGCAGAAAAGCCTGTAATTACTGTAACTTCTACTTTTCTCTTTCACTTGGTAATGCAGAAGCTTTCACAAGCGCATTATGCAATGAAATTCGCTCTCCTCATTCATTGCAATTTATATCTGATCATCCTGTACGTACCATCTACATGGGTGGAGGAACACCGAGCAGGCTTCCTACAGAAATGCTAATGAGAATTGGATCATCACTGCATGATTATATTCCCCGAGAAAACATCCTTGAGTTCACTGTAGAAGCCAATCCCGAGGACATCATTGAGAGACCTGATCTACTCAAAATTTTCCGCAATGAATTGGGAGCTAACCGTATCAGCCTCGGAGTTCAGTCATTTCACGATAGCGATTTGAGATTCATGGGCCGATCTCATTCAGGCAAGGACGCGATGAATGTAATTGAGCTCATCCTAAAATCGGATTTGCGTTTATCGGCAGATCTCATTTATGGGGTGCCAGGTTGTACCGATGAGATGTGGGAGCAAAATGTAACTACCCTTACAGACATGAAAGTTCCTCATTTATCGGCTTATGCACTCACCGTAGAACCCAAAACCGGCCTTCATAATGACATTGTAAAAAAGCGGGTAAAGGCTCCGGAGGAAGATTCTGCAGCCAGGCAATTTGAAATATTATGCAGTCTGCTGAAAAACAAGGGGTACGAGCATTACGAAATCAGCAATGCCTGTCTGCCGGGTCAGCGCAGTATTCACAATAGCAGTTACTGGGAAGGCCGTCCCTATCTTGGGCTTGGTCCATCGGCTCACTCCTTTACAGACCGGATACGCAGGTCGAATGTAAGAAATACCCTTGCATACATTGAAAATATTGAGCGTCGAGGATATGCTGTGGATTTCGAAGAAGTGCTCAGTGAAAATGACCGCATTAATGAGATGATTATGCTAGGCATACGGAGGATAGAGGGGCTTGATCTGAGAAGAATTCCGACAGATATCAGAGCCGGGGTAATGATTGAATTGGAAAAACTACCTTGCGAGTGGTATGAAATCAAGGGAGATTTTTTGCAATGCACAGCAGAGGGGAAACTTTTCTCAGACCGAATTGCGGCATCCTTGTTCGTATAGGCTCAGGCAATATTCACATATTTGCGCAAACAAATACACCATGGCAGACATCAGACCATTTGCTGCACTGCGTCCTGCTAAAGGACTAGAAGCAGCAGTAGCTACCTTACCCTATGATGTAATGAATACACATGAAGCAAGGCTAATGGCAGCAGGCAACCCCCACTCCTTTCTTCAAGTAAGCCGCTCTGAGATCAGCCTTCCAGAAGGCATAGACGAACACAGTCTGGTAGTATATGAAATGGCCAATACAAATTTTCGCAAACTCATAGACAACGGCACTTTAGTGCAGGATTCTTCTGCCTGCTTTTACCTGTATGAGCTGGAAATGTTGGGAAGAAAACAGACCGGACTGGTAGCGTGCAGCAGCATCGAAGACTACTTCAGTGACATCATCAGAAAACATGAATACACAAGGCCAGAAAAAGAGAAAGATCGCATTCTGCATATGGAAGGGCTGTCTGCACACGTGGGACCTGTGTTTCTAACTTATCGGTCGAGCGCAGCCTCAAAACAAATTTTTTCAGAAGTAAAATCAGGCATTCCCGAATTTGATTTTGTAGCAACAGACGGTGTTCGTCATCGGGGCTGGGTTATCAGAGATGAAAAGATGATCACTACCATTCAAAATCATTTCCGGCAAGACATTCCCTTCACATATATCGCAGACGGTCATCACAGAGCAGCATCCTCTGCTAAGGTGGGCAAAAAATTACAGGAAGCCGGCAAAGCAGGAGAAGATCATCTTTACTTCCTTTCCGTGCTCTTTCCCGACGAAGAGCTTGCCATAATGGATTACAATCGTGTAGTTAAAGATCTGAATGGGCATTCAGTTCAGAGTTTTCTTTCAAAAATTGAGACTTGCTTCACAATAGAAATACTAGGGAGTGTTCCGGCAGAATCGGCAAGACCCTCTTCTATTCATGAATTTGGAATGTATTTGGAAGGCCGGTGGTATAAGTTAACTGTCAAGGGTGGATGCTATACGGAAGATCCGATCGGCATTCTGGATGTCAGTATTTTACAAGACCGAATACTTGCTCCGGTTTTAGGTGTTATGGACCCCAGGACCGACAAGCGCATTGACTTTGTTGGTGGCATCAGGGGGCTGAACGCTCTTCAACAGAAAGTAGATTCCGGCGAGGCTGCTGTGGCATTTTGTTTGTATCCGGTTAGCATCGAACAATTAATGAACATTGCTGACTCAGGAAATGTGATGCCTCCCAAGTCTACCTGGTTTGAGCCCAAGCTTAGGGATGGATTATTTTCTCATTTGTTTTAAAATAGTTTTATGGAAAACAAGTCTTATCATTTTGAAACACTGGCAGTTCATGCCGGTGTTGAGCCGGATCCTGTAACAGGGGCCATCATGACTCCTATTTATCAGACTTCAACCTATGTGCAGGAATTGCCAGGAAAGCATAAAGGATATGCTTATGCACGTGGTAAAAACCCAACAAGAGTGGCGTTGGAAAACAGTATTGCTGCTCTTGAAGGAGCCGCCTATGGCTTATGTTTCAGCAGTGGGATGGGTGCGATGGATGCGGTTATTAAACTTCTAAATCCGGGAGACGAAGTTAT
>CAZUHX010000036.1:0-17344 GCA_964620795.1 uncultured Chitinophagaceae bacterium
GCCTGAGCAAAGCTTGGCATTTTCATGTAAGACATATAAGTCGATTCCATCTCCACATTCTTGTAGCGGCGGAAGAAATCGTAGGCTTTTTTTCCGATGGGCAGGATGGTGACCTTACCGGCGGCCGCCTGTGCAGCATACTGCTCTTCAACCAGCTTACGGGCTGTTTTGATGAGATTGGAATTGAAAGCTCCGCAAAGACCTTTATCTGAGGTAGTCACAATAATGAGAACCGACTGCACCGGCCGCTGGGCATTGAGCGACATAGATCCGGTTTCACCCTCAAGACTGAGCATGAGATTGCCCAAAATCTCATTGAGTTTCTCAGAATACGGACGCATGGTCAGGATGCGATCCTGCGCTTTTTTGAGCTTGCTCGCCGCCACCAGTTTCATGGCTTTGGTGATCTGCTGTGTCGTATTTACCGACACCAGTCGTCCGCGTATCTCTTTCAGATTGGCCATAGTGCGCTGCTACCCGATTCGATTAAAATAAATATTAGTAATAATTCAATGCAACTTCTCCGGCGAGATCGGCAAGTGCCTTCTCTTCGGCAGCTCCCATAGGATTGCGCAGTGATTTGAGCAATTCGGGGAAACGTGTTTCGAGTTGGGTAATGAAATCTTTTTCAAACTGCTTCATTTTGGCCACGGGCACTTTAGAAGCGAGATTCTTGGTACCGATGTAAATGATGGCTATTTGCTTCTCTACGCTGTAAGGTGAAAACTGAGGCTGCTTAAGTATTTCCACGTTACGGGCACCTTTGTCGAGTACGGCTTTGGTGGCAGCATCAAGATCCGATCCAAACTTAGAGAAAGCCTCGAGTTCGCGGAACTGTGCCTGATCAAGTTTCAATGTGCCGGAAACCTTTTTCATGGATTTGATCTGCGCATTTCCACCCACGCGGCTTACTGAGATACCTACGTTGATAGCAGGACGGATACCGGCGTTGAAAAGACCTAGATCAAGGAATATCTGACCGTCTGTGATGGAGATTACATTGGTAGGAATATATGCAGAAACGTCACCGGCCTGGGTTTCAATGATGGGCAGAGCGGTAAGACTTCCTCCACCTTTGATAATCGGGCGGATAGATTCGGGAATATCATTCATCTGCTTTGCCACTTCGTCATTTGCATTAACCTTGGCGGAACGCTCAAGAAGCCGGCTGTGGAGATAGAAGATATCACCGGGATAAGCCTCACGTCCGGGAGGACGACGCAGCAGCAGGGAAACTTCGCGGTAAGCTACGGCCTGCTTGGAAAGATCATCATAAATGATGAGCGCAGGGCGGCCTGTATCGCGGAAATACTCGCCTATGGCGCATCCTGCAAAAGGCGCATAGAACTGAAGTGGTGCGGGATCGGCGGCAGAAGCAGATACCACTACGGTATAGGCCATAGCTCCGTTGTCCTGAAGTACTTTCACCACCTGTGCAACAGTTGATGCTTTTTGTCCGCAAGCAACATAAATACAGTATACGGGTTCGCCGCGGTCAAAGAATTCTTTCTGGTTGATAATGGTATCGATGGCGATGGCGGTCTTACCGGTCTGTCGGTCTCCGATGATCAATTCACGCTGACCACGACCGATAGGTATCATTGAATCAATCGCCTTGATGCCGGTCTGCAGCGGTTCGTTTACCGGCTGGCGGTAAATAACGCCTGGAGCTTTGCGCTCAAGAGGCATTTCATATAACTGGCCGCTGAGCGGTCCTTTACCGTCGATGGGTTCGCCCAGGGTGTTTACAACCCGGCCCACCATGCTTTCGCCTACCTTGATAGAGGCAATTACACCGGTGCGCTTTACGGTATCACCTTCTTTGATTTTCTCGCTGGAGCCCATCAATACCACACCCACGTTGTCTTCTTCAAGGTTCAGTACGATGGCTTTCATACCATCCTGAAACTCAACGAGCTCACCGGCACGGGCGTTGCTGAGGCCATAAACACGGGCGATACCGTCGCCCACCTGAAGTACGGTGCCTACTTCTTCGAGTTCTGCCGCACTGCGGAAGCTGGAAAGTTGCTCGCGAAGAATCGCAGAAATCTCATCGGGTTTTACATCTGCCATGATGGGTAGATTTATAAGGGGTTTATCAGAATTTTTTAATGTAAGAGTCGTCTTCGATCAGCTGACGGAGTTCATGAATTTTTCTTTTCACGCTGGCATCGATCATTTTGTCGCCATACTGGACCACAAAACCTCCGATCAGCGACTCGTCGGTAGTTTTATGCAATTCAACTTCATGCAGACCGGCAGCTGACTTGAGGCCATTTACCAATGCAGAGGTTTGTGCTTCGTCAAATGCAACAGCAGAAGAAATTTTCACAACAGTGATTCCTTTATGCCGGTTGTACTGTTCCTGAAAAGAGCTGAGCACTTCCGGAAGAAAAGCCTCACGTCCCTTTTTAACCAAAAGCTCCATGAACTGATACAAAAGAGGGCCTGTTTGAGCGCGGAAAAGGGCAGAAAGATGCCCTAACTTTTTATCAGGAGCTATGATGGGGCTTTTCATCACACTTTTAAGCTCACGACTAGACTGCAAAGCGGCGTGAACAAGCATAACATCAGCATGAACAGACTCAAGCTGTGATTTCTCGCGGGCCAGGTCAATCAAAGACTTGGCATATCGGGAAGCGATGCGGAAAGAACCCATGAAAATCAGTTGAGTTTGGCTTCTTTAGCCATTTTATTGACAAATTCTACCTGCTCTGCATTTCCGGAAAGCTCTTTGCGAATCACCTTTTCGGCAATATCAAGAGCCATCAAACCTACGGTATTCTTCACTTCAACCAATGCGGCAATCTTTTGGTTTTCAATTTCACGGATGGCCTGCTGCAATTTTTGCTCTGCTTCCGTATGAGCCTTAGCTACAATATCAGCACGAAGTTTTTCTGCTGCATCTTTGGCATCCTGAAGAATGCGATTGCGCTCCTCCTTAGCTTCCATGAGCAAGGCTTCATTCTTGGCCGTAAGGTTAGCCATTTCTGCCCGCGCTTTTTCAGCGGCTCCGAGCGCATCCTCGATACTTTTCTCTCTGTCTTTCAGCGCCTGAGTAATGGGACCAAAAGCTGTTTTGCCAAGGATTACCCAAAGGATAACAAACACCAGGGCTGTCCAGAAGACAAGTCCGAGGTCTGGTGTTATGAGGGAGAAATTTCCTCCTTCAGCACTAAGGATCAGCAAGAGATTCATGCAGATTGATTTATCTATTTTTTGATTGAAGACGGTTAAAACTGCTTCTTCAGGCAATCCCTTCCGAAGCAGTTTCAATTTGGGAATTATCCCTTGAGGAGGGCAACGATCACCGCGAAAAGAGCAACCCCTTCAATGAAGGCGGCAGTAAGGATCATCGCAGCGCGAATGTCGTTTACGGCCTGAGGCTGACGGGCGATGGATTCAGCTGCTGCTCCACCAATTTTTCCGATACCGATTCCTGCACCTACGGCAGCGAGACCGGCACCAATGGCAGCCATTCCTGGTACTGCCGCTTCTAAAAGAACTGTGTTCAACATGGTAAACTGTGTTTTATGGTGATTAAGAGTACCCGATTAATGATCGTGATGTTCCTCTATGGCCATACCGATGAAAGTGGCCGTGAGGGTAGTGAAAATAAATGCCTGAATAAACGCCACCATCAGCTCGATCACACTGATGAAAAGCGTAAAAGGAACCGCAATAAACGCGCCTACCGTTGAACCTCCGATGCTCTGACCTGCATTCCCAAAAACAAAAATCAGACTCACCAGACTGAGCACAATGATGTGACCTGCGGTGATGTTGGCAAATAGACGAATCATGAGTGAAATCGGCTTGGTAAAAACTCCAAGCAATTCAACCGGAATCAGAATAGGCCACAGAAATACAGGAACAGGCGGCATAAAAATGTGCTTCCAGTAATATTTGTTGGCATTCAGATTGATCATCAAAAGAGCTATTACAGCCAATACCATAGTGACTGCTATGTTACCGGTTACATTGGCGCTTCCGGGAAAAAACGGTATCAGGCCAAGCAGGTTATTGATGAGAATAAAGAAAAATATAGTGAGCAAATAGGGAAGGTACTTTTCGTAATGATGTCCGATGCCCGGCTTGGCAACATCATCGCGCACAAAAACAACCATTGGCTCGATCCATGACTGCAAACCCTTGGGCGCTGTGGATGGGCCGTTTTTATATGCTGAGGCCACAGAGGTAAAGACCAGCACCAAAATCAAGGCGCCAAGCAACATGCTAAAAACATTCTTCGTTATGGAGAAATCGGTAAACGCAGCTCCGTCTATACGGGCAATCCGACCATGATGCATGTGGTAACCCGCAGCTTCCATAGCCTCATGATCGTTGCTCATGAAAAAAGATAAGCTGCCCTGGTACAAGGGAAGGCAGGGAAGTGGAATCGACAACAAATGGGGAATCACCTCAAACTCATTGGCATCAGCAATGTGATGAAGAATGATGGGGGTAGGATTAAATTTTTCTTCCTGAGCCTGACTTTCAGAAACAGGCGCAGCTGATGTATCGGTTTCAGCCGTGTTGGCTACAGCCATCAGGTTGAAAATCAACACATTGAACAACAAAAAAAGGGTTTTCAGGCTTTGGCTCACCGTCAGGATCTTTTGAAATGCGCGGCAAAAATAGGTTTTCTGCCCTATTTCCCAAACCTGATTGCTCCCGAGAATTTTTGATACAGCCCCATGCAAATTCCATAGATTCGCCCTCAACTTCCAACTCATGAAGAAAAAACTACTATTTATTATGTTCTCGGGATTGTTGTGTAGCAGCCTTCGGGCTCAACAATTCCTGGGTCTCCGGGCTTCCAACTTCGGCGGTGTTACCAATGTTTCCTGGAATCCGGCCATTGCCGGTAGCCCCTTTATGGCCGATATCAATCTTATTGCAGCAAGTGCCACTTTTTCCAATAATTACATAGGCCTTGATCGAAGAACCATATTTGACACCGAAAAATTCGGCGAATCAGATTTCCAGGACAAATACTTAAAAGAACGGATCAATGGCCGAGCCAAAAGCCTTTATCTGGCCACCAAGATTCAGGGTCCCTTTTCGTTCATGTTCAGTTTCGGAAAAAACAAGTCGAATAAGAATGCCATAGCGTTCTCATACAATCTGAATGCAATAATGAATGCAGACGGAATCAGTGAAAAACTGGCCCGTCTCAGTTATTGGGGAGTGGGCTTTAAGGCTGAGCAAAAGGAGCCTTTCAATTACCAGCGTCTTCAAAATCAGAACCTGAGTATTCAGGCCATGGCCTGGGCCGATTATGCGTTGACTTATTCACGTGAGATTTTTGAGATTAAAGGTCATTACCTGAAAGCAGGTTTTACCGCAAAGCTGGTTCAGGGTCTGATGGCAGCTTATTTATCCTCTGAGAATGTAGATTATCGCTGGCAGGACTTCGATACTCTGAGTATTTACAATACAGATGTAAGTTTCGGTTATTCCCAAAGTGCCATCACCTCGAGCGATTTCAATAATCTGGAGTCGCCTTCAGATTACACCAATATGATTGCCGGTTTTAAACCATCGAAACCCACTTTTGCTTTCGACCTAGGGTTTGTTTATGAATGGAGGCCCGATAAAGACAAATACAAATATGAAATGGACGGGCGCGAATGGTACCGAAACGATAAAGATCTCTACAAATTGGCAGCAGGAATTTCTGTCACTGATCTGGGTCGTGTCAATTTTGACCAGGCTCCGCAGAGTTACTCTTTCAATGCAGACAAGCGCGATTGGTATGTAAAAAACTTCCAGTTCTCGGATGGTCTTCAGAGTATGACGGACACCATTAATCAGGTTGCAGGCTTTTTTGCTACAGAACGTCCGGCAAGATTTAAAAACAATTTGCCTGCAAGACTAAACTTCTGGGTTGATTACAACATATGGAAAGGTTTCGGTCTCAATTTTTCGGGTTCTGTTTCACCGCGTATGACAAAAGACCCGAATAAGGTTCATCACCTGAGCACTTTTGCGCTTACGCCCCGTTATGATCACGCCTGGTTTGGTGCTTACCTGCCTTTCAATATTGATCAGTATGCCAATATGAATCTGGGTCTGACGCTGCGCCTTGGCCCCGTCATTATAGGCACATCAGACTTTCTTGGGCTGATTGCGAAGAAGTACGTTTACAATGCCGACATACACTTTGGGCTGAAGGTTCCGATTCCTCACCGCAAGCCGGGAGACCGCGATAAAGACAAAGTTTCTAACCGCATGGATGAGTGCCGCAAGCTTCCCGGAACATGGGAGTCTAAGGGTTGCCCCGACAAAGACAAGGACGGAGTTACCGACAATATAGATGCCTGTCCTGAAGTGCCGGGAGCGATAGAAATGCAAGGCTGCCCGGACCGCGACAAGGACGGCATTACCGATGCATCAGATCTTTGTCCGGATGAGCCCGGAATGCCTGAAATGAACGGCTGTCCTGATAAAGATCGAGATGGAATTACGGATCGTGAAGATCTTTGTCCGGATGAGGCGGGATCTGCTGAGCTGAAGGGTTGTCCGGATAAGGATGGAGACAAGGTTGCTGATCGCGAAGATGATTGTCCTGAGGTGCCCGGCGCCATTGACCATCGCGGCTGTCCGGATACAGATGGAGACGGAGTTTATGATCAGACCGACCGTTGCAAAGAGGAAGCCGGCCCTGCTTCCAATCAGGGTTGTCCGGTGAAGGCCGAGCCTACTCCCGAGCAGAAAAAGGTGGTAGATATGGCCATGCGCGGACTTCAGTTTGAAACGGGAAGGGCAGTGATTTTGTCCAGTTCCTATGTTGTGCTTGATGAATTGGCAGGAATTATGAACGAAGAGCAGTCTCTTCGCCTGGAGGTGAGCGGGCATACCGATAATGTTGGGAAGGCTGAAGACAATCTGAAGTTGTCTAAGGATCGTGCCGCGGCGGTAAAGGCCTATCTGAAGAGTAAGGGAATAGCCGAGTCGAGGATCTTCTGCGAAGGCTATGGCGACAGCCGTCCGCTTGCAGACAATGGTACAGAGGAGGGGCGTGGCAAAAACCGCAGGGTAGAAATGCAGTTGAAATAATTTGTAAAAAATTAATGTATCAGCGGCGGCCCTTCCGGGCCGCCGCTTTTTTTTGCTACTGCCTTTGCGCGCATGCGCCGGCCAGGGATCGCAGCGGTATGCCGGCGGAAACCTTCAGACCATTGCCATTACGCCGGCATAGAAGCGTAGAGCCCGGCCCCGACGAAGGAGGGGGGACGCCTTAATATATAAAATGATACTATTTATTAAAATAAAATACTATTACTTGATCCAGGACTCGCGACGCGCCAGTTCATCCATTTTCTCTACCATCACGAGCGTAGCCGGACAGCGGTGAAGATTGTTGATGAGCACCTCGCTCTGGTCAAGTATAGGTTTTTTATGAAAGTGCGGAAAGCTTCGGCAATCGTGCGGGCGAATCTCATAGATGCTACATTTGTTGTCTTTGCCGAGAAACTGACAAGGCGTTTTTTCGTTGATGATATCGCCATTGGGATCATGGGCCAGCCAGCGGGTATAAAACTCGTCTGTACTGATACCGAAATGTGCGGAAATCCTCCTGATATCGGCTTTAGTGTAGGTAGGCGTCATGGTCTTGCAGCAATTGGCACAATCTAAACAAGCCACCTCCTGCCATGTTTCGGCAGCGAGTCCTTTCATGTGTATATCCAGATTCAGCTTGCGCTTACGGCCCAGCTGATCGAGTAATGACTTAAGTGATTTTTTCTTGCGATATGCGCGCTGTTTGTACCGCTGAACCGGAAAGTTTGATGCCATTCTGCAAAGATGAATAAAGCGTTGCGTGCAAACAAACCGGATGCTGACGAAAATCAGCCTGAAGATTAACCTAACTCAGGAAAACAGAGATGCAGAGCAAAGAGATTTGCATCATCAAAACAACCGAATCATGAACAAGATACTGGCCGTGTACAACGGTACACATTATTCAAAAAGCACTACAGAATACGGCATTGCGCTTGCCCGCGAATATAATGCAAAACTGATCGGCGCCTTTGTTCACGATATGCGTTATGTGAATTATCAATATGCGTTTGTGTATGATCAGCCTTTTGTAGATGTGAGTCTGATAGATGAGGTAAAGGTTAAAGAGAAAAAAGCCATTCATGCCAACATTCGTTTGTTTGAGCAGCAATGCAAAGATGCAGGGGTAAAGCACAAAGTGCATCTTGATCGCGGAATACCTGTGCAGGAGATCCTGAAGGAAAGTGTTTTCTGCGATCTGATTCTGGTAGACTCCGGCACGGGTTTCTTCTCGTTTGGTGAGGAGAAGCCCGGGCCTTTCCTTAAAGACGTTTTGGTTGAATCACATTGCCCGGTGCTGATTGTTCCTGAAAAATACAGGGAGATCAAGCGGAACATCATTGCCTATGACGGGACCTCTTCGGGTATATACGCGCTCAAGCAGTTCAGCTACATTTTCCCGAAACATGCAGAGATGAGAACTACTGTTGTAAGTGTCAATGAAGACAAATCGAATCATATAAAACACGGTGAACAGATCAAGGACCTGATTGCCGAGCGCTATGCCGATCCCGAGTATGTGGTGCTGAACGGAAAACCCGAAACGGAATTGATGAAATATCTGGAAAGAAATGATGCCGGCAGTGTGGTTGTGATGGGATCCTATGGCAGGGGTGCGCTGTCGCGATTCATCAGGCAGAGCATGGCCAATGAGGTTATTTTGGAGTACAGAATTCCTGTATTCATTGCTCACAGATAAATAATTTAAATATTTTATTCATTAATTCATTAAAAACCAAGACCATGAGAACGCTCTTGTCTTCTCCCGCCCAGGCGGTGTCATCTATCCAGAATGCAGGCGACTGGATTGATCAGTTTTTCAGCAGCCCATTTACCGATTTCAATGGTTTCAAACGCATGCAAACCGTACCGGTAGTGAATGTTACGGAAAATCACAAATCTTATCTGGCAAGGCTGGCAGCACCGGGATTAAATAAAGAAAAGTTTAACATTTCCGTGGCCGACAATCTGCTCACCATTGCATATGAGGATGAGAGCGAAACGGAGACAGAAGATGAAAACCTGAAAAAGCAGGAGTATAACTTCAGCAGCTGGAGTCGCAGTTTCACCATACCAAAGGAAGTTGAGGCCGATAAAATTTCTGCTGCATACCGGGATGGCATTCTGGAAGTAAACATTCCAAAGAAGTCGCCATCTGCTCCGGGAAAGACAGAGAAAAAAATCGCGGTTAACTGATCATTCATGATGTGCCGGGGGGCGAAACAAAAAGTAGTTCCCCGCACATTTTGTATCCTTGAGGCCATGAAAAAATTAATCCCCTACTTATTGCCGGTTGTGCTCATGAGCACAATGTCTGCCTGTAAATCTTCTGTGGAAGGAGAGGTATATGTTTTCTTTCGTGAGCCGTGGAGCAGAGATGCCTATGACCTCAGAGAAAAGTTCGGAGATACACTGGATGTTGAGCTGATGGGGAAAGAAAGCAGATTACTGATCAGCTATGAGTTGCCGGAAGGAATCAGCACCATTGCAACTGAAGAGGGTGACACTGTATTCTCAGGGCTGGTAAACCGATACAAAGGTTTATACTTTTTCAACCGCAAGTTCAGTCAGGGGTATTGGATTGCCGCAGTATCCATCAACAGGGAGTTTATTGCAGGTATCGGAAAAGACGCGCTGCATGACCAAATGAAAGCGATCCAGCAATCTATGGAAGACAATCAGATGGGAGATCTGATCGATGGTTCGGATGAGCGGGGCACCTATCTGAAAACCGAAAAGGGAAGGCTCTTGCCGGTATATCTGGAAATTCTTGATAAGAGTGAGCGCTACCACTACAAGGACGGATATACCATTCGATTAGAAACCGACGAAGCCTTTTTAAACTGATGCCGGGCGGTTCAGGCATGCTGGCCTTTGGCATACTCGCTCTGCTGGCAGAAATTTTGGGCACTTTGGGAGGATTTGGGTCTTCCATGTTTTTCGTGCCGGTGGCACAATTGTTCTTTGAATTCAATCTGGTACTGGGTATCACTTCGGTGTTTCATGTATTCAGTAATCTGAGCAAAATCTGGCTTTTCCGTAAGACCATCAACTACAGGCTGGTGGTACTGATCGGTTTGCCCGGAACGGTCGCGGTGTTGGCAGGAGCCTGGCTTCAGGGGGTGGCCGGTTTCTCCTACACCCGGCTGGTTCTGGGTTTATTTCTGTTCTTGTTTGCCCTGCTCATGTTGCTGTTTCCGAACTGGAAAATGCCTGAGGACCGCAAGCTGGCTGCAGCAGCGGGGGCTGTTGCAGGCTTTTTGGCCGGTTTCACAGGAACGGGCGGAGCTGTGCGCGGACTTGCACTGAGTGCCTTTGGTTTGCCGGGAGCAGTATTCCTGGGTACTTCGGCGTCTATTGATCTGTTTGTGGATAGCGGGCGGGCACTGATTTACTGGTACAATGGTTATTTCGGCTCAAAGGAAGCCGCACTCATTCCTTTACTGCTTGCTGTGAGTATTGTAGGATCATGGGCCGGCAAAAAGATCCTTGAGCATCTGCCGGAAACCGTTTTCAGAAAGACTGTTCTTCTGCTCATCATGGCAACGGGTTGTATGATGCTTATCCAGACCTACTTCGATAAATATTTTATTTTTTAATATTAAATTAAAAAAACATGAAAACTTCTGTCAATTTTCTTCACCATCAGGCCAATGACTGGCTTCGCGAGCTCGACTTCTACAGGCAGGAAACAAGTATGCTGGAAAAACGGCTGGAAGATGTAGTGAAATCAAACAATAAGCCTGATGTTCTGGCGCAGGTAGAGCACTTCCAGAACAAATTTATATTGTACCGCGAGCAGATGGATGTGCTGGCGCACAACATTCGAGAACGGCGCTACGGACTGGAAACCATCGCAAAGGATCGTCCTGAGCATATCGGGGAAAAGTTTGTGAATGGATCTGACGAGCAATATGGAGAACTGCAGTCGTTTGTATCCGGATTTCTTGAAAACCGAAAGGAGTTCAACCGATTCCTTGCGGATGTGCTGTAGTGCGGGACTCAGTTCCGAATTTCCGTTTGCATTGCAGATAAGGAGCAGGAAAGTGGAAAGTTTGAAAGATGAAAGTGGGAAAGCAACAAGTTGTAAAGCTTTAAACGACTTCGGGCTTTAGGCCCGGCAAAATGAAACCGGAAGGCGAAGAGATTTATTCAGTAAGCTTGCTCGCAGCGCATTTTCAATGCATGATTCATGGCAATAAATGCATCTCGCGCATCTTCAATCATATCACCCATAAAGCCAACCAATAATCCCGAGAAATGCTCGCCATGGATGAATCTGACAGATCCTCCGTTACCCTGCTCTATTCGGAAATAATGCTCACCCGAAAACAGTCCGGGAATAAATAAACGCCCTTGCCAGCGCAACTCCTTTTGCGGCTCCAGATTGATGATCAGAGGTTTGACAACCAAACCGCTGCGCTCGCCCGTTCGCACCTTGATTCTCAACTTAGCTCCCTTGCGCGCCTCCCCTGAAATCTCTGTAATCAGCGGATTCCAGAGGCCATAAGCGTTGAAATCCATCAGCACCTCCCACACCCGCTCTGCCGGCGCCTGAATATGAATCTCTGTACGAATCGACTTCACTTTTTCAGTTTAGCGGAAAAATATATGCCTAATTTCAATAAATCAAGTTTTTTCCTCATTTGGAAAGAATAAATGATGTCTGTACCGCGTAATGGTCCGATAAATCCTTAAATCCACCCGCCATGGGAGCACTGGCCCTGAAAATACGCACCCTGCTTCCTCCATATTTCACTCTGCTGCTGCGCCTCGATAAAATGTAATCCAGGGTCTGCTTCGCTTTCCCGAAAAACTTCCCGGCCAAATCGTTATGCTCGCCATTGTATGAATGTGCCGGACTGTCTCTTTCCTTATCAGCTTCCTCCATTCCGAAAATGCGGATCATTTCCTCATAATCCATTTTTCTGCTTTTGTCGGTATTCAAATCACCCGCCACAATCAGGGGATCGCATTCGCCCAGTAACGAAAAAATCTCTTCCCTGATCTGTCTGTATTGCGTAAAACGTATACCCTGATGATGCTCGGCCTGCGCATGCGTGCCCACTACATAAATCTCGCGATCCGGATGGCAAACCCTCATCAGCAAAGCCCCCTTGCCTGAAAACAAATCGGCACCGGCCTTTTTACGGTATCTTACAAATTTTATTTTTTCTAACGGATATTTACTGAGCACCCAAATACCTGAATTAAACCGCAAAAATCCACCTCCGTCCGGAGTGCCCGAATGGTGCGGATACCGATCGGCCAGCCGTTTATATATCACTTCTCTGGCCTTCTCCATGAATGCCTCCTGAAAAATGACCACATCAGCCCCCGATTCCCGAATAACCGAACCTATGCTGTCGGCCCTTTCAAGCTGGGCCGAACGAAACAAAAATGGAGGCAGCATGAAAATATTCCACGACAAGACCTGCAATGTATCGGCCGGCATTTGCGCCCTGCCCTGAGGCATTGCTGCAAGCAAAAACAAGGCAGAAAAAACACCATATTTAAAAATCATCTTCTGCATAAATACTCCTACAAGATAGACGAATCACAAGCGGAAATATTGGTACTGAACGCAGATTTATTAAAGATCTTAAATATTTAACATTTGCGTATGTTTCGCTTAATAATCGTTGACTTCCGGGCGTGCCCCCGCAGCCTTCCGCTACCGAAATAAAAATGACACAAGATTAAGGCCGCGGGGTCGCGTGCTGCAGGGGTTCCGTGCCTCCTTCGGCGGCACCGGCCTGCGGCCGCCCTTACGCCCGCTCACGCATTACTCCTGCCCGAAACAGGCCTGCTGCCTTTTTCTTAACTTCACCCGTCCAAAACGCATCGCATGCCCAAGTCTATTTCACAACATTTGATGGCCATTGCCGCCTTCGGCTTTTTTACCGTTCTGTATTTCCTTCCCTACTACCAGGGCAAAGTGCTCAATCAGCACGACATCATACAGTACAACGGTATGTCTAAAGAAATCACCGACTGGAACGAAAAACACCCGGAAGAGCCCGCGCTTTGGACCAACCGAATGTTCGGCGGTATGCCGGCCTTTCAGATAGCCATGTCCTATCCCTCCAATCTCATCCACAAAATCAGCGAGCTGGCCGGGAAGTTTTTCCCGGAAGCTACCTCTTCTCTCTTCTGGCTCATGGCCGGATTTTATCTCTTGCTCGTCACCTTCAACGCCCCTCCTTTGCTCGCCGCAGCAGGAGCCGTGGCCTATGCCCTATGCTCTTTCAATATCCTCAGTATCGAAGCCGGACACAACACCAAAGTTCTGGCCATGGGCTTTATGGCACCAACGCTTGCCGGTGTTGTAAGGGCATGGAAAGGTCAGTTTTTGCAGGGCGCAGCCATCACCGCACTCTTCCTTTCTCTATGCATAGATGCCAATCACCTCCAAATCACATACTACCTCTTTCTCTGCATTGGCTTCACCGGACTGTTCTTTCTCGTGCAATGTGTGCGAGATAAAAACTGGAAAACTTTCCTCAGCGGAAGTACAGTGGTTGTAATGTCCTGCCTTCTTGCCCTCCTGCCCAACCTCACCAACCTCTGGTCAACCTACGAGTACCAGAAAGAAACCATCCGCGGCGGCACGTCCGAACTCAGTGCCAAAAAAGCCGCCACCACAGGCGGCGGACTCGATTTCGACTATGCCACCCGCTGGAGCTATGGTTTAATGGATGGCGAAATCCTTACCCTCCTGATCCCCAACATAAAGGGCGGAGGAACCGGCAGTCCGCTGCCCGAAAGCTCTGCATCCTACACTGCTTTGGTCAATCAGGGCGTACCCCCTCAGCAAGCCTCGCAATACCTGCGGCAAATGCCTACCTACTGGGGCAGCCAGCCTTTTACCTCCGGTCCGGTTTACTTCGGTGCCGTATTGATGGGCTTGTTCTTTCTGGGCCTTATCGCCTGGAATAATCCCATCCGCTGGGCCATGCTGGCCGTCTCTCTGCTGGGTATGTTTCTGGCCTTCGGCTTCCACACCCCCGTTTATAAATTGGCCTTTGAACTTTTTCCCTTCTTCAACAAATTCAGAAACCCTTCTATGGCTCTGGCCATCCCTCAATTGTTTTTTCCACTCATTGGAATCATGGGCTGGTACAGCCTGACGCAGGCCAAAAGCGGAGATCCCGAAATGGAGAAAAAACTGAAAATTGCCGCAGGCATCGGACTTGGTACCGTAGGTGTTTTCGGATTGCTGGGCAGTTTTATGAGCAGCTTTACGGGAACCGTAGATCAGCAATTGATCAGCAACAACCAACAATGGATGGTTGATGCACTTCGTGCAGACCGCGCAAGTATGCTGCGTAGCGATGCCATCAGATCGATCTTTTTCATAGGGCTGTCTTTCGGGGCAGCATGGATGTGCCTCAAAGGGAAACTGAGCTCAACTGTGGCTACTGCGGCCATCGGATTGCTTGCTATCGCCGACAACTGGATGGTAGACTCCCGCTACCTGAGTTCGGAAGATTATGTAGAGAAAATGAGCTACAATCAAAACTACTCCCCTACTGCCGCAGATCTTGAAATTCTGAAAGACAGCGATCCCAATTACCGGGTTTTTAATCTGAGCCGTGATCCATTTAATGATGCCATGACCTCCTACTACCATAAATCAGTAGGTGGCTATCATGCAGCAAAACTAATCCGCTACCAGGATCTGATTGAAAATCAGATTTCAAAAAACAACATGAATGTTCTGAATATGCTGAACACACGTTATTTCATCATGGAAGATCCCCAGACCAAACAGCCCGTGGCCAGAAGAAATCCGGGCGCTCTTGGGAATGCCTGGCTGCTGAATGAAATCAAATGGGTAAAGAGTGCAGATGAAGAAATGAATGCGCTGAGCAATTTTAATCCCGCCTCTGAGCTGATTGCAGATGAAAGATTTAAGACTTTGGCCGCCGGTAATTTTTCCCCTCCCGACAGCTCGGCTTTTATTCGGCAAACTTCATACAGCCCTAATCAATTAAGCTATGAATACCAAAGCAATTCTGCATCGGTAGCGGTATTCTCAGAAATTTATTACAACGAAGAAAAGGGATGGAAAGCCTATCTCGACGGAAAGGAAGTTCCTCACTTCCGGGCCAACTATGTGCTCAGAGCCATGGCACTGCCTGCCGGTAGCCATCGGATAGAATTCCGCTTTGAACCTAAAAGCTATGTGCTGGGCAATCAGCTCAGTCTGGCCGGATCAGCCCTGATCTACTTATTGCTGTTCGGCTCCTTGGGTTTGGCATGGAAGCAACAGCAAAAAAACAACAGCACCACAGCAGAAGCCAAGGCTCCGGCCAAATCCCAAAAAGCCTGAGCCCAATTTCGTTTCTTTGCACGATATGCTAACGCTTGGAATCCACGATGGGCACAATGCCTCGGCCTGCCTGATGAAGGACGGAGAAATTCTTTATCTGGTTCAGGAAGAGAGGATTTGCCGTGAGAAAAACAGACATGGCTTTCCCTTTGAGGCCATCCGCATGATCATGAAAGAAAGCGGTTTTAAACCGGAAGAAATTGATGAGATCGGATTCAACGGGAATACCATCGCCCGCCCCCGCGATCGCAAAGGCACACTCGACTATTATGGTTCTTACCTGAAATCCGGAAGTCTTATTCAATGGAAAAAGAAGCTTGAGCGAATTCCGGCAGTTTATCGGGCTTACCTGAAAAAAAACCAGGCGATGCGCATGGAGAATCTGCGCAAAGCCGGCTTTCAGGATACAAACAAAGTAAAGTGGATTGACCATCATCTCTGCCACGCCTCTGCCGCTTACTATGGAAATGGAAATTTCAATGAGCCTGTGCTGGTACTTACCAATGACGGATCCGGAGACCGCCTTTGTGCCACAGTAAGTATCGGAAACAAAGGAAAGCTGGAACGTATTTCAGCCACAGCAGATCTGCACTCGGTGGGTAATCTGTATGCCTACTTCACCTTTCTTACCGGCATGGTTCCTTTGGAGCACGAATACAAAATCATGGGAATGGCTCCTTATGCCTCTTTGAAAGCATGCCGGGCCGTAGCAGACGACTTTCACCGCCTGTTTACTCCCACAGCCGACGGACTGAGCTGGACATTCACAGGAGGCCGCTCGGTAATGGATGCGGCTCCGGCCTGGAAAGAATATATGTTTCTCAAGCGCTTCGACTATCTCATGGGCGGCCTTCAGTTGTTTATCGAGGAGTTTCTTACCCGCTGGGTAAAAGCATGTATCGCAAAAACAGGAATAAGAAAAATTGCACTGGCAGGGGGAACTTTCATGAATGTGAAAGCCAACAAGCGCATCATGGAAATCGCAGAGGTAGATGAAATATTTGTTTTTCCTTCATGCGGCGATGAGTCCAATCCAGCCGGTATCTGCTGGTACTTGCAGCATGAGCAGTTTTTAAACAAGTTTCAACTCGGTCCGGTTTACTGGGGCAAGTCGGTTTCCAATACCGAAATTGAAACTGCATTCAAAAAATATCCTTTTAAACGGAAATACAGCATCACCAAAGAAACTGATATTGAAACTGTAACAGCTGAGCTGCTGGCGGCAGGAAATGTGGTGGGCCGCTTCTGCGAACGCGAAGAATTCGGCGCGCGCAGTTTAGGAAATCGTGCATTGCTTGCTCATCCCGGAAATGCAGGCGTGATCAAAACAATCAATGAAATGATCAAAAGCCGCGATTTCTGGATGCCCTTCGCCAGTTCCGTATCAGAAGAAAGATTCGGCGATTATGTAGCTGATACAGGCAAAGCACGGCCATGGTACATGATTCTGACCTACGATACCCTTCCTGCTGCAGAAGCCATTGTAGCGGGCATTCATCCATACGATCGCACCGTGAGACCTCAGCTGGTTAAGGCCGAGCACAACCGCAGATACCACAAACTCCTGCGTGCTTTTGAACAAAAAACCGGAACCGGCGGACTGCTCAATACTTCACTTAACCTGCATGGACTGCCGCTGGTACACACCCCCGAAGATGCCTTTCATCTCATGGAAGAATCCAGTCTCCGCTATCTGGCCATAGAAGATTATCTGGTGGTAAAGCAGGAATGAAACGAGTTCTGATCATTGTGTTTTACTGGCCGCCTTCAGGTGGCAGCGGAGTGCAGAGATGGCTCAAGTTTGTAAAATATCTCCGCGAATTTGGCTGGGAACCGGTGGTGTTTACGCCCCTCAATCCTGCAACCGGAGAGCAAGACCCCGGACTGGAACAAGATGTGCCCGCAGGTGTAGAAGTCATTCGCTTTCCCATCAACGACCTGAAC
>CAZUHX010000037.1:0-17255 GCA_964620795.1 uncultured Chitinophagaceae bacterium
ATACTGATGTGCCGTAAAGCGTTTGCAGATCATACCGGAAATCTGCACAGATTCAGATTCTGTTTCTGAAGGCAGGGTGCCGTAGTTGCCGATATGGTCATTGGTCATGATGATGATCTGCCCCGAGTAGGATGGATCGGTAAAGATTTCCTGATAGCCGGTCATGCCGGTGTTGAAGCAGATTTCTCCGGTGGTGGTGCCTGTTTTTCCGAGCGACTTGCCGCGGAATACGCTGCCGTCCTGGAGAAGGAGCGTGGCAGGAACCGGCTGATGGACTTTTTGCATGTATCCCTTTTGGAGGTGTAAAGGTAAGCGATTCAGGCTTTTTTGGTCATCAAAAGCTGCATGTCTGCTTCAGGAATATGAAATTTTCTTAAAGAATGGCTTCGGGAAGCAGATACAAGTGCTAAAGCGCGGCTGCTCGCTATATTTGACGATTCAAATTAAAACCTAAAAAAGCATATGGCAGTATTGGTAGGCAAGAAAGCGCCTTCTTTCAAAGCATCGGCCGTGATCAACGGCGAGGAAATCGTGGAAAACTTCTCCCTTGATCAGTTTCTGGGCAAGAAGCACGTGATTTTATTTTTCTATCCCAAAGATTTCACTTTTGTATGCCCTACCGAATTGTGGGCATTTCAGGAGAAGCTGGCGGAGTTCGAGAAGAGGGGAGTAGCTGTTGTAGCCTGCTCTACCGATACTGAGCAAAGTCACTGGGGCTGGTTGCAGCTGGCCAAGGATAAAGGCGGAATCGCGGGCATTACTTATCCCATCGTTGCGGATACCAACAAAACCATTTCTGCCAACTTCGACGTACTTGCGGGCGAATACTGGTGGGACGACAACGGTCAGATGCAGGCGCATGGGGAGTTGATTGCTTACCGCGGACTTTTCCTGATCGACAAAAACGGTGTTGTTCAGCACCAGCTGGTCAACAATCTGCCGCTGGGCCGCAATGTAGATGAGGCCATCCGTATGGTAGATGCGCTGAAGTTTAACGAGGAGCGCGGCGAGGTTTGCCCTGCCAACTGGAAAGAAGGAAGCGAGGGTCTCACTGCTACCCACGAAGGCATAGCAGGATATCTCGCGAAGCACTGATTTTAAGAGAGTCTGCAAAAAAAAGAGGCTGTTCTGCAATGTGGAACAGCCTTTTTTATTTGATTATAACTAATATGTTTTTTTTGGGGGCGGCCGGGCTATTCAAGGCTTCGCTTCGCTCCGGAGCCGCGGAGCGGCTCGCCCTGCGGGCCCTTTTCTATCCCTGCCCCGGCTTGGTTGCTTCGGTTTTACCGAATTGCCGCGCAAGGGGGTGGAAGGGCGGACGCAGGCCGGTGCCGCAGGCACCAAAGCCCTGCAACACCCGACCCTTGCGAGCCTGCCGAAGGCAGGCGAGCAAGGGATGCGCCCTCATATAAAGTATTAAATCATATATAATACATATATTATGAATCCAGATCAAAGAGACTCAGAAATTTCAACAGGGCGACTTTACCACCTTCTATTTTGATTTCACCGGAAAGGAAAGTTTCGGCCGGATTACGCACTTTGGCTGCAAGTTCCTTCCATACTTGTTCGCTCACGCGAATGGTGATGTCGGGATTGCCTGTATCAAAAGCCTGCACTTCTGCCACGCCACGCCTGATCTCGACTGTCCAGCGATTGCCGGTATCGGTGAATTCAAACAGCACTTTCTGCTTTACCTCTGCACTGCGCTCCGGATTGAGATGTGCTGCCATGCCCCGGAATACATATTCAATCGGAACTGTTTTGACCAGATCGGGCGTTGGTTTGATCAGCCCTTCGTTGCGCATGCCTTCAAGTTCTTTGGCCATCGTTAGGAAGTAATGTCTCGCATTGGGATTCGACTCGGCCTCTCCCAGCCGGCGAAGCGAACGTATCCTGATTTCTTTAATGTCTTTCTGAGTTGGATACAGCAGCATGAGGGCATCGCTGAGTTCCAGTGACCAGCGATCGTCGCCTTTTTTATCTGCATCCTTCAACGCCTTCATGAGCGCATCTTTCCCTCCGGCCAATTGTTCCATTCGTCTGGCTTTTTCTATGGGAGGATGGGGCAATAAGCTGGACGGATTGCCATCAAACCATCCAAGGTATCCGCTGAAAACGGAACGTACCGACCATTCTGTTTTTCCATAAAACTCGTATAAATAAGGATTGGCACGCAGATGCCCCGGAAGCTGAATTTCAGCAGCAAGTTCATCCGGAGTTTTACCCAGGTTCATGCCGCGCACTGTTTGATCATGTATGTATTGAATGGCATCGCGGTAATCGGTAAGTACACTGTCAATAAAACCCCTGCCTCTGAGCACTCCGGTATGGCTTGGAACAATGACTTCCGGTTTCAGGTAACGCATCCGGTCAACCGAGCTTCGCCAAAGATTGATATCGCGGTATGGAGTTCCGCGAATGGTGTATAAATTAGGAAATGTTTTATATAAATTATCTCCACATAACAACACTTTTGCCTCGGGCAGCCAGACATTGAGCTGATCGGGGGTTTCGCCGGGTGCATGGAAAAGCTGCATGGGGATGCCCGCCAGCCTGATGTTGAGTGAGTCTTTGAAAAGAAGATTGGGTCTGAGTACGCCCAGCGTACTTCCTTCGTGTATGTCTGTAAGGGGGCCGATACCGCAGTTGACCAGTTCGTCGGGACTCAGATAAACTCCAAACATGCGGTACGAACGTTTTTCGGTAATGGGTCTCACCACGGCTGCTGTTTGATCGAGGTAATGGGGAAGCAGCTCCTGAGCGATCACCAGAGGATTGCTGTTGCCGGCCAATGCCACAGCTCCTGAAGTATGATCTGTATGGAAATGGGTATAAATAATGGCTTTAACGGGCTTGGTGCATACTTTTTCAAATTCTTTTCTCACCCGTTCTCCCGCATCCATGCTCTCCATACAGTCAACAATCACGCAACTGTCTTTGCCTTCAATGAGAATGCTGTTGGCCAGTCCGAAGCCGATGGCCACATATATGTTTTGATTAACTTTTTCAATCCGTTGCTCAAAGACCTCAGTATGCTTGCTCAGCTCAGCAGGAGCCAATGCTTGTTGCTTTTGCTCGGCAGAATGATCACAAGCCGATAGGATCATCAAGCCGGAAAGTGCTTTAAGCAGCAGCTTGTTTTTAAAGAAAGCTTTCCGGGCTGTTTTGGGGAATGAAAACTCCATAAAAAAGGGATTGAGGGTTTGCAATAATTCTTAAAAGTATAAAATACATTCAAGCTGCTTCGGGCTCAAACGACGCTTTAGTTGTGTTTAAAGGCGCGTAATGGTATTTTAGCTGCAACAAGTCAAAAAAAATGCCTTCTGTCTATCTGGATTTCGAACAGCCCATAGCGGCACTTCAGCAGGAGTTGGAAAAACTCAGGGAGGCAGAGGCCGGCGCTCCGGGACAGTTTCTTGCTGAAATTGAAGTTCTTGAAGAAAAGATTACAGAAAAGCAAAAAGAGATTTACTCAAATCTCACTGTTTGGCAGCGTATTCAGGTTTCCAGACATCCGGAAAGGCCATACACATTATTTTATGTTGAATATATGTGCGATCGGTTTCAGGAATTGCATGGCGACCGCAAGTTCCGAGACGATAAAGCCATTGTGGGTTGCTGGGGAATGTTGGATGGACAGAGTGTAATGTTTATCGGTCATCAGAAAGGGAACAACACCAAGATGCGTCAGTACCGCAACTTCGGTATGCCCAATCCTGAGGGATACCGGAAAGCCCTCCGGCTGATGAAGCTTGCAGAGAAATTCAATAAGCCGGTAGTTACTTTGATAGATACTCCGGGAGCTTATCCGGGAATTGAAGCTGAGGAGCGCGGACAGGCAGAAGCTATTGCCAGAAATATTTATGAAATGATTTCGCTCAAAGTTCCCGTCTTGTGCATTGTGATTGGGGAAGGAGCTTCGGGCGGAGCCTTGGGAATTGGCGTTGGCGATCGGATACTGATGCTGGAGAACACCTGGTATTCAGTGATTTCACCCGAGTCTTGTTCGTCCATTTTGTGGCGGACCTGGGAGCAAAAGGAGTTAGCCGCTGTTGCATTGAAACCCACTGCTCAGGATTTGCTCAAACAAAAAATCATTGACGGAATTATACGGGAACCTGCAGGAGGTGCGCATTCCGATCCGGCAGAAATGGCTAAAGCGCTGAAGAAAAACATATTGAAGCAATTGGCTGAACTTAGTGCCATGGATGCGGAAATACGCATTCAGAAAAGAATAGAAAAGTATTCGGCTATTGGTCATTATTCGGAAACATCGTGAGCTTTCTTGGAAAAATTTCAATCTGGCTGTGGGGCCGCGCATTTGCAAAGTATGCAGATAAGCAAAGGGCCACCCGGGCTCGTAATACGGAGGCCTTGAAAACCGCTCTGCTCATTTATGATGCCGAAGGCAATCAGGAATCGCGCAAGTATCTGGAGGCCTGGCTGCAAGATTTGGGAATTAAAACCGATTCGTTGGGAATCACGACCGCCAAACTTCCCAAAGGCGAACCGGCAAAGGCCGGACTCATGTACCGAAATGATTTCCATTTTTGGAGCGAGCCCAAGACTGCGGCGGCACCAGAAGTGATCAAAGAGCAGCATGATGTTTTGATTTGCATCTCCGAGATCAATGGCCGCAAGGCAGATCTATTGTCTGCCATGGCTCATTCTCCTTACAAGATCGGTCCGGATCGGGAATACAACAGACCTGCTTTTGATTTGCTTTTTAAGTTAAGAGCTCAGGGCGCAGACCATAGGAGCACTGCTCTTGGAATCATTAAAATATTTACAGAAATAAAATATGAAAAAGTTTAACCCAACAGGAACCGGCGTAGCCCTGGTTACGCCTTTTGATGAGCAGGGAGAGGTTGATTTTGACGGTCTGGGCCGACTGATTGACCATGTGGCAGAAGGAGGCGTTGAGTATGTGGTTTCTCTTGGCACGACCGGAGAGACAGCCACCTTAAGCGAGACAGAAAAGAAGGAAGTACTTTCATTCACAGTTAAACATGCTGCCGGTAGAATTCCTGTGGTGGCGGGTATTGGCGGCAATGACACACGCAGTTTGATTGCAGCCATAGAAAGCTATCCCCTGGATGGCGTTTCGGCCATTTTGAGTGTCAGTCCATATTACAATAAGCCAAGCCAGGAAGGTATTTTCCGTCATTATCAGGCATTGGGGGCGGTTAGTCCGCTGCCATTGATTTTGTATAATGTTCCGGGCAGAACAGGGGGCAATATGAAGGCTGCGACCACTTTGAGAATTGCAAATGAGGTATCAAACGTTATTGGCATTAAAGAAGCTTCCGGAGATTTTACCCAGGTAATGCAGATTATTGCGGGGGCTCCTAAGGGTTTTTCGGTGATTTCGGGTGATGATAATCTTACCTTTCCATTCATTGCCTTGGGGATGAATGGAGTAATTTCTGTATCGGGACAGGGCTTTCCGCGCATTTTCAGCGGAATGGTGAGGGATGCATTAGCGGGAAAAACAGAACAGGCAAGGCTTGCCCATTATCGTTTGTTTAAAGTGACGGAAATGTTGTTTGCGGAAGGGAATCCGGCAGGTATAAAGGCGGTTTTGAATATGCTGGGCATTTGCGGTGAGCGGCTCAGGTTGCCTCTGGTGGGAATTGGGGAGGAGTTACGTGCCGCAATGGCTTCAGAAATGGAGAAGATCAAAGAAGGGAAAGACTGAGCTGAGGAGATCCTCAATACAGATAAAAAGCAAAGAACCCCGCCATAGGCGGGGTTCTTTATTCTTTAACCTAAAACAGAGATTACTTCACTCCGCGCTCCAGACGGCTGAAAGCAGTTACGGTCAATCCGCTTTCGGTAGAACCGAGTACTTGCTGTACAGTTTTGGAACCATCTTTTACAAATGGCTGGGTAAGAAGCGTATTTTCTTTAATGAATTTACTGCCTGCTCCTTCGGCAATTTTGTCAAGAAGATTTTCGGGCTTACCATCGGCAACTGCCTTTTCGCGGGCGATGGTCTTTTCTCTTTCTACGATTTCTGCGGGTACTCCTGAAGCATCAACAGCCACGGGATTCATGGCAGCTATTTGCATAGCAATATCCTTGCCGATGGCAGCGATAGGCTCGTTGATGGCTTTATTGAGCGCTACAAGAACGCCAATTTTGTTTCCCATGTGATTATAGGCAACAACCGATTCACCTGTAATCTGGGCATATCCTGAAACATTGATCAGCTCACCGATGGCAGAGATTTTTTCCTGGAGGATACTTTTTACCGGGGTTCCGTTCAGGCTCAGTTCAAGCAGAGCTTCGAGACTTGCTGGTTTTTGATTAAGGGCGAGATCAGCAATTTCTGAAGCCAGCTTAACAAACTCTTCGTTTTTGGCTACGAAATCGGTTTCGCAGGAAAGATAAATGGCGGCGCCGCTTTTGGCATCGGCCGCAGTTTTGGCAATTACAACGCCTTCTGCCGCGGCGCGGCCTGCGCGAAGCTCAGCTACCTTGGCGCCTTTTTTGCGCAACAGATCAATGGCTGCCTGAACATCGCCATTGGCTTCAACCAGCGCCTTTTTGCAGTCCATCAATCCGGCTCCTGTAAGGTTGCGGAGCTCATTCACCTGAGATGCAGTTACTTGCATGTTCTATTGAATTTTAGTTGGGTTAGGGATAAAAAAAACTTGCCAGTTCCGGGGAGCTGGCAAGTGGGTGATTTACTTTTTGGTTGTGCGCGGACGCCCTTTGCCTGCTCCGGATCCTCCGGCAGGAGTTCTGCGACGGCCTTTCTTTTTGCCTTCGCCTTCTTCACCAGGTGCAGAATCTTCTGCATCGAAGTTGCGGTTATCATCCTGATCTTCATCCTGCTCATTCTCATCTCCTTCGCGATCGGCTTCGCGCTCTGCGAGTCCTTCGGCGATGGCATCGGCAAGATAATTGGCAATGATGGCAATAGATTTGGCTGCATCATCATTGGCAGGGATGGGGAAATCTACCTTGGTAGGGTCAGAATTGGTATCTACAATCGCCAGGGTATTGATCGAAAGACGCTGAGCTTCTTTGAGGGCGATGTCTTCATGAAGGATATCAACCATAAAGATAGCAGCGGGTATGCGGTTCAGACCGGCAACACCACCCAGTACTTTCTCCATTTTTTCCTTCTCGCGGGTAAGAACGAGTTTTTCCTTCTTGGTCACGCTGTCAAGGGTTCCGTCAGAAAGCATCTTTTCGATGTTTTGCATCTTTTTGATGGACTTGCGGATGGTGGTGAAGTTGGTAAGCATGCCACCCAGCCAGCGTTCAGTAACGAAAGGCATGTTTACGCGGGCAGCTGCAGAGCGAACTGCTTCCTTGGCTTGTTTTTTAGTGGCCACGAACAGAACTTTCTTTCCGCTGCGGGCTATAGATTTCATAGCAGCAGCAGCTTCCTCGAGTTTCTCGACGGTTCTGTTGAGGTCAATGATATGGATACCCTTCTTTTCAGTAAAGATGTAAGGACGCATCTTGGGGTTCCACTTGCGGCGGAGGTGACCGAAATGTACACCGGCCTCCAGTAATTCCTTGGTTGTGATATGATTAGGCATGCTGAGTTCCTTTTTTGGGAGATGATTCGATAAAATAGATCAACGCTTGGAGTACTGCTCCTTCTTACGGGCTTTGCGCAGACCGGTCTTTTTGCGTTCAACAATACGTGCATCGCGGCGCAGATGCTTGGCCTTTTTGAGCACGGGACGAGTCTCCGGATTATCGGAAACCAGGGCGCGCGCAATGCCAAGTAAAACAGCTTCGGCTTGTCCTTTCAAACCACCACCTACAACATTTACCACAACATCTACTTTCCCTTCGCTTCCGGAGAGCTTCAGCGGGGCTTCCACTTTGTTCTGAAGATAAGTGAGCGGGAAATAAACTTTATAGTCTTTACCGTTTACGGTGATGTTACCGTTTCCGGCTTTCAGCATAACGCGGGCCACAGAGGTTTTGCGCCTGCCGGTGTGAAGATCTTTCTTTTCCATGGCTGATTAGAGTGCTTTAGGTTTCTGGGCGGAGTGCGGATGGGCTTCCGTGTTGTAAACAAAGAGTTTTTTAAACATGCGTCTTCCCAGAGAGTTCTTGGGGAGCATCCCTTTCACGGCATGTTCAATCAGTTTGCGCGCATCTTTTTCTACGATGCTGCGGGGAGAGCGAAAACGCTGACCACCGGGAAAACCTGTGTAGTGGATCAACTCGCGATCATCCATTTTTTTTCCGGTCATTCTTACTTTCTCGGCATTGACCACGATTACAAAATCTCCGCAGTCTGCATTGGGTGTAAAACTCGGCTTATGTTTGCCGCGCAGCACGGAGGCAATGCGTGTTACCATCCGTCCCAGGGTTTGATTCTCGGCATCTACGATGAACCACTCGCGCTGGAGGGTGCTTTCGGGTACCGAGCGTGTTTTGTAGCTAAGGGCGTCCACTTGTTTGAAATTTTATCTAAAAAGGACTGCAAAGGTAGTTTTGCGCCGATGATCCCCAAACAATTTGCGGCTTTTTTTGCATCTGCCTTTATAATTCATTGATTATCAGCTAAAAAATATTCTAAATTAAAATTAGCGCCCACTGAAAAGGCTCGATTTATTAAAAGACGCTCGCGTTTTCTTCAAGCAGCCTGAAATTAATCTGCGATAAGTTGAAGTAATCTTAAGAATAAAGTGTAGTCAGTTTGTCTAATAAAACAAACAGTTTACTTTTACCGCGTTGCGGTTCGTCCTGCCGCTCTGATCAAAAGGAGAGGAAAGTCCGGACAACACAAAGCACCGTACCACCTAACAGGTGGCTTCCGCAAGGGAAACCCCAGGGAAAGAGAGAGTGCCACAGAAAATAACCGCCTCTATGCTGTGAAGCAGAAGGGTAAGGGTGAAAATGTGAGGTAAGAGCTCACGCTGCCGGCCGGCAACGGCCGGCAGGGGTAAACCTTACGGGTTGAAAGACCAAATACACCGGCAACTGCCCAGCAGGAAGGGTCGCTTGCCCGGCGCCGGGGGGTTGGTCGTTGGAGGCAGGAGGCGACTCCTGTCCCAGATAAATGGCAGGAGCTCCGCCTTAAAACGGAGTTACAGAATCCGGCTTACAGGTCCGCAACACCTAAAAAAAAAGGTCATGAAAGACCACCAAAATAAATATGCTCCCTGCCCGTATTGCGGGATTGCGGCTCCTTTGTTGTGGGTGCACGGACATGGGCAATGCGCTCATTGCGGTACCAATTGCGATGAGTGCTGTCGCGGTGAAGCTGCTTCTTGTTCTGCAGAGCCGACTCCGGCTTCTTCTTCTTTGAATCAATCTTAAAAAACTTATCATGTCAAACATTCTTATTGCCGACGATGAAAAAAGTATCCGGAAAACCCTGAGGGAAATTCTGGAGTTTGAAAGCTATAAAGTTGAGGAAGCCGAAGATGGACAGAAGGCTTTGGAAATGATCAACGAACGGCAATATGATCTGATCCTGCTGGATATTAAGATGCCGAAAATAGACGGTATGGAAGTGCTTGAAAAGGCCATGGCTGCCGGTAATGAGGCTCCGGTAATTATGATTTCAGGTCACGGTACCGTAGAAAATGCCGTGGAAGCAGTGCGCAAGGGCGCTTATGATTTCATTTCTAAACCACCTGATCTGAACAGGCTTCTGATTACCATCCGCAATGCACTTGAAAAGAAAAGCTTGGTCACCGAAACCAAAGTGCTGAAGAGAAAAGTTGGGAAAACAAGAGAGATCATCGGTGAATCGCCTGCCATTCAGAAGATAAAAGATACCATTGAACGCGTTGCACCGACTGAAGCAAGGGTGCTGGTTACAGGCGATAATGGAACGGGGAAAGAGTTGGTAGCCCGCTGGATTCATGAAAGATCATCACGGGTTAAAGGCCCACTGGTTGAAGTAAATTGCGCTGCCATTCCGGCAGAATTGATTGAAAGTGAATTGTTCGGCCATGAAAAAGGCGCCTTTACTTCTGCCTTGAAAACCAGAATCGGAAAGTTTGAACAGGCCAATGGCGGTACACTGTTTCTTGATGAGATTGGCGATATGAGCTTATCGGCACAGGCCAAAGTACTTCGGGCATTGCAGGAGAACAGGATCAGCCGGGTAGGTGGCGACCGGGATATTCCGGTTGATGTGAGAGTGGTGGCTGCAACCAACAAAAATTTGCTTCAGGAAATTGAAGAAGGACGCTTCAGAATGGATCTCTATCATCGTTTGGGTGTGATTCTCATACATGTTCCCTCACTCAATGAGCGTGAAGAAGACATTCCTCTGCTGGCTGAAAAGTTTATCAGGGAAATTTGTGAAGATTACGGTATCCCTAAAAAGATCATTACGCCCAAGGCACAGGAAGAACTGAAATCTATGCGCTGGGGCGGAAATATCCGGGAATTGCGCAATGTGATGGAACGCCTGGTTATCCTCTGTGAAGCAAAGATTACTGAGGAGGAGGTCCGACTCTATGTGACCAATACCCACGCCAAGGAGACGCCTACCAATTTGTTTGACCAATTTGATAAGTTCCAGGACTTCAAGGAACATATTGAAAAATTGTTTATTGAACACAAACTAAGAAAGTTTGCATGGAACGTCTCAAAAACGGCTGAAGTGTTAGACATTCAGCGCAGCCATTTGTATAATAAGATAGAGAAATACGACCTCCGTCGGGGATAGTGCTTATTCTGCAGCGGGGACAGCGACTTTTCTCACCGGAAATATTTTCCCTTCTTCAGCCAGCATAGTGTGCGGAAAAACGCTTCTGGCTTCTTCCAGAAGAGGATTCAGATCTGCATATCTCGCAGAAAAGTGACCAATAAGTAGCTGTCCGGCATCGCTCAATTCGGCAATTTTTCCTGCTTGCATTGCTGTTGAATGGAATGTTTCTGCAGCTCTGCCTTCATGTTGCTCCATGAACGTGGCTTCATGGTATATCAAGTCTGTTTTGTATAAGGTTTCAGCCAGAGAAGGAATAAAGGCAGTGTCGCTGCAATATGCAAAGGTCCGGGGTCTTGGAGACGGAACAGTAAGCAGATGGTTAGGAATCAGTTGACCTTCCCAAGCAAGATCATTGCCTTTCTTTACCGAGAGTATTTGTTCATGATCAAGGCTGTAACGGCTAATTGCCTCGGGAAGGATATTTTTGAGCCTGGGGTTTTCTTTAAACAGGAAGCCGGTGGTTGGTACCCTGTGATTCAATGGAAAAGTTCTTACACTGATCCAGTCATCTTCCATTATGGTGTAAACGCCATCGGTTCTGGTCGGATGGAAATATATTTTGAATCTGAGCTGAGTATTGGAAAGCCGCAGGGAAAGATTGATGATCTCATCCAATCCGGGAGGTCCGTATATATGCAGCGGCGTTTCCCGGTGATTAAGATTCAGGGAAGTAACTAAACCGGACAGGCCGAAGTAGTGGTCTCCATGCAGATGAGAGATAAAAATGTGATCTAACCGGCCTCTGCGAATCCCCAGCTCATGCATTCTAAACTGGGTGCCTTCTCCGCAATCAATCAGATAACTTCTGGAGTTGTAGGTCAGAACTTGAGCAGATGGAAATCTGCCATAAGCGGGAACAGCTCCGTTGCTGCCCAATATGGTGACTTCAAACTGCATGTTCAGCCATTCACGACATCAGATCTTTTTCCAATTCTTCCATCGAGATATAGTCTACCGATTCTGCTATGGTAGGAACGATGGTCAGTATGCTTTCCAGCTGGGAAATTTTGATGAGTTTTGAGATGTGCGGGTTTAATCCGGTGAGTACAAAACATCCGCTCATTTCTTTGAACAGGCGGTTGCCCACGAGTAGAGATGACAATCCCGATGAATCAACATATCTGACGGAAGAGAGATCAGTAATTATATTCCTGAAGCCTTCGTTTTTGAGATGAAGAAACTGCCCTTTGAGTTCTGGAGAATTGGAGCTGAGTAATTTTTCTACTTCAACTCTTACCAAACAGTGGTTTTCACTTTTTGCGACTTGTACATTCATGACTATCTATTTTGGTTGCTTCACACTGATACGAAAGGTTGTTGGAAATGTTTCCTCAAATATACCATACAGTTTCCAAATTTGAAATGTGCTGACGAATTGTAAAATAGCAGAATTCGGCGGTTCTGTCTGATTTTTAGTACTTAATCGGGCGAAATGTGGCTGACGGCTTGTCTGCTTTCTGTTAATGCAGTTAAATTTGAGCTGTTCAGAACAGGTATCTGTTACCTTGGCCTGTAGTTTGATCAGAAAAAATACAACGTATAATTGTTTTATGGAAGCTAAGTTTTCGCCCAAGGTTAAGGAGGTCATTTCCTTCAGCCGGGAAGAAGCCCTGAGATTGGGCCATGAATACATAGGGATCGAGCATTTGCTGCTTGGGATGATCAGGGAAGGCGAAGGGCTGGCCATTCGTGTGCTCAGAAGTCTTGACGTAGATCCTGTTTTGTTGCGCAAGCAGGTAGAAGATGCCATGCGCGACAAAGCTTCAAGGCCCGGCTTCAACGCAGCCTCTCTTCCGTTAACCAAGCAGGCAGAGAAGGTATTGAAAATCACTGTGCTTGAAGCCAAAGTCATGAAAAATGAGGTGATAGGAACTGAGCACCTGATGTTGTCTATTCTGAAGAATAAAGACAATGTAGTTACTCAGTTACTTTCCCGGCAAGATGTTGATTATGATGTATTTAAGGCTGAGCTTGAATTGTCTCGCAATGCAGACATCAAGGAGGAGTTATCCAATGATCCGGGAGAAGAGGAGCAGTTTGATGAAGAAAAACAAAAAGGGTACGGACAAACACCTGGAAGGAAACCCGGAAATGCAAAATCTAAGACACCGGTTCTCGATAATTTCGGAAGAGATGTGACTTTGCTGGCAGAGGAGGGAAATCTCGATCCCATTGTGGGTCGCGAGCGCGAGATTGAAAGAGTTAGTCAAATACTGAGCCGAAGAAAGAAAAATAATCCCATTCTGATCGGTGAACCCGGTGTAGGAAAAACAGCCATTGTGGAAGGTCTTGCGCTCAGAATCATTCAGAAAAAAGTGAGCAGAGTGCTCTACAACAAACGAATCGTAATGCTCGATCTGGCCGCTCTGGTGGCGGGAACCAAGTACCGCGGTCAGTTTGAAGAGCGCATGAAAGCCATCATGAACGAGCTGGAGAAAAACAGGGATGTGATTTTGTTTATAGATGAAATACACACCATTGTGGGTGCAGGTGGCGCAACAGGTTCACTGGATGCCTCCAATATTTTTAAGCCTGCTCTGGCCCGGGGCGAACTTCAATGCATCGGAGCTTCCACATTAGATGAATACAGACAGTATATTGAGAAAGACGGAGCCCTTGACCGCCGCTTCCAGAAGGTGATCGTTGATCCTCCATCGCCGGAAGAAGCAGTCCAGATTCTTCAGAATATCAGACCCAAATACGAAGATTATCATAACGTAGCTTACAATGATGAAGCTATTCTGGCATGTGTAAAGCTAAGTACAAGGTACATCACAGATCGATTCCTTCCCGATAAGGCCATAGATGTACTCGATGAAGTGGGTGCCAGAGTTCATCTGAAAAACATCCATGTACCCAAGAATATTCTTGAGCTGGAAAAAGAGGTGGAAGATATCAAGGGCAAGAAAAATCAAGTGGTAAAAAGCCAGAAATACGAGGAGGCTGCCCGTCTCCGCGACAAAGAGAAGAAACTGCTGGAAGAGCTTGAAGAAGCCAAAAAGAAATGGGACGAAGAATCCAGAACCAACAGATATCCGGTAAATGAAGAAGATATTGCAGAGGTAGTGGCCATGATGACCGGAATTCCTGTCAACAAGATTGCTCAGAGTGAGAATATGAAGCTGGTGAAAATGAGCTCTGATCTTCAAGGGGCAGTAATCGGGCAGGATGATGCCATAGTGAAAGTTACACGTGCCATTCAGCGAAATCGCGTGGGATTGAAAGATCCCAAGAAACCGATTGGGGTGTTTATATTCCTGGGCCCCACCGGCGTAGGCAAGACAGAACTTGCTAAAACCATTGCCCGGTATTTGTTTGATTCGGAAGATGCGCTTCTGCGAATAGACATGAGCGAATACATGGAAAAATTTTCTGTAAGCAGGCTCATCGGAGCGCCTCCGGGTTATGTGGGTTATGAAGAAGGTGGGCAGCTTACCGAAAAGGTAAGAAGGAAACCGTATTCAGTTATCCTGCTGGACGAAATTGAGAAAGCGCATCCCGATGTCTTCAACATCCTGCTTCAGGTCTTTGATGACGGACAACTCACCGACAGCCTGGGCAGAAAAGTAGATTTCAAGAATACGCTGATCATCATGACCTCCAATATCGGGGCAAGAGATCTCAAAGACTTCGGACAGGGCGTTGGCTTTGCCACTAAAGCTAAAACCGAATCGGCAGATGAGCACAGCAAGGGCATTATCACCAAGGCTCTGCGTCGCACTTTCTCTCCTGAATTCCTCAACAGGATTGATGATGTGATCATCTTCAATTCACTGGATCAAAAGGCCATTTTCAGCATCATTGATATTGCGCTTCGCGATCTGGGAAAACGTCTCCTGGATTTGGGATATCAGATCAATCTGACAGAGGCTGCAAAAGCATTTATTTCTGAAAAGGGTTATGATCCGCAGTTTGGTGCCAGACCGCTTCACCGAGCCATCCAAAAGTACATTGAAGATCCTTTGGCGGAAGAAATTCTGAACTCGGGAGCCAAGCCAGGAGATGTGTTTGTATTTGATTATTCCAAGGACGCCGATAAGCTTACCGTGAAACACAAAGCAGCCAAGCCGGAGAAAAAGGAAAAGCCTTCCTCCGAAACTCCACCTGCAGAATAATGATTGATATCTAAATTAAAAAGCCGGCACGAGCCGGCTTTTTTTATGGTTCGGTAAAAACCGATTCTGAAAATTTTTGATTCACCTTTCCATCACTGAATCTCATCAATATAACTCCTTCTCCTCTGCTCGGGAGGTTTCCTTTTTCGGTCTTACTGTTCAAATCGGCGGCAATGGCTTTAGGCACTTTAAAGCGCGCCATGTCTATTGTGAAAGTCATTTCGCTCGGTATGCCGTAAGCGGAAAGCGAACTGTAGGATTGACTGATACCGATGGTACCGCTGGAGCGGGTAGTGAGTCTGGCATGAACGATCAACTTGTTCACCGGATCTATCCAGAGTTTGGCCATGATCAGTTCCTGCTCTCCTATGGGAATGACGTTAACCAGCTTGCATTTGATTCCGTTCTTCACTTCTTCTGATTCGAAAAATGCGTTGAATGCTTCCGGATTGCGAAGAAGCTGCAGGGTATAAAAAGGATTCTGTTTAGGGAGAAACACAATGCCGGAAGCACGAATCCGAAACTTATCGGGAGATTTATAAAACACTTTTCCCTTCAGGGCATCAATCCTGATGGAAGGCAGTTTAAACTCCATGTACAAAGCCGAGGAGAAATCACTGACCTTTCTAAACTTACCGTAAACTTCCTGCAGCAGGCTGCCTGCATCTGAGGCGAATACATTTGTCGACAACAAGAAGCTCAGTAAAAAACAAGAATAAAATTTCATCAGTTGAGAATGTCTTTTTTGTTGAAATGAACAAAAGCCACCGACAGGAAAATCAGAATGTGTGCCAGCAGGATTCCTCCTGATCTGAAAAGGAGATTCAGATCAAGCGGATTATCGAATAAGTTTCTCCAAACCACCATGTGCGTGGTGAAAAGCCATGGCTTGATGAGATCAAAGAGAGGAACTTCCATGGTGCCAATGATGGTAAACAAAATAATCACCGTCATAGAGGCAATGATAGGTCCGATGGAATTGTCGGTGAAGCAGGAGAGCATGAGGGCGAATGAAGACACTACCGTCAGACTCAGGAAGGCCAGCCCCAGGGCAGAGCAGAATCTCCAGAGCGTATCACCGGAGCGAAGAATAACCAGTTCATTGGTTTTAAGAACCACCAGATCTCCTTCACCAAACAGCAGCAGTCCGCCGCCCAGTGCCAGCACCCCCAGCCAGGCAATCAAGAGAAAAACATAAATGGAGGCGGCGATGAATTTTGCGGAGAGTATCTGGCTTCTGGACCAGGGCCGGGTGAGCAGAAGCCTGATGGTGCCCGAGGCGGCTTCACCGCTCACCATATCACCGCTCACCAGCGCTACAAGAAGAGGCATTTGTACAATCAGCATTTGCAGAATGATAAAACAAACCAGGTTTCCGTTGAGCAATTCGCCCTGAACCTGAAACGATTGCTCCAGCGATTGCAACATGAACTGGAGGTAAGTCCTGCCTTGCAACCAAAGGGCAAATTCAATTAAAATCACGATTCCGCTCATGGCCGCAAAGCCGATGTAAGATCGGGGCTTGGTTGCAATCTTATACAATTCTGCAAGGATTAATCTGTACATCAGATATTGTTGGGCTGTGTGATTTTTAAGAAATAATCTTCCAGACTTCTGGTATAACTGCATTTGAAGACATCTATACCCGATTCAACAAGCTTGCGGTGAATGGCAGGGATCTGTTCCCGGCTGCACCGCAGTTTGAACATTCCTCCGGCCGGTTGCTGAACCGTGGGATGGCCCATGGCTGAGGTGATAGAGGCAGCAGCTGCGGTATCACTGCATTCCACTTCAAGAAGCAAATCATTATCGCTCAGCAGTTCTTTTACCTTTCCCTGGACCACTGCTTTTCCGCGGTGAATGATCACCATGCTGTCTGCAATCAGTTCGATTTCACTGAGGATGTGAGAAGAAAGGATGATGGTTTTACCCAGCTCATTTTTGAGTTTCAGAATCAGATTACGCAGCTCAATGATCCCTAGCGGATCCAGACCCGTGGTGGGCTCATCCAGCAGAATCAGTTCCGGATCATGTAAGAGGGCCTGCGCGAGTCCGAGTCTTTGTTTCATACCATGTGAATAGGCTCTTACCGGATCATTTTCTCTACCCTTGAGCTGTACCATTTCAAGCACTTCTTCAATTTTTTTGCGGGAAGGCGGAGTTCTGTTGATCGAGCCGAATAGTTTAAGATTATTCAGGCCGCTCATGTAGAGATAAAAATCCGGCTTTTCGATAATGCAGCCAATTTGGGAAAGGATGGCCTCCCGCTCGTGGCTTAGGTCTTTACCGAATATGCGAATAGTTCCCGAGCTAGGCCTGATCAAAGACAGCATCATGCGAAGCGTGGTGCTTTTACCGGCGCCATTCGGCCCCAGAAAGCCATACACTTCGCCCTGAGTGACTTCCAGCGACAAACCGTCGACGGCTTTAAA
>CAZUHX010000038.1:0-17201 GCA_964620795.1 uncultured Chitinophagaceae bacterium
CAGGTGAAATTCACTGCAGTTCGGGGCCGGGCGTAGGAACCTGCTTTACACTCACTTTCCCTTTATCTGAGGAAACCGCTTCGAAAAAAAAATCGAGTGCCGATGCAAAGGCTCTTGTCTCCTAAGCTTTTGTAACTTTACCTATAAATCTGAAGGGAGATGGAAACCTATGCCATGGCGCTCAATATCGCCATTCCTGTTTTTATCGTATTGATGCTGCTGGAACTGGCCGTGAGCTATATGCGGGGCACCGAGGTAAGCAATTTAATGGATGCCGTATCGAGCCTTAGTTCAGGAGTGACCAATATCACCAAAGATGTGCTGGGACTGGGAATTTCGATCATCAGCTACAGCTGGCTCAGGGATCATATTGCATTCTTTAGTTTGCCGGTCAACGGCTGGACGGTGGCCTTGTCTTTCATAGGTCTTGATTTTGCCCAGTACTGGATTCACCGCATAGAGCACCGGGTGAATATCTTCTGGAACCGCCACATTATTCACCACAGCAGTGAGGAATACAATCTTGCCTGCGCCCTTCGTCAGCCGATATCAGATGTCTTTTCCTACTATCCGTTTTTCCTTCTTCCGATGGCCCTTCTGGGTGTACCTGCAGAAATTTTTGCCATGGTTGCTCCTGTTCATCTTTTTCTTCAATTCTGGTACCACACCCGCCTGATCGGAAAGATGGGCTTTCTGGAAAAGTTTCTGATGACGCCTTCGCATCACCGGGTGCATCATGCCATCAATCCGGAATATCTGGACAAGAATTACGCTCCGATTTTTGTTTTATGGGATAAATGGTTTGGCACCTTTCAGGAAGAATTAGATGAAGTACCGCCTGTATATGGAGTAAAACGACCGGTAAAAAGCTGGAATCCGCTCTGGATTTCTGTTCAGCATTTTTTTCTGATTCTAAGCGATGCCTGGCACACGAAGAAGTGGAGTGATAAATTCAGAATCTGGTTTATGCCTACCGGCTGGAGGCCTGAGGACGTAAAAGAAAAGTATCCGGTCAAAGTGTGGGAAAACGTATATGATCAGGTTAAATATCAAACTTCAGCAAGTTTGCTGATGAAGAGCTGGTCGGCCATACAGTTGGTGGTAACCCTTGTGCTTGCGCTTTATTTGTTTAACCGGATTTCAGATTTGCCCGGCACACAGATGCTGGTTTACGGGGCCTTCATTTTTTATTCAGTTTTTTCATATACGAGTTTAATGGACGGGAACAGAATGTCCTGGGGCTTGGAGATGGTTCGGGCAGGCGGCATGCTGGGCTGGATATGGCTAAGCGGCGACTGGTTCAGGGCCTCTGAGTTGTGGTCCGGCTTACCCGCGGCGGTAGCTATGTATGCGGGCGTATCGGCTGTTATGGTCAGTTGGATATACTTCAGAGAGCAGAGTCCCGGGAGGCAGTTCAAAGCCGTGGCGGTTCACGCAAGCCCGACTGGCCGCGCCGGGGGGTGGAGGGGCCGGCCGAAGGCCGGGTGGCATGTTGTAGGGGCAGAAGATTTTCTGCCCCTACAACAGGCCACGGAACCCCCGCAACACCCGGCCCCGCCAGCGGGGAGGCGCCTAAATTAAAATTGCAGACTTTCCCCACAGCGGCCGGCACCGGTGTTTTATTGGCCTCGAAGTGGTAACATCCCATTCCATCGGCAAAGGACACACAATCTCTGTTGGAATGAGCGCAATGCCTCAATTCGCTTACCTTTATGCCCCATGTCTTTCAAGATAGACATCCATACCCATATTTTGCCGGAGCATTTACCGCGCTGGGCCGATAAATTCGGCTACGGAGGATTTATTCATCTGGATCATCACAAGCCTTGTTGTGCGCGGATGATGAAGGATGATGAATTTTTCCGAGAGATTCAGTCCAACTGCTGGGATCCTGAAAAAAGAGTGGAGGAGTGCGACCATCACGGTGTGCATGTTCAGGTGCTTTCTACCATTCCTGTCCTTTTCAATTATTGGGCAAGGCCTCTTGATGCATTAGACACTTCACGCTTTCTGAATGATCATATTGCTTCGGTAGTTGCCCGTTATCCGGATCGTTTTGCAGGTCTGGGCACCATTCCGATGCAATCGGCAGAGCTGGCTGTGCAGGAGTTGGAGCGCTGTGCCGGACTGGGTTTGCGGGGCATTGAAATCGGCACGAATGTGAACGACGAAAACCTGAATGAGAAAAAGTTTTTTGCAGTCTATGAGGCAGCGGAAGCGCTGGGGATGTGTGTGTTTGTGCATCCCTGGAACATGATGGGTGCAGGGCAGATGAAAAAATATTGGTTGCCCTGGCTGGTGGGCATGCCTGCCGAAAGTGCACGGGCCATTGCTTCGATGATTTTCGGCGGTGTGTTCGAGCGCTTTCCGAAGCTAAGGGTGGCCTTTGCGCATGGGGGCGGATCCTTTCCTGCTACCATCGGGCGGATCGAACAGGGATTTCTGGTGAGACCCGATCTCACCGCACTCGACAATGAGGTGAATCCGCGCGATTATCTGGGCCGGTTTTATGTGGATTCGCTGATTCATGATCCTGATTTTCTTCAATTTGTGATTCGGCTGATGGGTGAAGACAAGGTGATGCTGGGTTCAGACTATCCGTTTCCGTTGGGTGAAGAGGTTGCGGGCTCGCTGATTGAACGAATGCCGATTGCGAGCGCATTGAAAGAAAAACTCCTGTATCAAAATGCACTCGAATGGCTTGGGCTTCCGCCCGGATCATTTGGAGCGCCCAAATAGATGAATATGAAATTTGAAGCTACTGCAGCCTTTGCCAAAAAACTGGATAAGGCCGATGCGCTGAAATCGTTCCGCAAGAAGTTTTTTCTGCCTTCCATCCAGGGGAATCCCATGATTTATTTCTGCGGAAACTCGCTGGGTCTTCAGCCGGTAGCAGCCGAGAAATACCTCATGGAAGAATTGCAGGATTGGAGAACACTGGGGGTAGAAGGGCATTTACATTCAAGGAGGCCGTGGTTCTATTACCACCATTATTTTACCGATTCGCTTTGTGCACTCACGGGTGCCCGAAAGAATGAGGTGGTGTGCATGAATCAGCTCACGGTGAACCTGAATCTGCTGATGGCCAGCTTTTATCGTCCGCAGGGGAAGAAGCGCAAGATCATGATTGAGTCTTCTGCTTTCCCTTCAGATTTTTATGCCGTTGAGCAACAGATACGCTGGCACGGTCTGTCGCCCGACAAAAACATTCTGGAATTGCAGCCAAGGCAGGGAGAAGTGTGCTTGCGCACATCCGACATACTCAAGCAGATGGACGCACATGCCGGCGAAACGGCTTTGTTTCTGCTGGGTGCCGTAAATTATTACACAGGTCAATATTTTGATATACCGGCTATTTCGCGCAAAGCGAAAAAACTGGGCATTGTACTGGGGTTGGATCTGGCACATGCCATCGGAAATGTGCCGCTGGAGCTGCACAAATGGAATGTTGATTTTGCCACCTGGTGTTCGTATAAATATCTGAATTCGGGACCGGGTGCGGTAAGCGGGATTTTTGTGCATGAGCGCCACGGAAACAACCCAGAGCTTCCGAGGCTTGCAGGCTGGTGGGGCAACGATGAAGAGACCCGCTTTTCGATGCAGCGACATTTTGTGCCTGCCAGGGGAGCAGCGGGCTGGCAGATGAGCAATGCGCCCGTGATGAATATGGCCGCACACCGCGCATCTCTTGATTTGTTTGATGAGGCAGGCATGAAGCGCATCCGCGAAAAATCTCTGCTGCTCACGGGCTATCTGGAATTTCTGATTCAGCATTTTTCGAAGGACAAGAAGGAGGTTCCGTTTCGGATCATTACGCCTTCCGATCCTGCTCAGCGCGGATCACAATTGTCTATTCAGACTTTGCACAACGGGAAGCAACTTTTCCGGAAACTGGAAGCAGCCGGCATTGTGGCCGACTGGCGTGAGCCGGATGTGATTCGCGTGGCACCGGCACCGCTCTACAATACTTTTGAAGAGGTATTTCGTTTTGCACGTATACTCTGTTCCTGAGGCATATGTATATCCTGGGCATTTCTGCATACTACCACGACTCGGCTGCAGTGCTGCTGCACAACGGGCAGATCGTAGCTGCGGCGCAGGAAGAGCGTTTCAGCCGGCAAAAGCATGATCCACGCTTTCCGGAAAATGCTGTTCGGTTTTGTTTAGAGAAGGCCGGGATAGGCACGGATTCGCTGGAAGTGGTGGCTTTTTACGACAAGCCTTTTTTGAAGTTTGAGCGATTGTTGGAAACCTACTACGACTATGCTCCGAGAGGCTGGCGATCTTTTATCGCCTCCGTGCCGGTATGGGTAAAAGAAAAGTTGTTTCTGAAGGATTTGATCAGAAAGGAACTTGAGCAGATTGGCCCTTTACGTAAAGATCTTCAATGGATGTATCCGGAGCATCATTTATCGCACGCGGCAAGTACGTTTTTCCCCTCTCCTTTCTCTGAGGCCGCCATTCTGACCATAGACGGGGTGGGAGAATGGAGCACAGCTTCCATAGCACGGGGGGAAGGCAACAGTATCAGGATTTTGGAAGAAATGCACTTCCCGAATTCTCTCGGTCTGTTGTATTCGGCATTCACTTATTACCTGGGTTTTCGGGTGAATTCCGGCGAATATAAACTGATGGGGCTTGCACCTTACGGAGACCCTGAATCGCAACAAACCATTCATTTTAAGAATAAGATTTTAAGTGATTTGATAGAGCTGTATTCTGATGGCTCCTGCTGGCTCAATCCCGCTTATTTTCAATATGCCACCGGCCTGAGCATGACGAAAGATGAGGCCTGGGAGAAACTGTTTGGTCTGCCGAGACGCCGGGAAGAAAGCCGGTTTACACAGGCTCATGCGGATCTGGCGCTGGCGATTCAACAAGTAACAGAAGAGGGAGTATTGAGAATGGCGGCGCATGCTGTAAAAGCAACGGGCTGTAAAAATCTGGTATTAAGCGGCGGTGTAGCCTTAAACTGTGTAGCCAATGGCAAGCTGCTCAGAAGCGGAATAGCAGAAAACTTATGGATACAGCCGGCGGCAGGAGATGCCGGCGGCGCTTTGGGCGCAGCACTCGCGGCCTGGCACATCGGCAAGAATCAGCCGCGAAATAAAGTTTCGGAAATGTCTTCGGTATATCTGGGCTCTGAATACGGAAAGAATGATATTCGAAAAGTTCTGGATGATGCCGGAGCGATATATGAAGAATTTGATGATGAATCTCAGCTGCTGGAAAAGGTAGCCGGACATTTGTCTGATGGATTAAGCTGTGGCTGGTTTCAGGGGCAGATGGAATGGGGCCCGCGGGCGCTGGGCAACCGTTCGGTGCTTGCCGACCCACGCGCTCAGGACATGCAGAAGAAGCTGAATCTGCAGGTCAAATTCAGAGAAGGGTTTCGTCCGTTTGCCCCTGCAGTACCTGAAGAAGATGCCGGCCGGTTTTTTGATCTGGAAGTAGCATCACCCTATATGCTTCTGGTTGCGCCTGTGCGGGATTATAAAAAACCGGAACGGACAGACGACAAGGATTTACTCGAGCGTTTGTATGCCTGGAGAGGAAGCTTACCCGCGGTAACCCATGTTGACGGAAGTGCGCGGGTACAAACGGTGCGGGAGGAGAGCAACGGAAGATTTTACCGATTGCTTAAAAAATTCGGAGCGATTACGGGGGTGCCTGTTTTGATCAATACTTCATTTAATGTGCGTGGCGAGCCCATTGTTGAACATCCGAAGCAGGCATGGGAATGTTTTCTGAACACAGGATTGGATATGCTGGTGATCGGTGATTTTCTGTTGCTGAAAAAGCAGCAGAAGGAAGTGGGAAATGCGGAGGCATTTAAGAAAAAGTTTGGGGGGGATTAAAAGCGGGAACCGAACGGTCTTTTTTTTGTTTCGTGAGATATGGAATTAAGCCGTGAAGACATAGACCGCATCATTGAAATGGCCTGGGAAGACCGCACTCCCTTTGAAGCCATTGCCATACAATTCGGGCTGAATGAATCGGGCGTCATTGATCTGATGCGCAAAGAGCTCAAAACATCTTCTTTCAGACGCTGGAGAAAGAGGGTCAACTCAGGCGTAAGCATGAAGCACCTGATGAAAAGACCGGACGATATGCTTCGCTTCCGCTCAGCCATGCAAAAGACCATTACGGGAAACCGGATTTCAGGAAAAAAGTACTGATTGTAGAATAGGTCTGAAAGATGACAAGTACAATTGCTCAGTATTTTCATCTGCTGAAAAGCAAAACTCCAGCAAGCTTATTTCTCATTCAGGTTTCGACCGCACAAAAAGTATTACACACGGTGAAAATTTTCTTCAGACCATTCAGAGCAGTATAGAGGTCCTGGGCTGTTTTTCGGGTTTTATTAAACCTGTTTAAGCTGCCTGACTTTCAAAAAACAAATCGAGCTGAGTTCAAAAACATTTGGCCAGGTTGTCTGATTTCGGTCTGGCGCATGAATGAAGCCGGCTGAGCTTCACAAACCATATTTTTATAAAATCTATTTGCCCAATCTGTTTTTTATCATCAATGCAAACAGGATCATATGAATTATTAAATCATATTTTATTTTATAAATCGTAAGATTTTAGTTGCGATTTATGACAAATTCCTTTTCTTAGCGGGTAAATTAATTTAATGAAATATTTAGTTTTAGAAGTACTTGTGCGCCTTTTGCGCTTTGTTCCCATGCCTGATTCTATCGTAAAACAGATCAAGGAGCATGAAGAACTGAAGTTCTGGAAAGTAAAGAAAGCTCAGGAGAAGGTTTTGGGTAATGCGCATTACGAGTTTATGTTTACTGCTTCTTTTGATGTAGACAAAAATTTTTACAGCGGCAAAAAGGTCATTGATATCGGTTGCGGACCAAGAGGCAGTATGGAGTTTATGGATAATGCTGCCGAAAGAATCGGATTCGACCCTCTTGCAGACGAATATCTTAAGCTGGGAGGAGACCAGCACAAAATGACTTACGTAAAAGGTTATTCTGAAAACATGCCTTTTGCCGATAATTCAATAGACGTGGTCACATCCATTAATTCACTGGATCATGTTGAAGATCTTCCCAAGACATTGTCTGAAATAGGTCGTGTTCTTAAGCCCGGCGGTCATTTCCTGATGGCTGTTGATATTCACTCACACCCTACGCCCACCGAACCTATCTCGATTCCCTGGAATCTTTCTGAGCAGTTAAAGCCACAGTTTGAGGTTGAATATGAAAAGCATTTGGAGTCGGCACAGGGAATTACTCCCACAGTGAAAAAGAATGTACCCTATAATCATCAGGACAAATCTGACCGCTACGGAGTACTGCTGCTTCGCGTGAGAAAAGTTTGAGACTCATAAAATGATAAAAAGCCTGCAGAAATGCAGGCTTTTTTTATTTCAGAAAGCAAGTTGTGCCAAAAAAGTCTGTAGCGGTATTTGAAATTTTCAAAGCAAAAAAATACCGGGCAGTGTCATAATTTTACATCGGATTTGATTGAATTGAATGCAACGAAACTTCCTAATGTTTACATCTTCCATTCAAAGAAGCGTCATGAAAAACGGTATATTCCTGTTCTTCTTTTTGTTTCCGGTCATACTTTTGTCTCAAATTCCCAATCCGGGATTTGAAAACTGGAATCCCGGGCCTGTTCCTGACCGCTGGAGTATCAATTCGCACCCCTTAACTCTTCCTCCTTGGGATCCTTACATTATTCGACAAGATTCAGGACTTAATGCCTATCAGGGACAATACTCTTTAAATCTGCATGCCAACGGCTTTTTGAAAGCAGTTACCTCTGCCCGTTTTCCGCTTCAGGGCAGACCCGACAGTCTTGTCTTTTGGTATAAAATCCAATTCCCGCCTTGTGTAAATGATCCGGGTTATCTGCAGCGGGACACAGTTTCAGTTGAAGTGCGTTTCCTTTTCAGGGGGCAGATTGTACAGCAAATGAAATGGGAAACATTGCAATCTCAACTCAGTTACACCCGGCTCGCTTTACCTATGCCGGTTTTGAGCAATTATGCCGACTCTTGTGAGATCAGCTTTACCGGCGGAAAGATATATGGCGGTTGTGGTTTCATACCGGCATCCACAGAATTCTGGATAGATGCGCTTTCGTGGAGCAATATGGGTCTGCTGAGTTGTAAAGACAGCTCCGTCATTGACCCGACTGTCGCTTGCCTCACGGTCATCGATCCCGTTTGCGGCTGCGACTCCATTACGTACAATAATTCATGCGAGGCCTATTACCGACACGGAATTACGGCATGGACTCCGGGACCTTGTTTGTTTAATCCGCCTACTTCCTGCATGGACACTTCCCTGATTTGTCTTTCTTGTCCCTGCCCTGCGGTGATTGACCCCGTTTGCGGATGTGATTCCATTACTTACCAGAACAGCTGCTTTGCGCAGAATGCGGGTATAGCCTCCTGGACACAAGGCGCGTGTGTGCCCCAAAGCTGGTGTGATGCACAGTTTAGCTATTCCAGAAACAGAGATACCGTTCGTTTTGTATCTCAAGCATCCGGAACGATTATTCTGAGCCGCACATGGGTCTTTGGCGACGGCGACAGTTCGGTTCTGCAAAATCCCGATCATGTGTATGCGGCAACAGGCAACTACCGTGTTTGCTTTTATGTGGAGGCACTGGGGCCGCAGGGGCAATACTGTGTTGACTCGAGCTGTATGAATATTTATGTAACGGGAGATTGCATTGATACCAGTTTGATCTGTGATCCGCCGGGGCTATGTTGCGATGCACCTCTCTATGATCCTGTGTGCGGTTGCGACGGAGAAACCTACGACAATGCCTGCATTGCCGCACTGCTCTTTGGTGTGGCAAGTACAAGCCCCGGTCCATGCGGCAGCTCCTCAGGACGGGAACCAGATGCAACAGAAATGCGCTTATATCCCAATCCGGCCAATCATGAAATTTATCTGGAATTAAAAGATGATGTGCAGGAAATGGAACTCTTTACTGCATTGGGCGAGAAGATTCCCATCGTTGCTGAGCAGAGAGCAAACGGCCGTCAAATCAGGATAAATGTTGAAAGAATTCCTGCAGGAATTTATCTGCTTAAAGCAAGCATGAAGAATGAAAAGTCTGCTGAAAGCCGGCTTGTCAAATACTGATATTCAGGGAGTGGGAAGCATACTCACTGTGGCTATGCTGAGGTGAAACTCTGCTTTCTCAACCTTTCCGTTTTTATACCAAAACAAATTCTTTGAACCGTCGAGGGCTTTGTATTCTATGCAATTGGGTCCTTTGGTACTTATTGAAGTAAGACCGGCACCGGTTTCATCCAGCATTTCGGTGCCGGAGGGCATTCCGTGAAAATAAATGGTTGCGATACAATTAAAAGGCAAGTTTCGAATCTGCTTTTTCCCCGCTGCATTTTCTACAAGATAACCTTCTGGATGCCGACTGATTTTTGTCCAGCGGCTGCGCTTGCCATCTTCGATGGCGTAATAATCTACACTGTATATTTTTCCATGTCTGAATTCAACAAGATTGCGGGTATAAACCGAGCGGTTGATCCACAGTACTTTTGCCTTGGTATGGCTTTCCAGAAGATAAACGACTCCGGTATCAGCCCGCAGCGTCTTTTCTGTAATTACGCTTCCAACTTTATTTCCCCAGAGAAACAAATCATAATCACGCTTGACGGTTTGAGCAGAAGTCTGCTGAAACACGCAAATCAGAAAACAGAATAAGAAATAACCCATGATTCTTTAACTGTTTTCAGGAATGAAATGTTTAAATCATTCGGGCTTGACCAAGCCGTTGAGCAACATTTCCATGCGTGAACGATATCCGTTGAAAAGATTGGCAGAGGTGTAGGTGAGCAGTTGAATACTTCCGGATTTGCTGCTGTAATAATAATTTAGATATGAAAACGGAATGCCTCGTATTGTGGCATTCATCTGAAGGCAAAGCACGTTCACACCGTTTACCGTTCTGTACTCTTCCTTCTTGATCTCTAAATCGGGAGCAGCTCTGCGCGCATTTTCGATGGCTATATCTCTGAGTGAAAGCAAAGGGATCTCAATTCCTTCGGTGATCATCATGCCATAAGCATCTTCATTGCGCAGGTTGAATTCATATTCGGCAGCATCTTCACCCTTTCCTTTTTCAAAAGACCAGAGTTTCGGGCTAATCCAGACAGCTGCACCCGGCACAGATTTGCTCTTCACCTGAAAAGTAGCATCAAGCGGTTTAACAAAATTATCTGTGTTAACCGGAATTTCCCGAAGCGCAGGTTCATCGGTGCTGCTGTATTTCCAGGTGCCGTCGGGATACAGAATCACTGTTTCACCCTTCTCGGTCAGGGCTGTCGTTTGCGCCATTGCGCAATAAGAGATAAAACTTATAGCAAGTATCAATAGATGTCTCATGATTCAGGGAGTGTACAACAAAGTTAAAAAAAGCCGGCAAGGTCTTCCCTGCCGGCCCGAGCAGCGCGCCGGAGGCTCAAACCGGCACTTGCTTAAATCAGATATCTTCTTACAAAACAAAGGTGAGTTTTATGGTATATTTTTTTCAAATATAGCTGTATAAGTGCGGGCCTACCAAGGCAGCATTCAATAAAGAAAAGGGATTGAACAATTTTGGCTCGTATAACCGGGATTGATCAACCACTGCTCTTTTGTTTATGGAGTTTCATTGGTCTGAATCTATTTCCTGAACATAAAATACACTGCCATTATCAGGCATGCAAAACCGGCAAGATGATTCCATCGAAGGCTCTCTTCTTTAAAAAACAGAAGTGAGAATACCGTGAAAACCGATAAGGTGATCACTTCCTGAATGACCTTTAGCTGAACAAGGCTGAAAGGCCCGCCAAAGGCCTTATACCCTATGCGGTTGGCAGGTACCTGAAAACAGTATTCCGCAAAGGCCAGGCCCCAGCTGAGCAGGATCAGTAAGAATAAATTCTCGGTCTTGAACCAGCCCCACTCTTTGAATTTCAAATGCCCGTACCATGCCAGGGTCATGAAAGCGTTTGAACATATCAATAAAATTAATGTGAGATAAGTTGTCATATGTCGGGCTTGTCGGAGTTAGACCAATTGGTTGTCAAAATTAGCTCATCTGTGCATTCTGCCCCGGCGGTTTCTCTGATTCCTTTCTATTGACCGGGGCGGTCGTTGAATCGGAAAGCCGCGCCAGGGGGTGGAGGGGCCGGCCGAAGGCCGGGTGGCGGCACGCCACGGAACCCCCGCAACACCCGGCACCGCGCAGCGGGGAGGCGCCCCATTTCATCGTAAAAACATAGTTTGATTAACCCAATATATCACAATTGATATTGTGTTTTTTCATATTTCAAAACTTGCTTTCTGTCATTTTACCGCTTGCTCTTGAAAAAACTTCACGAATCATCTCCTCCGGTTTATGATGTATCAGCTGTTCCTGAAATTGCAACAAAGGTCCTGTATGCCCCTTGGGCAGCCAATTTTCAATCAATGCAATCACTTCTGCAGGTTTTTTTGCCGGACGCAGGCTGGCTCCCAGCTTCAGTTCAAGGATCCGTTGTTCGTTCCATTCCTGTTCAAAAATAAACGGAGCGGTAAGCATGGGCAATGCCTGCCGCAGCGCTTCATACATACTGCCGTTTCCTGCATGGAAAATGAAGAGGTTTAATTGCCCCTCCAGACTGCGGGCGTTCACAAACGGCCGGTGGATGATGTGAGGCGCATTGAGCACCCGCTGCTGATCGCCGGCTGCGATAATATTGTATGCCGCAAAAGCGGGATGATTGAGCACTTCAACAGCAGCAAAGCTGCCTGAACTGCCCATGCTAACCAAAATTCCCGGCTTGTTGTTTTTTAGTTCCGCCAATAGTGATTCGTCTGCCGATTTGTTTTCATACATCAGAGGCCCACAGAACAAATAATTTTCAGGAAGATTTTTCTGCGGAAAAATCTCCGGCAGATCACACAACAGATTGAAATTCCCCTCCAGCTCATCGGGAAAAGTTTCGGTTTCGGGCAGGCCGTATTTTTTGCGAAGTCTGCGGAATGGCGCATGAATTTTTCGCATCTGAAATGATTCGGCTGTGCGCACCAGCCAGCGATAAAGCGGCGGCGGCAGCATTTCAACCTGAGATGTTTTAGGATGCAGCCTGCTCATTCTCCGCTGTATGGCATAATACTTACTCATGTAAGCATTCTGAATGCCGATATACGGAATGCCGGTTTTTTCTGCTGCCATGCGCAAACTAAAACTATTGTCGCCCGCCAGAACTTCAGGTTTCAATTGCTCAATGGCTTTGAGTTGTGCCAGAAAACTCTCCTCCAGCATTTTTTCATTGAGCCAGCTGAAATCAAAGCGGGACGATAATCGAATGACTTCTTCGGCATCAGGTCCGGGAGCGTGAAACTTTCCAAATCTCTCAGCATCCATGTACTTCCGGTATGCCGCACAATCGGCAAACAGAATTTCATAATCATGCCGCAGAAAGCGTGCAGCCTGAATGCACCGCAGATAGTGCGACATCAGACTGTATGGAAAAAATAAAATACGTTTTGAAGACATCCGGCAGAAAATGGTTTCACAAGTTAAACGAAAACATTCAGGCAGAATTGATGTTTTATGAGAATGATGTTTAAAAAGATTGTTGCCTTTTGTATTCTGCCCGCGCTCATTTCGGCGGTGCCAAATGATAAGATTCAGCCGCTGGAAGTCACCTTCAGCAATATCCGCGAGTCGGAAGCACCGATTTACATTGCCCTGAACGAATACAGCGAAGATTTTCCCAACAGCAACAAGGCGGTGAAATATTTTAAAGTTGATCCCCGTGGCCGCAGCACGGCAAAACTGTCTATCCACGATCTTCCTTATGGAAAATACGCCATCAGTGCATTTCAGGATTTAAACGGAAATCAGAAAATGGACAAAGGATTCATGGGTATTCCCACCGAACCCTTTGCCTTTTCCAACAACTATAAACCGCTGTTCAGAGCGCCCCGCTGGAGCGACTGCGAATTCGTTTATTCACCCGCCTCCTCAGCGATTGAAATCAGCAGATTTATCAAAATGCTTTAATCTAAAGCGCAGGCCTGAACAGTATTCCTGATCAGGGCGCAACATTAAAAATCACTTCCTTGCTGCTTTGCCCGCCATCGTGGTCTTCTGCAGTTACCTTCAGCAGATAAGATCCTGCTGCTTTGGGCTTGTATGCTGCGCTGAAATTGAAGCTTTCCTTTGCATGCACATAAGGATATTGACTGAAAACCATGGTGTCGGGAGCCATTTCAGTTAAAGTGATGCTCATTTCATGCAGCTCTTTATCATCAGAGGCTGTTCCGCTGATCCGTATTGAATCGGCCAGGCCAATCAAGGCAGCTGATGCAGGAGTAGAAATAGTGATTACCGGCGGACTGTTCTCTTCTTTCTTGCAAGATTGAAAAGTTACTGCCAACAGCAGAGCTGCTCCGCAAAACAGTTTGATGTTTTTGTTATTCATTTTTAGTTGTTTTGTTTTTTGATTTTGTGGGAAAAGAAAACTGAAAATAAACTCCGGCTTCCAGACGCCATAGATTATACTGCTCACCGCTCCAGTTTAAGTGCTGCCAAAGGCGTGGCTGAAAGGCTGAAGTAAAAATGAGATTACGCCAGTAAAGATCGAATCCTATCGAGGCATGCAGTATTTCCAGGCCGGTGTATGTCAACTTTTTTTGATCGCGAAAATTGGGCAGTTGCTGGGTAAAGCTGAAACCCGCAGAAGGCATCAGCCCAAGCTTTCCAATTTCGTACCAGTAAAATGCCTGAACTGCATATTGCAATTGATGACCAAAGCGAAATCCCTGCCGGTTTGCTGTGTTTAGCCGGGTGTTTTGCCAGGCATTCAGCCCCCAGGAATCTTTACGCAGGGTATATTGAACTTGCATAAGCACATCCGTACTGCCTGAACCGGTTTGAAGATTGGTGGAAAACATAGACTGATTATCAAAACGAAATTTTCCGGAAGGAAGTTTAACTCCCGCTCCAAATCGCAGCTGATGTTTGAACGCTCGGCCATCAAAACGGCTTTGTGAAAACAGTCCATATTGAAGCATCAGACTGAGGTCCGACATCCCCTGCTGAACAACCGTTTTGCCTGTCTCTATGCGTTCAATCCGCTCCCAGGGAATAAAAACCGAAGCCTGCAGGCGCTGCCATAGATTAAATCGGGCAAATGCCTCCAGATGGTAGAGGTGTTCATCTGTCTTCTGCCCTGACTTTTCAGGAATCAGACTTTGGGGATATACCGAATTGAAGCGGCTGTGCACAAAACGGATACCTGCCATTTGGGTATATACGCCGGGAAGTATGCTGCAGCCCGCGCCTCCTCCGGAGCTGCAACATGATTGACATACCGCAGGCTGCGCCCACAGCAGAAGGGTCGGTAAAACAACCGGCCACATCCAATTGGTCATATTTTAAAGTTTATAATGTGAACAAAGAAATGATCATGCGTTCCTTTGTTCGGGTGGAGGGCTCTCCATGAATGACATGACAGCCTCAGGGAATATGCCGGACGGTTGCAGATAAGTTATATCCTCTGTACTGAAAGGTGTTGGCGGAAGTGCTACAGCTTGTATCTCCATGCAGTTCCATTCCTGCTGATGCCAACGCAAAATTTGCTTTTGCTTCTGCTCCTCCGTCTTTTTGAGCTGTTGCTTGAGATAACATTTTCCGTTGCAATGAAGCTGAGGACGATTGCGGTTCACACACAATTCTGAGACGATACGGCTTCGATTGATTTCAAACCAACCCATCACACCCAGCTGCAGTACAGAAGGCAGCAGCAAGATAAGGGTGAGAAACAAAGCCCAAATCGTTTTCACCAGGCAAATATATGTAAGTGTGAAACAGCTTTGTGGAGGAAGTCGGGATGTTTGAAAGAACTCTAAAAAGTTCCAATACGTATAAAAACCTGCCCGCTTACTCCCCCAAGATCCGCAGCTCTCACGGCATCTATGCCTTGGCCCAGGGCTGCGCGATAACCCAGACCCAAACCCAGTCTGAAATTTTTATTGGCATTCCATGTGGCATTCACTCTGGGCCACAGTACGCCAAAGTGCCTGCTCAGTTCGCTGCTCTTGTAAGGAGTAAACCTAAACCACCCCCAGCCGGCATACAGATCGGGCTGCAGAGAGAATTTTTTATCGTGAAAAAACTGATAGCCGAAAGAAAGTCCGGCAGACCAGATGCGAGACGAAGGCGGATCACTTACCGTATCACTTACCGGATAGTACTGATCGAGCCCCTCGCTGCTCGCCAGCATAAAACCCGAAATTCCGCTCACAAAACGGTGGTTCACCACCCAGTAAACACCAAGACCTGTATAGCCCGCAGGACTCTTGCCCAGCTGACTGATTACTGCCTGAAATTCTGCATAACCATCGCTTTCAAAACAGCCCGCCGCAAAAAACGGAACATGAGCCGTATCCTGCGAATGCAAGTCTGCGGAAGACGCAAACAACAACACCAAAAGAGCTGAAATCAGTTTTTTCAAGACAAAGCTTTGCACAATGATAGGAAAAGACCGGCACATCGCCTTTGTGTGCTCTTGGCTTTCCGTTTAAATTTGCTGCATGATCCACCTCCGGCTGATTGCCTTTCTCCTGCTTCCCGCAGGCCTTTATGCCCAAATGCCGGCAATGGCCATGGATTCCCTGTACCGCTTCGCCGATTATGCCGATGTGGTATATTTCCCTCCCTCACAGGCCAGCCTGAGCATAGAAGGAGAAAATGTAAAAATGCTTACCGCCTTTATTGAAGCTTCCGATACAAGCCGACTCCCGGGCAAAGCTGCAGGATACCTGATCTGGCTCGTTCGCGGACGGGAATTCGCCAAGGCTGATTTTTATCTTTCGCCCGTTCCGGGCTGGGTGGTGGAATATGCAGGCAAAAAATACCGCCATCGCATGAGCGCCGCCGGACAACAATTTCTCAAGCAATACGCCAAATAATTTCATATGCCCTCTTTCGACATCCAAAGTAAAGTTGACCCGCAAACCGTGGAGAACGCCATTAATGTGGCCAAAAAGGAAATCAGCACACGCTACGATTTTCAAGGCTCCAATACCGAAATTGAACTGAATAAGAAAGACCTCAAACTCTTGGTGATCACCAGCAATGATATGCAACTGAAAACCATTGAGGACATTATACTTACCCGCAGTTCGAAACAGGGAATAGACCCGCGCGCCTTCGACATGAGCAAGGAGCATTACGCCTCGGGAGCCATGATCCGCAAAGAAATTGTGCTGCGCAACGGACTGGACAAAGAGGCCATGAAAAAGATTTCAAAGGCAGTGAAAGATACCGGACTGAAAGTACAGGCAGCACAGATGGATCAGCTGGTGAGGGTAACGGCCAAGAGCATTGATGATCTTCAGGCAGTTATGGCCGCACTCAAAAAACAGGACTTCGGCTATCCGCTTCAGTTTGATAACATGAAAAGATAAAATATGGGATTCTTAGACCAGATGAAACAGCTCATGGAGCTGAAACAAAAAATGGAAGCCACTAAGGAAAAGCTGGATCAGATTTCTGTTCAGTCTTCCAACAAGGCCGTGACCGTTTCTGCCAACGGAAACCGGAAAGTAACCTCCATCCAAATCTCGGGAGCAGTAACGGGAGCCGAGCTCGAAAAAATGCTTTGCGAGGCTGTAAATGACGCTCTCGCACAGGCCGACAAAATCGCACAGGCCGAACTGGCCCATCACCTGCCCAAAATTCCGGGCATCAACGGTTAAACCGCATGACTACTGCAAGACTCGACCAGATAAATATCGTATTGATGCTGATTTCTGCGGCATTGGCCTGGGTACTGCCTTTCGAATTATTTCTATTTGTATATGCCGTGCTTGGTCCGCTGCACTACCTCACCGAAATCAGCTGGCTGCACAAAAGAGATTACTTCACCAGCGGAAAGCTCGATTTCATCTGGCTCGGCATGCTTTGCGCCGCCTTGTTCTTTCTCAACTTCATGGCCGTGGGCGCAGACCAGATGGTCTCCAATCTTCTGCTGTTTCTTGCTTTTGCTTCAGCGCTGGCCATGGTCATATTTGACAATATCATATACAAAATGTTGCTTGTTTTTGCCGCTCTGGTTATTGGCAGTACCCTATACAAACTACAAGGCTTTTTCTTCCTTTTCGGCATTCTTCTACCCACCATCATTCACGTATTTCTTTTCACCGCGGTCTTCATTTTATTCGGCGC
>CAZUHX010000039.1:0-7349 GCA_964620795.1 uncultured Chitinophagaceae bacterium
GTGATTGAGGCGGGAGCGCTCGACTTTGGGCTGGGTTCTGTTTCGGCAGCTGAGATAGACCGGATCAATATTTTGCAGGCTACATATAAAGCCATGCATCTGGCTTTGGCTAAGCTGAAGCAGATTCCCGATTTTTTGCTGGTCGACGGAAATCGTTTTCTGCCCTGGAGGGAGGTTCCCTTTCAGTGTATGATTGAGGGCGACGCCCGTTATGCGCATATTGCTGCAGCCTCTGTGCTGGCGAAGACATACCGCGATGAAGAGATGATGCGGATGCACGAGCAATATCCCGTTTATCACTGGAAAGACAATAAGGGCTATGGAACGGCCCGGCACCGGCAGGCAATGCTGGAGCACGGGATGTCTCCCTTTCACCGCCGTTCGTTTCAGCTGAAAGATCAGCAGCTGAGTTTGTTCGGTTGATTTTAAACGCTTAAATAATTTCCGAAACAATATAAATGTTGCGGATTGTTATTTTTGTGTTTGTAATGACTTTATCTAAGGTTTTCGGAAGTGCTGTTTACGGGGTTGATGCGGTGACCATCACGGTAGAGGTAAGTGTCGGCAAGGGTACCAAGTTTTATCTGGTGGGTCTGCCCGACAATGCCATCCGCGAGTCTTTTCAGCGGATGAATACGGCCATGCGTCAGCATGGGTTTTCGATGCCCCGCGAAAAGGTGGTGGTTAATCTGGCACCGGCAGATATCCGCAAGGAGGGTTCTGCATATGATCTATCGATGGCGGTGGGTATTCTTGCCGCCTCGGGGCAGATTCCTCCCGATCTTCTGAATGATTTTGTAATCATGGGTGAACTGTCGCTCGATGGCAGTTTGCAGCCTATTCGCGGGGCCTTGCCCATTGCCATACAGGCGAGGCGGGAAGGTTTCCGCGGTTTGATCGTGCCTTTGGAGAATGCGCGAGAGGCAGCCATTGTGAATCAGGTGGAAGTTTACGGAGCCGAAGACCTGGGACAGGTTACTGGCTTTTTGTCGGGTAAGGGCGGACTGAGCCGGATTGCGGCAGATGCCCGGGACGATTTTATGCAAGTGCAGTCGGTACAGGGTCCTGATTTTAGTGAGGTGAAAGGGCAGGACAATATTAAAAGAGCCATGGAGATTGCAGCCTGCGGAGGCCACAATCTGATTCTCATTGGTCCGCCCGGGGCCGGAAAGACCATGCTTGCCAAGCGCCTGCCGGGAATTTTACCGCCGCTCAGTCTTTCGGAGGCCCTGGAAACCACCAAGATTCATTCGGTGGCGGGTAAGCTGCAGGGCAAGGTAGCTTTATTGCATGAGCGGCCATTCAGAGCGCCCCATCATACGGTGAGCGATGTGGCCCTAGTAGGTGGGGGGAGTTTTCCTAAACCGGGAGAGATTTCTCTGGCACATCACGGGGTATTGTTTCTGGATGAGTTGCCGGAATTCAAACGGGCCGTGCTGGAGGTGATGCGACAGCCGATGGAGGAGAGGCGGGTAACCATTTCACGTTCTCAGTTTTCGATTACCTATCCTTCGAGTTTTATGCTGGTTGCCTCGATGAATCCTTGCCCGTGTGGTTATTACAACCATCCCGACAAAGAATGTGTTTGTCCGCCGGGCTCGGTGCAAAAATACCTGAACAGGATCAGTGGTCCGCTCATGGATCGCATAGATCTGCATGTCGAGGTTACGCCTGTTCCTTTCAGTGAGCTGGGTTCGCCGTCGCGTTCGGAAGGCAGTGCGGCCATACGCGAGCGGGTGATGGCGGTGCGTGAGCGACAGCGGCAGCGGTTTGCGGAGAAAGAGGGGATCTATTGCAATGCGCAGATGGAGGGCGCCATGATTCAGCAGTACTGTGAAATTCCGGAAGCGGGCAGGCTGATGCTGGGTAAGGCCATGCAGAAGTTGAATCTTTCGGCCCGCGCTTATGACCGCATTCTGAAGGTGAGCAGAACCATTGCCGATCTGGCCGGAAGCGAGGCGATTGGTCTGGAGCATTTGGCAGAGGCGATTCATTACCGAAGCCTGGATCGCGAGAATTGGGCGGGCTGATTCCCCGGATGTTTTTGAATTGATTATTTTGCTGCTGTGGAAGGCCGTAAAAGCTCAGGCGCAGATTTTCGATCTCTTCGTAATTGGAGTGCCGATTCGCGCTTTCGGTTTTTTCCGGAGGTGAATCTGAAGTTCAGCGGTACCATGACATACCGCAGTCTGTTTCACTGTGCGCTTCTGGCTTATTTGTGCTGGGAAATTTACTGGTATCGCCGGGTAGGTCTCTATTTTATAAAGTGGCATACCCATTTGATGCCGTATGTGTTTTGCTGGTATCTGCTTGACAGGCTTCTTTCGGCCCTAAGCCGAAGAGCTGTGTTAAAGCCCGATACCAATTGGAGAATTACCCTGTTTGCTGTCTTTATGGGCCTTATGGCAGCTGAAAGCCTGCTGATGATAACAGGTATAGGAAAAACGTATATGGAAAAGATTGGTGGGTGTTATGCTTCGGTGTATGAATCAAAATTTGAATCACCTTACCGCACTTATCCGCCGGATTCGGTATTTGTAATGGATCGCGGAGAGTTTATTCACCGCAGAACCACCAATGCCCTGGGCTTTGCCGATCAAAACTGGGACACGGCAAAGACGGCCAATGAAATTCGGATTTTGGTGCTTGGCGATTCTTTTACCGAGGGAGTGGGAGCGGAGCAGGATGAATCGTATCCTGCCGTATTGCAGCGTTTGCTGCAGCAGGGAGATTCTGTGCACAGATACCGCGTCATGAATGCCGGCATACAGGGTTCTGATCCTTGCGTGAATGCGGTAAATTTCAAAGAGCGGCTTCAGGTTTTTCGTCCGGATCTGGTGATTCAAACTTTAAGCAGCAACGATTTGCTCACCGATATTGCAGTGAAAGGCGGTTTGGAGCGCTGGCAGCCCGACAGTACCATCAGATTTCGGCCGGGGCCTGCCTGGGAACCCTTGTTTGCCATGAATATGATTTTCAGACTGGGCATTCAATCTGCGCTCGGTATTGATGAATTGATGCGGCCTAAGGTGCTGGAAGAGACTGAACTTAGCTTTCTGAAAAGTGCAGCAGCAGATTGTTTGAATCAAACCACTGCAACCGTAAGAGACAATAATGCCCGCCTGATTGTTCTGCTCATGCCCAATATTGGAGAGATTGAAAAGGGCAAATATTTCATTGATGGACATTCCGTTTTAAGCAAACTGAATGGGAGAGAAGACATTGCATTTGTTGATCTCTTGCCGAAGTATAGCAAAGAGTTTGACTGCAGAGATCGCCTTAAAGGGCGTCTGGGCATTGTCCCCAATCGCTGTAACTCGCTACTGGGAATGCATTATTGGCCGGTAGACGGCCATCACAATAGCAAAGGTTATTCGCTGCTTGCAAATTTTTTACTGCCTGAAATAAAGAAGCATCTTAAAAAATCTGCCGGAGAATGAATCATACATCAAAGGAGTTCCTTATGATTTATAACGAGTTTTTTTTGTGAATTTGGGCGCCTCCCCCCGCATGGCAGCATTTACATCAAAACTCAGCGAATCTCATGCGGGGGGCCGGGTGTTGCGGGGGTTCCGTGGCGAGTCGCCACCCGGCCGGCGGCCGGCCCCTCCACCCCCTGGCGCACGCTTTCGTTCAACAGAAAAGATTTGGAGTACTGGTCATGACGGTTGATGAGGATGAGCTAATTTTAATGTTTGATGGATGTAAATGCTCCAGTAAGACTAACATATAAAACAATGCTAATTTTTCTATATATGTTAATCCGGCCAAATTACATTTACTTTAACTGAATGTTTCTGCATGCAAGTCTTCTTTACCTTTTAACCGGCGCAATTGAATAAAATATGAATTGGTTTGAACAACTGCAAAACCGCTTCTTTCCGAAGCCTGAACCCCAGCTGCCCGAACCGGACTTCAGGGATCAATTGCTCAATGATAGTAAGGTTTTTTGTATGTCTCCCTGGATTCAGCTTCATGCGCAAACCAATGGAAAAGTCTCTCCCTGTTGCATGTCGGCAGTTTATGACGGGAATGAAATTGGAGATCTGAGAAAAGATCCGGATTTACTGAGTTCATGGAATTCTGAAAAGATGAAGCAGATCCGTAAAAATATGCTGGAGGGAAAGCAGAGCAGTATTTGCGGAAATTGCTATAAGTATGAAGAACTGGGCAAACCCAGCGAAAGACATAGTTACAATCGCGATTTTTTGAGATTTAAAGACCGTATATCTCTCACTGAGCCGGATGGAACACTTCCGGTTAATACCGTTCCGGTCATTGATATCCGGTTTTCAAATAAGTGTAACTACAAATGCAGAATTTGTAATAGTGAATACAGTTCGCTTTGGTTTGAGGAAGAGTTGAAACTTGGCAAGGTTAAAGAAGGTGATCCACGGCAATTTAAGCCCATTGAAGACGAGGAAAAATTCTGGAAGTCTTTTGAAGGCCTGTTGCCTTCTGTTGAACGACTTCACTTTGCCGGGGGAGAACCATTATTTATGGAGGAGCATTACCGCAGTCTGGAACATTTGATCAGCATTGGCAAAACAGATGTGAATTTGACTTATAATACTAATCTATCTGTGTTAAGATTCAAGAGGCATCAGGTCACTGACTTATGGAAAAAGTTCCGGCAGGTAGACGTATGGGCAAGTTTGGATGGAATGGGCGGCAGAGGCGATTATCAGCGCAAAGGCCAGCAGTGGGAGCAGATTGAAGAGAACATCAGAACCATTCAGCGCGAATGTCCCGATTTGTATTTCGGGGTGAATGTTACAGTAAGCGTATTTAATATTTTTCATATTCCTGAATTTTACAGACACCTTACCTCCACCGGTCTTGTTCAGCCGGAGCGTGTGAATCTTTATATTTTGTTTTATCCCAAAGCTTTCAGCATCATTCATCTTCCGGCTGCCCTGAAGCAGCAAGTTTCATCGCTCTATACTCAGTTTGAAACGGAGTACTTGCAGGAACCGGATAGATATAATCATATCAGGCAGCACATTCAGGCTGTTTTGGCATATATGAATTCGGAGGAGGGAAATCTTCAGAAGGAGTTCAGAAGAAGCATAGAGGCGGTAGATGCGCTCAGAGCCGAAAATTTTGTTGACACTTTCCCCGAACTGCAGTTGCTGTGGGAGGCAGGTGCAGATCAAAATTTCGGTAGCAAATGAATTCAACAGGATACCGAACCGGATTGATATTCCGGATCCGGGCTGTCGCTTTGCTTGCGATAGCCTGCTTGTTGCTTTTGTATCTGCTCTGGGAATATTTCTGGATCAGCAGGCAGGGCTTTATTGCCATTAAGTGGCACACACATCTGATGATTTATGTGATGGCTGCCTTTGCCGGATATAATATCTGCCGCCGCTGGTGGCAAATTAAACAAAGGCCAATGGCTGAGTCAGTGTGTATGATCTGGCTTTCGCTATGTTTCAGCCTGATGTGTGCCGAAGCATGCCTCTATATCACGGATACTGCCAAAACTGCCCCCGAACTGAATGGCTGGGGTTACCGGAGTATGTATGAAACAAAAAATATACCCCAGTCACATCATTGGAGTCCCGATACCATACATGTACTTGAAGCTCCCGAGTTTAAATATTATCGCAAAACCAATGGTCTCGGATTTTCTGATACTGCCGACTGGAACCGACCGAAACAGGTTGGAACACTCAGAATTTTAGCGCTTGGAGATTCCTTTACAGAAGGCGATGGAGCTCCTGAAGATTCCTCGTATGTAAACCAGTTGCGCATTCTTTTTAAAGAAAACAATTACCGTGTCGAAGTTTTTAATGCAGGGGTATGCGGTTCTGATCCTATATATAATTATAAAGAATATATAGATACACTATATTCAATTAAGCCTGATGTCATTATTCAAACCATAGCATCTGGAGATGTACTGGTCGACATCCATGCTCGGGGCGGCCTTGAGCGCTTCAACGATATATCTTTGCACCAAAGTAAATCCTTGCCCTTTACCGAACGAATAAAATCGGTAAGTTTATTGTACCGTATCATTGATGCAGCAACGGGAAATCTGGCACAGCTCTTACATCTTGCCGGCGATAAAACAGAGATGGACTTGCTCAAGTTGAAGCAAGCCCTTCAATTGTATCATGCAAGGGCAGGCGCAGATAACTTAAAAGTATTTGTCGTTTTTCAACCGTACAGATTTGAGATTGAAAACAAAAAATACAACTGTGATGTACTTTCGGTCGCAAATGTACTGCCGCCTACAGATAGTCTTTATTACTGTGATCTGATGCCTTTTTTTAATGAACTTACTCAAGGAAAGACCGACAAAATATCTGAACTTTTCTGGCAACAAAACGGCCATCACAACAGCTTTGGTTACCAAAAAATGGCAGAGGGGATTTTTGAAGGTTTAAAGAAATCCGGCTACCTCAAGGCCTACCGCCACTCAGCGGAATAGCTAAAAATTCTGAGGAAGCTTTAGCCATCACGCTATAGCCTATTGCATTGGGATGCCGGTCAACGGGCCAGAAATATTTCCCGCATTCAGCTGATGGAATTTCATTGTAAGCTGAAAATATATCTAAATACTTTATCTGTTTTTCTTTACACAGCCTGCTTATCAAGCGGTAGTGGAGTCTGTGGGCAACAGGCATTTGTAAATCATTGAGCGATGCATTGATCAGCACACAAGGATAAGTATGCTGTCTCCTGCAAATCTCAGAGTATCTGCTCAGCAGCTTGTCAATGAGTTGTTCTGTAAAAACTTTATCTGATGCTTGCTCTTTTACTGTTCGGAAGTAGAAATCTGTTTCATATATCGAATGAAAGAAAGCACGGAATAATTTGGAATGGGCGTAAAAGAATTCCCAGACCGGAGCCTCTCTTCTGAGCTGAATTTTGTCATTTTGAAAGCGCTCAAAACCGCCGCGAATGGCAAGATCATCCAGATCGGTAGGATTGGTTTCAAGAATGACCAGATCCGGCGCCGCCCGAATCAATTTTTGCTCCAGCAAGTCGAGAGAAAAGACCATATCACTTCCGGCAATGCCTGCATTGATAACTTCTATTTTCCGCCCCGGATAAAGTTGCCTGGCATAAGTCTCCAGCTGAGCTGGCCAGCTGGAATCTTTAACCGCACCAATACCTTCTGTATTGCTGTCACCGAAAGTGATGATTCGAAACAAACCGGTATCCTTTTTAAAATCAAAATCGTCTGAAATCAGACCCAGACTATTGGATCTCCTGAAGTTTCTGAACTCAAAACATTCACTGAGCAGTGAATCTGTTGAGGGAGGATACAATAAAAAACGATCATCAAAGTTCGGGAAAGGAGAAAGGTACTGGCCTCCATTTTTTTCGCCATAGGT
>CAZUHX010000039.1:7359-16941 GCA_964620795.1 uncultured Chitinophagaceae bacterium
GGAGAAGAATTTCCGCAAAAATCAGGCTGAAAAGCAGAGAAAACACAAGTAAGATCCATCGGTAGCTGTTTTTAAATCTTACTGACACTGACCAAAGATTTATGGTTTCAACTCACCGGATTCAGACTAATACTGAATATCTTATACTGATTCATCTCTCTTCCGTAATAAAACTTGTCGAGGGCCTCATACATATTTTTGGCGCGGAAGTAAGAGGTGTGCAGTTTGTTTTCACCCACCCTGATCCACTGAATGGTCATGGAGTTTTCGTGGTGAAAATGCTGTGCAATGTAATCGAGCATTTTCTTCAAAGCATCAAGCTTATCCGTGCCCACCGTAGTCTGAAACAGAAACGACTGATCATGCCGAGGATTGATGGTGACGAGATCAAGTCTGATGGTGTCGTTCTTGGCTTTGAAGTTGAACAACAGATTATCCGCAGACATGCCCAACTCACGGGCAATGGATTTCTGCAGCCGGGCTACCTCAACATGCTGATCGGATCCGGTCATGATCACAGGAGTGAAGTGCTTACCTGATCAGCAATGCCATAAGCCACAGCTTCTTCTGCATTCATCCAGAAGTCGCGGTCGAAATCGCCCATCACCTGCTCATAGGATTTTCCGCAGTTTTCGGCCAGGATGCGCGCACTGAGTTCTTTGGTCTTTTGTATTTCGCGGGCAGTGATTTCGATATCGGCTGCCTGTCCGTACATACCGCCCAGCGATGGCTGGTGAATCATCACCCTGCCGTGGGGAAATATGTAACGCTTGCCCTTGGTTCCACCGCTGAGCAGGATGGAGCCCATAGATGCGGCAAGACCCATACAGATGGTATGCACCGGACTGCTGATCATGCGCATGGTGTCGTATATCACCATACCTGAAGTGACCATTCCTCCTGGACTGTTGATGTAGAAGAAAATGTCTTTGCCCGGATCAGAAGCTTCAAGAAACAGGAGGCGGTTCACTACTTTTTCGGCAGACTCATCATGGACGGGACCCCAAAGGAACACCCTTCTCTGCTCCAGAAATTTGTTATCAAACTTCATCATTCCTCCGGCAAACTTTTCTACCAGTTCGTCGGGTTTTACAGCCGGCTGTTCGGGCTCTTCCATCAGAAAACGTTGATTCATGTATCAAACCTAAAGTATTTTTCTGAGAGCATATTCGTATTCAGCCTGCTTTAATTAAACAGCATCCGGTCTTAGGTTTTTTTAGAATTTTAAAGGTGTTGGCGGAAGCTTTTTTACCTTTAACGGCAAACCCTTTTCCATGGCACAATTTATCAGCGATTTAAGCGGCCGATCTTTTCCTTCGGCCGACAAAGTTTCGGGGGCCACCATACGCGAGGGTCTGATGGAATTGATCAGGAAGGAAAAACCGGATTTTGGTCCGAAAAGTACCCTTTCCATTTCTGAACTAAACCGCTTCCGGCAACAGTATATGCAGGAGTTGATGGCCAGAGAAATCGGTGAGCTGTCAGAAATAGAACGCAGTGTGCTGGATTCCGTATCAGCCAACACCCTCATTACTGAAAAAACAGATCCCGATCTGCAGGAAGAACTGAGTATAGGTCAGCGACTGGCAGACCTGGTGGCCGAGTTTGGCGGCTCCTGGGGATTCATTATTTTTTTCGGGGTTTTTATTGTTTGCTGGATTATTCTCAACGTGTACTGGCTGGGCAACCGGGGCTTTGACCCCTATCCGTTTATTTTGCTCAATCTCATTTTATCTTGCATCGCGGCCATTCAGGCGCCCATCATCATGATGAGCCAGAACCGGCAGGAGGAGAAAGACAGGGAACGCGCCAAAAAAGATTATATGGTCAATCTGAAATCTGAATTGGAGATCCGGATGCTGCATGAAAAGATAGATCATCTGGTGATGCATCAGCAGCAACGTTTGCTTGAAGTACAGCAGCTGCAGATAGAAATGATGCAGGATATTCTAAACAGGGTAGAAAAGAGCAAATAACTCAGGCTTCTGCTGCGCGGATGTCTTTAAGTTGCAGCTGCAGGCTGATCTGTCCGTTCCATTCATTTTCTTCTAATGTGTAAACGATGTCGACCGGCCCGTTGCGCACCAGTTCAAGATGCTGTGCCATCCTGAAGCCTATCGCATTGAATCGTACACCGTTTGTGCCTTGCTGAAGATTGAGCTTGAGATGTTCATCCTTAAGCAGACGTGCAAATCCTGTATCGCGTACTCCCCGGCTAAGCAATACCGGCCGCATGTTTCCGGGACCAAAGGGCGCAAAACGTTGTATCAGACGATAGTATTTATCGGTGAGTTCCCCCAACTGAACTTCTCCTTCTATTTCTATTTCGGGAATCATGTCTTCCGGCTTTAATCTTTGTCGGGCAATGGTTTCAAATTTTTCGGCGAAGGCCGGAAGCTGCTCGGGCTTCATGCTCAGCCCTGCCGCAAATGTGTGTCCGCCAAATTGAAGCAAATGTTCCCTGCATTCATAAATGGCTTCATACAAATCAAAGCCACGAATAGATCTTGCCGAACCGGCCAGTTTTCCTTCCGATTCGGTGAGGATGATGGTGGGTCGGTAATAAGATTCGATCAGACGCGAAGCTACAATTCCGATCACTCCTTTATGCCATCCGGGATCGCACAATACCGTGGTATAACGCTCGCGCAAGACGGGATCGGATTCAATTTTGCCCAGCGCCTCTGCAGTGATGTCCCGGTCTAAGGTCTGCCGGTTTTTGTTCATTTCCTGCAGCTTGTCGGCATGCTCTCTGGTTTCTTCGGCATGTGCCTCACCCAACAATAATTTCACTGCGAAGCGCGCATCTTCCATTCTTCCGGCAGCATTGATCCGTGGCCCCAGGCTAAAAACCACTTCCGATATTCCGAGTTTTCTTTTGATGCCGCTCAGTTGAATCAGCTCCCGCAATCCGCCGCAGGGCGCCTCATTCAGCTGCTGCAAGCCGAACCAGGCCAGTACACGGTTTTCACCGGTAATCGGAACAATATCAGATGCAATACTTACTGCGAGAAGATCCATGAGTCGGTATAACTCACGGGGATCACGCCCCATCACCATACCCAGCGCCTGCATCAGTTTGAAGCCCACACCGCAACCGCTGAGTTCCTTGTAAGGATAGGGACAATCAGACTGTTTGGGATCCAGTACTGCTACTGCGGCAGGTATTTCAGGCCCCGGCAGGTGGTGATCGCAGATAATGAAATCAATTCCTTTTTCGCGGGCATACTCTACTTTAACCGCCTCTTTGATTCCGCAGTCAAGCGCAATGATGAGCGAAAAGCCGTGTTCTGCGGCATAATCAACCCCCTGAAAAGAAATCCCATAACCTTCCGTGTATCGGTTGGGAACATAAAAATCAATGTGCGGATGAACATCGCGCATCCAGCTGCAGACCAAAGCCACTGAGGTGGTTCCGTCAACATCATAATCTCCGTAAATCAGAATTTTCTCCTCCTTTTCCATGGCCAGTCTTACGCGCTTCACTGCAGCTTCCATGCCCTTCATGAGAAAGGGGTCGTGAAGATCGGCCAGGCTGGGCGCAAAGAATCTGCGCGCCTCATCATAGGTGTGTATCCCTCTTCTGATCAGCATTCTCAACAGGCTCAGGGGAAGCATCGGCAAGGCCTGTTGTAACTGCTCTGTTAGCAACGTATCTGCGGTCATCAATTTCCATCTCGCCTCTTTCATTCAGTAAAAATAATTCGCATATTTTGATTTAGCAAACGGCTTTATCAATAGAAAAAGTTTGCTAAAGTGCCAATCTGATTTGAAGGCTGCTCTCAGGAAGTCTATCTTTAAGGCATGTTGCGGAGGATATTTTTAGTTTTTTGTATTGGTTTAATGGCTGAAAGCAGACTTTCTGCGCAGACACTCAGCAGAGATTCTACCCTGGCCATGAGTTACCTGCAAAGCGGTGAGGCAACGAAAGCGGCTGCTTTGCTGCAGGAATTATGGGAAAAGGAGCAGGAAACCGTTTACTACACAGCACTGACGCAGGCCTTAGTGGCGCTAAAGCAAAATGATGCACTTGAAAAGGTAATCAGGAAGCAAATCAGAAAGTTCTCATCCGAGCAAGCGTATGCGGTAGATCTGGCTGTCTTGTTTCGCAAGACAGGAAAGCAGAAGGAGTCTGCAGAAATTCTTGAGAAACTGTATAAAGCGCTTTCTCCTTCAGAGCCTGTAATACGCAAGCTGGCCAATCTGCTGGAAAGTGCAGAACTGTATGAGGAGGTATTGCGTGTTTATGAACGAGGAAATCAGCTGCTGGGCGACAACACTTATTTCGGAATTGAAATGGCCAAAGTGCTGATGCGTTCGGGAAAATTTGAGGAGGCTGCTCAGCGTTTCTCCGACAAGTTGCTGGTCAATCCCGCAGTTTTTTCTCAGATAAAAATGAGTTTAACGGGGAAGGCATTTTCATACAAGATGTATGATGCGCTGGAGGCAGAACTGTACAAGAGGTTGAACGGGGCAGAGCCTGCTGATGTTTACACCGATTTACTGGTCTGGATTTTTCTTCAGAAACGAGATTTTACAGAGGCCATAGTGCAGCTGAAAGCCCTGGACCGCCGAAAAAAAATGATGGGTGAAAAATTGATGGAGATCGGTAAAATGGCCAGGGAAGAAGGTTTTTATGACGAAGCGGTTTCAGCCTTTCAGTTTGTTTGCGACAAAGGGCCATCCACACCTCTTTATTATTCAGCCCGTCTTGAACTTCTTCAGACACGAAAGCAAAGACTTACATCAGGTTCTGCATACAGCAATGATGATTTGCTGGCGCTTAAGGCAGACTATCAACAGTTTATACGTGAAGCGGGCAGGGGGCCGCACACTGCAGGTTCGCTCAAAGAACTGGCAGATTTATACGGTTTCTGGCTTCATCAGATCGACTCAGCCATTCAAACTGCAGAAGACTTGCTGAAGCTCCCGGGTCTTTCTTCCTCAGTGCGCAACCAGACCAAGCTTTCTTTGGGTGATTTTTATTTGCTGGCAGGCGAAATCTGGGAAGCCTCACTTCTTTACGGCCAGGTTGACAAAGATGAAAAGGACAGCGAATTGGGAGAAGAAGCCCGCTTCAGGAATGCCAGGCTATCTTACTTCAGAGGCGATTTTGAAAGGGCTTCCAGCCAGATGGAAGTCTTGAAATCTGCAACATCCAGACTGATTTCAAATAATGCCATAGAATTATATGTTTTTATCACAGATAATTCGGGTCTGGATACAAGCTATGATGCTCTTGGTCTTTATGCATCTGCTGAATTGCTGAGGTTTCAAAATCTTTCTGATTCGGCCATACTGCTGCTGGATTCGCTCAGTAAATCTTTTCCGGGAACGCCGCTAACCGATGATATTCTGTACATGAAAGCAAGAATTCGTTCAGACAAAAAGGACTTTAGCGGAGCCATTCCCCTTTTGGAGCAACTTCTTAAAACTTATCCCCGTGAAATCCTTGCCGATGATGCGGCATTTCTTTTGGCAGGAATTTTTGATCATCAGATCCGCGATAAAACGAAGGCTATGGAGTTGTATCAGAAGATCATCTCAGATTACAGCAATTCACTGCATGTGATGGAGGCCAGAAAGCGATTTCGTATTTTGAGGGGAGATGATCCCGCATCCGTTGAGGGTCTGTAACGGCTGTTTGACCTACACAATTTGCCCGCTGCCCGAACTTATTGCCAAGGCATTTATTTATTAACTAAATTGGATATGTGTTATTTCGCACCTTCATTTCCCGCAGGGAGCTTCTGATTCATTTTTCTACAGGAATGGTATTTCTGCTGTTCCCGCTTCTCTTGCCCATAGTGCCGCACGGAAGGGCCTGGGAATACCCGGTTCGGTATCTCAGCACTTTCTTTCTGATGTTCCTGTTTTTCGAGTTACACTATCACTGGATCATTCCCAAACTGTATTTCAGAAAAAAATATATTCTCTATGTCATTATTCTGATCTTTTGCTTTGCGCTGATTCTGTTTTTGCCGAAACTTCTTTTTCCTCATCATTCATTGCACCACTACCATCATCATCATCACCACCATCATCATGAACCATGGCATCATGGAGCCATCAGATCGGGACAGATGTTTGTTTTGTTGTTTTTTTTGATTTCAGTGGCAGGTTCTTTGCTGTTACAAACGCAAAACCGCCTCCGAACCATAAGTGATGAAAAGACCAGGTCTGAACTTAACCTGCTGAAGGCTCAGATTAACCCTCATTTTCTTTTCAATACCATCAATGCAATCTATGCATTAACACTTAAGAATTCATCAGAAGCGCCTAAAGCACTCATTAAACTCAGCGGAATCATGCGCTATCTGGTTACAGAAAGCACAACCGACCTGATAGCTCTGAGTAAGGAATTGGATTATCTCCGGGATTATGTTGAGCTTCAGCGACTGCGCACCGACGAACGCAGCGGTGAAATCAGCTTTTCTGTAGAAGGCGATCCTGATTCCTGGAAACTTCCTCCCATGTTGCTTGTGCCATTTGTAGAAAATGCATTCAAGTTTGGTATTGATCCCGACAAGCTTACAAGAATTCATATTCATGTAACCATTTCTCCGCGCAAGCTGGAGTTTGAGGTGGGAAACAGCATCGTGAATGAAACCGATCCTGCACTGATGGGAACCGAAACAGGGATTATGAATACCCGAAAACGACTGGAGCATTACTTCCCCGGCAGATATAATTTATCCATGCAAAACATAGCCGGTTTTTATCAGACTAAACTCACATTCCCTCTTATATGATTCGTGCCATAGCCTTAGATGACGAACCGCTCTCTCTTGAGATCATTGAGCTCTACAGCAAGCAATGCCCCGACTTGCGGATGGAAGGACTTTTTACCAGACAAACCGAAGCCCTCAGACATCTTCATAATTTCCCTGTAGATCTGATTTTTCTGGATATCAGTATGCCGGTGAAAAATGGTCTTGAATTCTATAAACAACTGGAGCATCCACCGCATTTGATTTTTAATACTGCTCATCCAGAATTTGCCGTGGAAGGCTTTAATGTGAATGCCGTGGATTATCTGCTGAAACCATTTACGCTGGAGCGTTTTCAGCTGGCAGTAGAAAAAGCATCGAGAGAAATCCTGAGCAGACATCAGGACGGAAGAGAAGACAGTATTCTTATCAGGGCAGATTACAAACTCCATCGTATTCTTATTAAAGATATTCTCTATGTTGAAGGTCTGGATGATTATATCCAGATTCATTTGCGCTCACAACCCAAAGTGGTCGCACGCCTCACCCTGAAAAACCTGCTGGAGCGCCTTCCGGCAAAACGCTTTATCCGAATTCATAAATCCTTCATCATTTCCCTGAATAATCTGGAAAAGATCCATTCAAAAAATGTAGAAGTGGCCGGTAAATTATTGCCTATAGGCGATAGTTATCGCTCTGCCCTCGATCAAATGATCCATGAGGAAAAAGCCTGATCTCTATACGCTGAATTCAATTCTTGTAAGCAGAAGCAGGGCTACGGGGTTCTTCACTTAGATTCCGAAGCGGCTTCGGTCTGTCTGATGAACTGATCAATAATTTCTGTGGTCTTGTGCGGCTCTATCATGTGGTAAAGATGTTCTCTGAATAAATCCTTTTCCTTAGGATTTGTAACATCCATGACTTCTACACCTTTTCCCTGATAAATGCGATCTACATACTTTGCCACTCCGTCACGCTCGCTCTTGAGTATAAGCACGGGAATTCCTGCCGCAGGCATGTGGTGAAGGCCTTTCTGCTTGTCGAAAACAATACTCTGCTGGAGCGCAGAATGTGTCTGAATGGCAAAGACCTTGGCCGGAAGGCGATTGAGCGCCCGCTCAATTGGAATACGGTTCAGATGCGGGAGCGAATCCATATTGGTCATCAGATAGAGAATCCGTTCTTTGGCCGCAGCCCAGATGCGATCTCTCATGCCGCTTTCTTTTCTGATCAGCCAGTCAGACAAGTTAATGCCTCTTCTGCGCACCATCCACTTGGGATCAAGAGGAATCAGCGTGCGCAGCGTGAGCAACATCCCTTTGGAAAAAGGTCCTTTGATCAGTGAAAGAGCAGGCAAAATAACGTTGTCTAAAAATCCGATGATGGCGTGTTTAGACTCCTCTCCGAAAAAAGGATTGGCTCCGATTCTTCCCCGAAGGTGTTTCCGTATTCCCGGATACTTGGGCAACTCTTTGTCAATCATCATAAAATAGATGTTGCCCATCGAATGATCAAACAGATAGACCGGGTGCCCGTTTTTTCCGAAAAACTCAACTACAGCCTCAATATTTTTCGCAAGGTGATGCGAGTATTCATCCGGAGGAAGGTCGTTTGGAATAGAACCGTAATGCATGGCCGCCGCAATGTATTTGTGCGATGGAATATTGGCCAGAAGTCCGTCGTAGGAGTTTAAACCCAGAAAGCCGTGGATCAGTATCACCACCGGAAGTTTCATTTCCGCATCGGCGCGATAAGGATTGGCCGTATCTACTCTGATTACAGTATTTCCATATGGGGTTTTGCGGCTTATCTCGATCTGTGGCCAGGTCAATGCGTGATCATCAATAAATACCGTCATCCGCTTTTCAATCTCCGGAAGAAAACGCAGAAATCCGGGGCTTTCGGAGGCTTCCGGTTTTACGGCATACAACCAGGCCAGCGGACGGCGTTTATCGGCTTTGGTGGCGAGAAAGGCAATACGCGACGAACGCAGAAGGAAGTGAGGCGTAGCCGTGAGTTCAGGATCATTCCCACAATGAACAAGCAGGGCAATTTCTTTGGAATCAAATGCCTCAGATTGCCTGTCAATGGCTGCAACTCTTCCTGTGGGATCACTGGCAAGAAAAACAAAATCCAGTCCGTCTTTCTTTTGCTTTTTTAAATAGTCTGCAACTGAACGATTAAAGTCTGCCACATATGCTTCAAGGCTTTCACGTTTAAATTGATAGCCAATCACCTGGGCTCTGCTTACACGGCCTGTTCTGAAAAGGCGCCGAATAAAGAAACGCGCATCACTAACGCCCTCCAGTGAGCGCTGCCGTTCAAGCGGGGCATTCACAAAAGTGTAAAGAATCTGATCAGGCTTTCTGAGCTCGTGGTAGTGCTCAAGAATGTAGGCATAAGCGCCTGCCGGAGACTTACCGTGAGAAAGCCCTACAAAACACTGCTTGCCGGAATCAGTAAGCTCATTCGCATAACGGATAAATTCCCTGCCTACCGCTTCATCAAATGCTTCCTTGTTGAGGAAGTATCGGGTTTCAGGAATACCAATGCTTGCATCAGCCTTATGTGGCTTGAGATTTTTTTTGGACGGAATACCGGAACTGGATGGCATAAACAGGTTTCAACAAATCGCTCGTAGCAAATATTGACAATTTGATGCAAATGGCAACAAACTATTGAACCAAATGAAGTAATCAGTCACGGCGATTTACTTAAAGCCTTTGAAAACAAAGAGTGCGATGGTCATGTTATTCTGAAATCATGGTTTTACTTTCAGAAGATATTGCTTCGATGGAACGGCGATTTCGCGCCACTTTTCTGAACTCCCTTGCCGGTTCTCGTCAGGCCGCGCTGCTGGGAACGATTTCTC
>CAZUHX010000040.1:0-1179 GCA_964620795.1 uncultured Chitinophagaceae bacterium
CTCTCTACACCTGGCTTCCCGATGCCATGGCAGGCCCGACTCCCGTTTCGGCCCTGATCCATGCCGCAACCATGGTCACCGCCGGTATTTATCTGTTGGTGAGAACCAATTTTCTGTTTGAACTGGCACCCCTCACCCTTGAAATTGTAGCCTGGACCGGTGCTGCAACTGCCCTTTTCGCAGCCATCATCGGTGTGTGGCAAAACGATATCAAAAAAGTCCTGGCATACTCTACAGTATCACAGTTAGGACTCATGTTTCTGGCATTGGGTTGTGGCGCCTATTCCACCGCCGTTTTCCACGTGATTACCCATGCCTTTTTCAAAGCCTGTCTTTTCCTTGGTTCGGGCTCTGTGATTCATGCACTGCATGGCGAACAAGATATTCGCAACATGGGTGGTTTGAAAAAGAAAATGCCCGTTACGCATTTAACATTCCTGGTTTCTTCCCTGGCTATTGCCGGTGTTCCCCCACTTTCCGGTTTCTTTTCGAAAGATGAAATACTTGCCGGCGTTTTTGAACATTCTGTGGTGTTGTGGATTATCGCCTCATTGGCTTCACTGCTCACGGCCTTCTATATGTTCCGATTGGTATTCCTTACTTTCTACGGAGAATTCAGAGGAACTGAAGAGCAAAGGCATCATTTGCATGAGTCGCCATCACTGATCACACTTCCGCTTGTTGTACTCGCTTTGCTTGCTGCCATAGGAGGTGCAATAGGGCTTCCTGAATTCATCGGAACCCATTGGCTAAAGCATTTCCTTTCTCCGATCATCGGAGCGCCCTCTCATGCACATCATGCCTCGCTCCAAACAGAACTTATGCTTATTGCGGCAGCTGTCATCATCGGTATTACCGGTATAGGTCTGGCCTGGTCCCGGTTTAAACCTGGCGCATCAATTCCCGGCTCCGATGAAAGCCTTACGGGATTTCCACGTCTGGCCAACAAAAAGTTTTTTGTAGATGAACTCTATGCAGCAACTATTTTAAATCCACTGATGGTTACCGCCCGACAGGCTTATACTTTTGTAGACCGACTTTTGATTGACGGAATAGTAGAGCTCTCCGGAAAGTTAATATCCTTGAGCGCACAGAACATCAGGAAACTGCAAACCGGTTATATCGGTTTCTATTTACTGGTGATGGTGGTTTGCATAGCATTGATCTTTTTATTTTTCT
>CAZUHX010000040.1:1189-10429 GCA_964620795.1 uncultured Chitinophagaceae bacterium
CATGGTATAAACAGCAGGCGTGACATCATTACTCATCATACTCTGTTTCCCTTTGCTGAGCCTGCTGGCAGTGCTGGCCGGCGGACAAGCTTATGCCCGCAGAATAGCGCTTGTATTCTCGGCTGCAGCAGCAGTGCTGACTGCTTATCTTGCACTGCAGTTTGGAATGAATCCCGAAGCTCCTATGATGGTAGACCTACCATGGATTAGTCGCCCGGCCATTAGATTTCATTTAACGCTTGATGGTCTGAGCATGCTTATGTTGTTGCTCACCAACTTTCTGATGCCTTTGATCATTCTTGCTGCCGGCTCCGGAAAACCCGATCGCCCTTCTGCATTCTTTGCGCTCATTTCATTGATGCACTTTGCTCTCAATGGTGTTTTTTTGGCAACGGACGGTTTGCTCTATTACATCTTTTGGGAACTTGCGCTAATCCCAATATACTTTATAGCACTGCTCTGGAGCGATAACACAGATAAGCAGCAGGTTGGGAGAGTTGTTTTCAAATTCTTTGTTTACACCCTGGCAGGTTCATTGCTCATGTTGATTTCTTTCATCTGGCTCTACTTCCGTTCGGGTGATTTTCTCTGGGTTAACCTTGCACAGCTAAGCCTTGAGCCGACAGAACAACTGCTGGTGTTCATCGGTTTCTTTCTCGCTTTTGCGATTAAAATTCCGATAGTACCCTTTCATACATGGCAGGCCGATACCTATCGCGAAGCTCCGGCTGCAGGAAGCATGTTGCTGAGTGGCCTGATGCTCAAAATGGGTATTTATAGTCTGCTTCGCTGGCTAATTCCCATCCTGCCGGAAGCCGTTGAATTGGCTATTCCCGTTGTTTTGATACTGTGTGTTGGAGGTTTGATTTACGGATCTGTTCTTGCATTTGCTCAAGATGATTTTAAAAAACTTTTGGCTTTTTCATCTCTGGCTCACGTTGGTTTAATCAGTGCAGGTGTCTTTACTTTTAGTGTGCATGGATTTCAGGGCGCTGCCTTTCAGATGGTTTCTCACGGGCTGTATGTGGTTGGTCTTTTCTACATCGCAGAACTCATCAGAAGAAGGACAGGTACGCTTTTTATTTCCGAATTAGGCGGCATCAGGCAACAAGCTCCCGTATTTACTACTCTGTTTGCCATTGTTTTGCTGGGTAGTATAGGCCTTCCGCTTACAAGTGGTTTCATTGGAGAATTTCTGCTCCTTTTTAGTGTTTATGAATACAATACTGTGCTCGGTGTTGCGGCCGGATTTTCTGTGATTCTAGGCGCTGCCTACATGCTTAGAGCTTTCCAGCGCATTATGCTTGGAACCGCAAGTTCCGCTACTGAAGGTTTTAAAGACCTCAGCATCATGGAAGCAATTCCTTTGCTGTTTATTTGTTTTGGGATAATTGCTCTCGGGCTCTATCCCGCTCCCGTGCTTCAGCTGGCACAACCTGCATTAGATCATTTGTTGGAATTAGCCCTCCGGTAAGCCATGAACATGGAACCCAATACACTGGTATTACTATCTTTTGCAGGCATAGGCCTGCTGCTGCTCGAGATGCTCAATCTCCGCAAAGCAATCTTTCCTGCAGCTGCACTTTCCGTTGCGGCACTCTTTATTTTCAATCTGCAGCAATGGGATCGGCAAGCTTCCCTTTATCATAACATGCTGGTTACCGACAATTTTTCGGTTGCTTTCAATGCAGTTCTTCTGCTCATCGGTTTCTTTATCCTTGCCCTCAGCGGGCCCTTCTACCGCGATGAACAGAGCAAGATTTCCGATTACCTTTCAGTGATAGTTTTTGCCCTTTCAGGCGCAGTTGCCCTCAGTTGTTTTGGCAATATGGCTATGTTTTTTCTGGGGGTAGAAGTACTTTCCATTTCCCTTTACATTCTCGCAGGAAGCCGCAAAAGATTGCCCAAAAGCAATGAAGCTGCCATGAAGTATTTTCTCATGGGTTCATTTTTTTCGGGAATCATGCTTTTTGGCATCGCCCTGATTTATGGCGAAACCGGAAGTTTCGATCTGAACGCAATTCGAGACTATGCGCATGCCAATCCTCCCGGATTGCTTTTCTACCTGGGTACCGGAATGATCCTTATCTCGCTACTTTTCAAGGTAGCTGCTGTTCCTTTTCATTTCTGGGCTCCCGATGTTTATGAAGGCTCTCCAATGCTCATTACATTGTTCATGTCGACCGTAGCCAAGATCGCTGTCTTCGCAGCCTTCTACCGCCTATTTGATTTTGGCCTGGCTGTTACTTATCCTACCTACGCCTGGCTTTTTACACTAGTCACGGCCGCATCACTTTTCCTTGGAACATTATCTGCATACTCACAAGATTCTCTTAAGCGCATGCTCGCTTTCGGCGGAATCAGCCATGCCGGATTTATGCTGATGGCCGTAGCAGCCGTTTATGCAGATACGGCTAATTCCCTACTCTACTATTCTCTGGCTTACGGCCTCTCTTCAGTAGTTGCATTTGCCGTTGCAATTACCGTTTCTGAACAAGCCGGTTCAGAGAAAATAGAGGCTTTCAATGGCCTGGGCCAGCGAAAGCCTATGCTTGCCCTTGCCATGACCATTTCACTTCTTTCTATGGCAGGCATTCCGCCACTCGCCGGTTTTTTTGGTAAGTACTTTGTACTTTTTGAAGCCGCCCGCACAGGCCATTTGCTTTTGGCCGTATTTGCCGTGATTACTTCCATGGTATCTGTGTATTATTATTTCAGAATTATTTCAGCCATGTACTTGCGCGAGTCTCGCGAAGCGGTGATACATGTTCATCCGGTTTATTCTCTAGTGATAGCTGCAGCCAGCCTGATGCTCATCGCCTGCGGATTGTTCCCTTCCCTGATCAATGAAATGATTCGCTGAGCATGTGCAGGATGCTTGCCAAGGTTTCTGCAGAACCGGAAAATCTCGAACAAGAAACGCTCTTATCCTCCTGCGGCCTCGAATATCTGTCCCGGCTTGGTCGTCAGCCTCATGACCCTGCTTTAAGGGGACCTCACCATGACGGCACCGGAATGGCATGGGAGTCGGAGGGTACAATTTATACCGAAAAGCGCACCGCCGGACAGGTTTGGGATGAATCTTACCGGAGCAAAATAAAGTCAACCTTCAGCAGGGCTTTTATTGCCCACAACAGACTCGCCTCTCCGGGCCTCACTGTAAACCCTGAATCTGTACATCCTTTTCTGAGAGTGGTCAACGGACAAACCTATGCCTTTTGTCACAACGGAGCCATCAACTCTTTCTTTGAGGATGCCAATACCAGAGGTACTTCAGACAGTCTGCTCTTCTTCGAATATCTTGTCCGCGAAGGTCAGGAAAACTCAACTGCCGATATCCTGCAGCGTCTTGCAGGCCTCGAGGCAAGCACTCAATACAAGTCTATGACCGCCTTGCTTCTTGCACCGGGATTCTTGCTCTGCTGGAGATTGTACAATGAGCGCAGCCTGAGTCAGAAAGCGCTATATGAAGACTACTATACACTTTATATCAAACAAAATAATCAACGCACCCTTGTTGCTTCCGAACCTCTTGATTCTGAGGATGGATGGGCTAAACTGCCGAATAAAACAGTGTTGACTATACGGTATTCACAGCCTCAAACAGAAATCATCAAAGCAGAATTGTTGTGCTGAAAAATACTTCCCTTTATCTTTTTGTTTTTCTCTGCTTAAACCTTTCTGTTCACGCTCAATTCATCTCCCACGGTCCGGTGATTGGCGCTCTCACTGATACCTCTGCAAGAATTTACTTGCGCAGCCTTCCCTCTTCTCAAATTGAAGTTAAACTCTCGTGTGGCACACAGCCTGCGAAACGAATCATGGCTCAAACCATGAGCAGGCTCGACCATGCCGTAATTGTACCCATCATTGGTCTTCAGCCTTCAACAATTTATCAGCTTCGTTTTTTTGTGAATGGTGTAGAAGATTCAGTCAGAGGAAGTTTTAAAACTTTCCCGGCTACCGGAAGCCGGACTCCCCTCGTTTTTACAACAGGATCGTGTCAGGAAAGCGAAAACATGAAGACCTTCGACCGGATGGCTGAAGTAAATCCGGATTTATTTATTCATACAGGCGACTTTACTTATCCGAGTTATCAGATGAATGATGATTATCCCGGGAAATATGCTGCAGTAAGCGAGTCGTATCGCCGCCGCTACGAAGAGAAACGAATGCGAGAGATGCTCAGGAATGTGCCTGTAGACTATGTGCCCGACGACGACGATCTCTGGGGCGGAAGCCGCAAGTATGGGCTCGCAAAAACTACTTACAGACTCGAAGAACGCAATGGAAAGAAAGTGCCCGTGAATTTTATGCTTACCGATACTTTTCCGGATCAGGGCAGACTCAATTGCCTGAAAGCCTACCGTGAGTTTTTTCCGGGTTTTGAAACCCCTGATCCCGACGCTTTATACCATAGCTTCAAAGCAGGCAATTGTGAATTTTTCTTCCTGGATACCCGTTCAACTGCCGATGGACAAATGAGTCAGTTTCAATACGACACATTGAAAAACCGCTGGCGATTTGCACCTTCCGATTCCGTGCATATCATCAGCCGCGCTCAAATGGACTGGCTTAAAAAAGGGCTTGCAGGCAGCACGGCCGACTGGAAGTTTATCGTTAGCGGACTGCCTTTCAACCGTTCCATCAAATACCTGATCGACCTTGGCATCAAATTACAGGATGTGGTATACGGCGCTGCAGGCGAAAGCGGCACCGGATTCCGAATTGCAACATCCTTCGCTACTTATTGGGCCGGTTATCCCGCAGATCAGGAAGAACTGCTCAAATTCATCGGTAGCAATGATATCAAAGATGTGCTGGTCATTTCAGGCGATACACACCACAATGTAATGGACAACGGCAGGAATGCAGGCCTTCCTGAAATCAATGCTTCGGGCCTGGCTGTTGCCGGAACGCATCTGGCCTATTACATGAACTTGCTTTCGGTGGTCTCCGGCTGGCCAAGCCTCAAGCGCTATCTGTGGAACGGTGGGGGAGGAGGACTCGGAAATAAAAATTTCAAAAACCAGTTCGGGCAAATTGAAGTGAACGGCAATAAAGAATTGTGGATGAAAGTAGTTGACGAAGACGGAAAAGTAATTGCGCGGCAGCGAATCAGGCATTCCAGCGCACAAAAGCCTGAGCAGGCGAAGAGAGCTCCTCTTTATCAGAAAACGCTGGAACGTAGAACCCGAAAATCTGAAACGCCCTGGACTAATTTGGTCAAAGCCATGGCACGAATGATGTATAAGCCCGACAAAAAGAAGTGAATGACTACCCGAACATAAGTCAGGAATTCATATTGTAATTATTTTGTTTTATTGTTTAGGGCGCTTCCCGCAGGACTTGGATTTCATGTTCATATCAAACGCTACAGACCGTCCTGCGGGCCAGGTGCTGCGGGGGTTCCGTAGGCTGCGGCCCGAAAGGCTATTCGTTGTAAAGATAAGCTTCGGATCTGCCGCATCCTACCCGTCCCTTAGGTCCGGCCCCTCCGCCCCTTAGCGCGGCTATGTTGTTTGACAGAAAGTTTCAATTCTGTTTAGAAATTCCTCAAGCCTGGCAGGTATAGGCAGGAAAGTTTCAGGAGCACTAACAATACTCCTAAAATAATCATGCGGCTTTCACAAATCGCCTCAGGTAAAACGTTCCAAAGGGAATCAGTGAAAGAACAAAACCCCAAAACAGGGAGCTGATCGGAAAGTCATGCTCTGCCCTGAGCAATAGGAGGAAGTAGAGAAAAGCCACAAACAAAAATCCATGAACGCTGCCCATCACTTTAACCGCCTCTGGCATTCCCGCAAGGTACTTCAAAGGCATAGCAATAAATAGTAGTAGAAGGTAGGATAATCCTTCCCAATGACCCACATTTAAAAAACGGTTGTAGGTTTTGCTTAGATCTGTCATCGTGCAAAGTAAGCATTAATCTTCATCATCATTGAACGATAAACTGAGGCATTCAGGGCACAAAAAAAGCCGCCCGAAGGCGGCTTTATAAAAAATAGAATTCAGATTAACGATTGGTGCTTTCAATAAGTACATAAGATCCGATAGCTCCAGGAACAGCTCCCTTGATCAGTATAAGATTGTCTTCAGCAAGTACGCGAACAATGCGCAGATTCAGGGTCTTCACCTTATCGCCGCCCATACGTCCGGCCATTCTCATTCCCTTCAATACGCGGCTGGGATCTGATGATGCACCAACGGAACCCGGAGCACGCATACGGTCATGCTGACCGTGAGAGCCCATGCCTACACCACTAAATCCATGGCGCTTTACAACACCTTGAAAACCTTTACCTTTAGAAGTCCCGATCACATTGATCTTTTCTCCGTCGGCAAAAATGGAGGCAGCTACTACAGCACCTGCTTCAACCGGCAATTCAAAATCGCGGAACTCAGCAAGCTTGCGCTTGGGAGTAGAACCTGATTTTTTGAAATGCCCTGCAGCAGCCTTGCTGGTGTGCTTTTCTTTCTGATCACCAAAACCCAGCTGAACAGCATTATAACCGTCAGTTTCTTCTGTTTTGATTTGAGTAACAGCGCAGGGGCCGGCTTCAATAACCGTTACGCCTACATACTTCCCGTTGTCGAAAACGGAGGTCATTCCGACCTTTTTTCCAATGATTCCTTTCATTTGTTTGGTTTTAGCGGTTAATCCCTTTTAGAAGATCAACATAAATGGATTAAAGTTATGCCTTGATTTCTACTTCAACGCCACTGGGAAGCTCAAGCTTCATCAATGCATCGATGGTTTTAGAGGTAGAAGAGAAAATATCAATCAACCTTTTATAGGTGCAGAGTTGAAACTGCTCCTTGGAGTTTGAGTTTACGTGTGGTGAACGCAAAACTGTGTAGATTCTCTTGTGCGTAGGAAGGGGAACGGGTCCGCTTACTACGGCACCTGTACCTTTTACAGTTTTTACAATGCGCTCGGCGCTTTTGTCTACGAGATTGTGATCGTAGCTCTTCAGTTTAATCCTGATTTTCTGGCTCATAAAGAACGATGGTTTTGGTTTGAGTTAAAGTTTCAGACTTAGTCTTCAATGGGTTTAATCTTACCGGAGTTTTTAGACACAACGGTATTGGCAACGTTCTCAGGAGCCGGCTGGAAGCTGTGGAACTCCATAGAGGATGTTGCACGGCCGGAAGTGATGGTACGCAACTGTGTTACATAACCGAACATTTCACTGAGAGGCACTTTCGCCTTGATGATCTGAGCATTTTGCTTGCTTTCCATACCTTCCACAAGTCCGCGGCGGCGGTTGAGATCACCTACTACATCACCGGTGTTTTCTTCGGGAGTAACCACTTCCACTTTCATGATGGGCTCGAGAAGAACGGGTTTTGCCTGACGGGCAGCGTTCCTGAATGCCATTTTGGCGCAAAGTTCGAATGAAAGAGCATCAGAGTCAACTGCGTGGAATGAACCGTCGAACAAGCGCACTTTCAGGCTGTCCAGCTCATATCCCGCCAACACTCCGGTTTTCATGGCTTCTTTAAAGCCTTTTTCAACCGATGGAATAAATTCTTTGGGTATTGAACCACCGAAAATGTCATTCACGAATTCCAGACCTTCTTTGCCTTCTTCAGCAGGTCCGATTTCAACTTTAATATCGGCAAACTTACCACGGCCACCGGTTTGCTTTTTGTAAACTTCACGGTGCTCAAGAGACCTTGTGATACGCTCTTTGTAGTTAACTTGTGGGGCTCCCTGATTGCATTCAACTTTGAATTCACGACGTAAACGGTCAACGATGATTTCGAGGTGAAGCTCACCCATGCCGGAAATGATGGTCTGTCCGGTTTGGTCATCGTAAGATACTTTGAAGGTAGGATCTTCCTCAGCCAGTTTGGCGAGGCTCATACCCAGACGATCCATATCTTTCTGAGCTTTAGGCTCCACAGCCAGTGAGATCACCGGTTCAGGGAACTTCATGGATTCCAGAACGATGGGATGGTTTTCGTCGCAAAGGGTATCTCCGGTTCTGATTTCTTTGAAACCCACAGCAGCAGCAATATCACCTGCTTCAACACGCTCGATAGGATTTTGCTTGTTGGCATGCATCTGGAAAAGACGGGAAATCCTTTCTTTCTTACCGGAACGGGTATTCAATACATAAGATCCTGCATCTAGTCCGCCGGAATAAACCCGGAAATATGCCAGACGACCAACGAAAGGATCGGTAGCGATTTTGAATGCGAGAGCCGCGAAAGGGGCATCGGTATCAGGCTTGCGGGTAATGGGTTCGTCGGTATCTGGATTGGTTCCTGAAACTTCTTTCTTATCCTGAGGAGATGGGAGAATGGCGCAAACTGCATCCAGTACTGCCTGTACACCTTTATTTTTGAAAGATGATCCGCAGAACATAGGAACCACTTTCTGAGCGATAACAGCTTGACGAACAGCAGCGCGGATTTCTTCTGCTGTGATAGAATTGGGATCAGCGAAATACTTCTCCATGAGGGTGTCGTCGAATTCGGCCACCTGCTCAAGCATTTTTTCGCGATACATCTTTACTTCATCTACCAGATCGGCAGGACAATCAATGACTTTATAGGTCATTCCGCGATCTTCTTCATTCCAGATAATAGCCTCGTTGGTTACCAGGTCAACCACACCTTTGAAATGTTCTTCTGCTCCGATAGGAATCTGCATGACCATTGGAGTAGAACCCAGCATGGTTTCCACCTGCTTGCAAACATTGAAGAAATCTGAGCCCTGACGATCCATTTTGTTAACGAATCCCAGACGGGCAACATTATAATTATCGGCCAGGCGCCAGTTGGTTTCAGACTGAGGTTCAACACCATCAACGGCAGAGAAAAGGAACACAAGACCATCCAAAACACGCAGGGAGCGGTTTACCTCTACGGTAAAATCAACGTGGCCCGGAGTATCAATGATGTTGACATCATACTTTTTGTCTTTCCATGTCCACTGGCAGCGGGTTGCAGCAGAAGTAATGGTTATACCTCTTTCCTGCTCCTGAGCCATCCAGTCCATGGTTGCTGCACCCTCGTGCACTTCTCCAATTTTGTAGTTAACTCCCGTGTAGTAAAGAATACGCTCGGTAGTGGTGGTTTTACCGGCATCAATGTGAGCGGCAATCCCGATGTTTCTGGTATAACTTAGGTCTTTTCCCATAAAATAATGAACGTCAGTACGTTGTGTGTTTTGTGTTTGATCAGAATTTAAAGTGTAAATAATTAATTTGATTGGTTCTTAACCATATT
>CAZUHX010000040.1:10439-16876 GCA_964620795.1 uncultured Chitinophagaceae bacterium
GGGCAAAAGCCTTGTTGGCTTCTGCCATGCGATGGGTATCTTCCTTCTTCTTAACTGCTCCACCTTCGCCTTTTGCAGCGGCGATTACCTCATTGGCAAGTTTGTCGGCCATGGTTTTGCCGTTTCTGTCGCGGCTGTATTGGATTAACCACTTCATGGCCAGAGAAGTTTTGCGCTCCGGACGAACTTCCGTAGGAATCTGGAAGTTTGCTCCACCGATACGGCGGGTTCTCACTTCAACATAAGGAGTTACATTAGACAAAGCTTTTCTCCATGTTTCAAGACCATCTTCACTGGTGCGCTGCTTGATCAGGTCCAATGCAGAATAAAACACTTTGTATGCAGTTGCTTTTTTACCGTCCCACATCAGGCGGTTTACGAACTGGGTTACCACTACTTCGTTGAAAACGGGATCGGGTTGGAGGTAACGCTTTTTGGCTCTTTGCTTTCTCATGTTATTGGAATAAGATTCAATTCAGATTATTTCTTTTTGGCAGGTGCGGCAGCAGCTCCCGGCTTAGGACGCTTGGTACCATACTTGGAACGGCTTTTCTTGCGGTTTTCAACACCGGCAGTATCCAGAGATCCGCGCACGATGTGGTAACGAACACCCGGAAGATCCTTAACCCTTCCCCCGCGAATCAGCACTATGGAGTGCTCCTGAAGGTTATGTCCTTCTCCCGGAATATAGGCGATGATCTCGATGGAATTGGTCAGACGCACTTTCGCAACCTTGCGGAGCGCTGAGTTGGGCTTCTTGGGAGTGGTGGTGTACACGCGGGTACAAACACCGCGTTTCTGAGGGCAGGAATCCAGTGCACGGCTCTTCGATTTGGCCTTGATGACTTCCCGTCCTTTACGGACTAACTGCTGAATAGTTGGCATTTAAGGTGCTTTTTTGGGAGTTGCAAAAGTAGGGTAATTTGGCAAAACAAAAAACATAGAATAAAAATTCCTTTGCGCCTTTATTAACGTCTTGACCGCTAATTTGACATTTTTGCCCCATGTCTGACCGTATTTCTTTGCTGAAACAGGCCATGGAAGCCCGTCCTGAGGATCCTTTTCCCATGTTTGCCTTGTCTATTGAATTAGTCAGAAATAATTTTTTAGAAGAAGCAGAAAGGCTGTTCAGGGATCTTATCCACCGATTCCCGGATTATCTTCCCGCTTATTTTCAACTTGCTCAGCTACTTGAAAAATCCGGTAAGGCTGAGATGGCGGCCAACTTTTACAAGGAGGGAGCGTCGCTTGCTCAGAGACAGGGCGATCTGAAAACCCGGGCTGAATTACTAGCCGCTTTGGATCAACTTGAGTTATGAAACATCCGATTTCGTTCAGACTCATTCAAAATTTGACTTCGCTAGGTTTCCGTAGGGGCCATCGGTTATTGTTGGGTTTAAGCGGCGGACATGATTCGGTTTCGCTCTTTCATTTGTTGCTGGAAGCCGGAATTCCCTTTGAAACTGCACATCTCAACTACGGCCTCAGGGGAGAAGAAAGTGAAGAAGATGCCCGCTTTGTTCAGGAACTTTGCAAAAGGCACGAAGTTCCTTTCCATATTCGAACCGTCTCTGCCCATGAATGGCCTTCCGGACAAGGCATACAGGAGGCAGCTCGGGAAATGAGATATGCCTTTTTTAAAGAAATCCTGGATCAGCAAAGACTCAATTTTATACTTACCGCCCATCATGGAAGCGATCAGGCAGAAACCCTTCTTTGGAATCTTTTGCGCTATGGCGGCTGGCGTGCATGGAATGGAATGGCCCCAAGGCAAGGAAACATTCTTCGGCCCTTGCTTGGTGTAAGCCGGGATGAGCTTAGGACATACAGCAGAGAAGAAGCATTGGTCTGGAGGGAAGACCGCAGCAATCAGGAAGTAAAGTATATGCGCAACCTGATCAGGAATGAAATGGGACCCCTGATAGGGAAGATCAATCCGGATTGGGAGAAGCATCTGATGCGACAGGCTCAACTGGCCCGCGAATTGTATGAACTGCATTTACCGGCGCGGCGCAAGCTTGAAAAGCAGCTTTTCCTGCGGGATGGAGAAGTGCTCAGAATTCCTCTGAATCCTTTGCGCAACAAAGCATTGGCTCGTCAGATTCTGGCAGATTATCTGTCTGCCACCGGATTCAGTTCGGGTATGTTTGAACAGATTTTTCAGGCTGCCGAAGAGGGGCACGAAGGAGCTGTTTTCAAAAGCGGAACGCATGTCTTATATAGAGAAAAAAGTCATTTCAGGATTTTTTCCGATCAAACCGAAGAGCTCACTGAGTTTCTGATTGAGACGACATCTGGCGAAAAACAAATCGGTTCGATGCATTTCAGCTGGGAAACCGGAATAGCTGCCGGTGAGCCGGAGGAAGGTTTGTTGCTGTTGGATGTCCGTAAGCTCAATTTACCGCTGCTGGTCAGATCAAGGAAGACGGCCGATTACTTCTACCCGCTGGGTATGGGGCGTAAAAAGAAGAAGGTTTCCAAGTTTCTCAAAGACAGCGGAACCCTGCGCGAGTGGCGAGACAGGGTTCCGGTTTTCGTATGCGGTGAAAAGATTTGTGCAGTGGGCTTGCGGGCAGATGAACGTTTTGCGGCAAATCTCAAAAATCCCGAAGTCCTGCTTCTCAAGATCAGAATCAGTAAATCATAATCCTGCCGGTGGCTGCAGGTCCGCTGCCCAGGGTCATCAGTCTGTACATACCGGCCTGAATTCCGCTGTTGAGCTGAAGTTTATCCGACCACTTATCCCACATCTGAACCAGACGGCCATCACTTGAGTAAAGACCAATGGCCGATTGGTATTTGATGTCTGTGTTGCCGATGATGATCCGCTCGCCTGCCTTCACGGGATTGGGCCAAACTCCAAGAACCGCCGGGCTCCAGTCAGTTACCGATGAAACTACATTCACAGAAGCAGTTTGCTCACAGCCGTTTTGGTCGGTTACAGTGAGCTGATAAACACCTGAAGCGGCATTGATGAGGCGGTCGGAAGTGCTTCCGTTGCTCCAGGAATAAGTGTATCCGGGACTACCTCCCTGAACCTGTGCGAGATAGACTCCGGGAGTCACCTCATTGATGCTCAGTGATAGAGGGGTTGGATCTAGGAGAGTGTAAGTGCTCACCAAGATCTCTCCGGCAGCGTCAGTTACGGTAACTACATACGTTCCGGCTGAAAGTCCATTAAGAGAAGAAGTAGAGTCACCGGTATTCCAGCGATAAGTGTAAGGCGCACTTCCAAGTGTGGGATTCAGCTGAATCAAACCATTTTCAGAACCGGTGCAGGTGCTCCCTGCAACAGAAGCATTGAGATTAAGGCCTGCGGTGCGGAAGGAGGTAAGTGTGGTGAAAGAAGCACAGGTAAATCCGAAAGAGTATGGCTTGACTCTGTATTGATAGAGGCGGTTTCTGATCAGACCTGAGATAATTACGCTGGTATCACTCACAATGGTATCGGCCCAGAAATTAGACGGATTAGAAGTAGGTATCTGAAAGATGTAGTGGGTTGCTCCGGGAACTGAGTTCCAAACAAAAAGAGCGCGCGAGGCATCAACCGTAGTATCAAAATTCACCGGTTGTACAAGATTGGCTGTACCGTATGCGGTAGTATCGGGAAGGGTTTGCCCCAGAAGACTCGGTCTGAGCTGCTGCAGGTTGTCGTACATTTCATTTTCCTGCAGCGGGCTGAAGCGGTTCTGACAGCGGTCGTTGGAGTATGACATGTAGTATGTGCCATCAATTGTTCCCAGATAAGGATCTCCGTTGGGGTCGGTATCATTACCGGTGTAGGGACAAGTCCAGCGGTTGGAGATAAAATCTGCGGGAGTATCACAGAAAAGATCTCCTGCGCGATTGCAGTTGCTGCCGTTCACAAATTCAATGCCGAAGCCATCTTCAAAAGTATGGTAGAGTCCAAAATAATGACCCATTTCGTGTATGAGGGTAGTTGAATTGGTACCGTAGCAACTTTTCTTTACAAAGATTCCTCCGCCATTGGGTCCGGAGCCGGGGAAAAAAGCATAGCCGCAAACACCGGCCGGATCGTCATTGATATAAATGTTGCATTTATTGTCAACATTGAAGGCATTCATCACCTGAGAGCCGGTGTTGAAACTGCTGAATGCAAAATACTGTGAGTTGTTGATGTAGTTGATGTCATTAATATAAAACTGAATTCCGGTAGAAGCATAAGCCCGGTTCAGGTCGCAATGCGACTGAATTACTTCGCGCAAAGGCATTCCTCCGTTTCCGTTGGTTTCTGTAATGATGTGATAGACCACCGGAACCCAGCGGATGGCCCGTGCGCCCCTTGATCCTGAAAGGTCGCGGGTTTTGGCGGCATACCAGGCTGAGTACTCCGGATGAGCTTTAGAGCCGCAGTAGGTGTCAACCGATTGTGCAAAAGCTGCTGAGCAGCTGAGTAAGGCAAATAAGAAAGCAAGCTTGCGCATAGAAAAAATTGAGGATCAAATGTAAACAAGGACATCAGTAAATGAAAAAGCGTTGCCAAACAGGATTTTCCTTTCAGAAATAAAGGCTTTTGGTATAGCTTCGCAGCGCATTTAAAAACCAAACAACCAAATACCATGAAAGTTTCAGTCATCGGCGCCGGTAATGTAGGTGCAACCTGCGCCAACGTATTGGCTCACCGCGATTTCCTGAAGGAAGTTGTGCTTCTTGACATCAAGCAGGATTTTGCCGAAGGCAAGGCCCTGGACACCTGGCAGCAGGCTCCGATCGACAATTACAGTACGCGTACCATAGGAGTGACCAACGACTATAATGCCACAGCAGGTTCTGATGTGGTGGTGATCACCTCCGGTCTTCCCCGCAAGCCGGGCATGAGCCGCGACGACTTGATTTCTACCAACGCCAATATCGTAAAGGACGTTACTGAAAAAGTGATTGCGGCCTCTCCCAATGCCATCATCATCGTGGTATCCAATCCGCTGGATGTGATGACCTACTGCGCATATCTTGCAGCCAAAGTAGATTCCAAGAAAGTTTTCGGTATGGCGGGTATTCTGGATACGGGTCGTTACCGCGCATTTCTGGCAGAAGCTCTGAACGTATCTCCCAAGGACATTCAGGCGATCCTGATGGGCGGACATGGCGACACCATGGTGCCACTGCCTCGATATACCACCGTGAGTGGTATTCCGGTCACCGAGTTGATTGAAGCCGACAAACTGAATGCCATCATTGAGCGCACCAAAGTAGGCGGAGGAGAGTTGGTAAAACTTCTTGGAACTTCTGCCTGGTATGCTCCCGGAGCTGCGGCTGCCCAGATGGTAGAAGCCATATGCAAGGACGAGAAGCGCATCTTCCCTTGCTGTGCACTTTTGAACGGGGAATATGGAATGAAAGACATTTATCTTGGCGTTCCGGTCGTACTCGGTAAGAACGGCATTGAGAAGATCATTGAACTCGATCTGAATACAGAGGAAAAAGCATTGCTGGATTCATCGGCCAAGGCCGTGAAAGAAGTGATGGACGTGCTTGACGTGATGAAGTTGTTCTGATTGTAGTTTTGAACCCATTTAAAAGACCGCTTCGGCGGTCTTTTTTTTGTTTATGCAGAGGTGTAAATACTGTTTCTACCTGAATGCGGGCAAAGGATAGAAGCGGAAAGCTCCCGACGCCGGATCAGGCTGATATCTAGGTATACAGAATTGAGATTCGGGCGGCGGGACTTGCAGCGGATAGCCTGGTGGGTACGGCCGGACTTCTATTATAAGTTTCGTTATTTATTTGTTTAAAGGCCGGACCCATGCCCCACTTATTTAATTTTCCCTCAAAAAATAAGTTAGCGATTTTAAATAAGCATGCTTCAATTCACCTTAACTTTTGTTTCTTTGCCGAAACCCTAAAACATGCTGGTTACCGACGTAAAACTTTTTTGCGGAACAGGTTCAAGATATCTGGCGGAAGCCATTGCCGATCATTACGGGCAGCCCATCGGTAAATACCAGGTTTTGCGTTTCAGCGACGGTGAAATGCAGCCCGAAATTCAGGAGTCCGTCAGAGGCTCTTTTGTGTTTATCATCCAGAGTACTCCCGCGCCTGCAGATCATATCATGGAACTGCTCATGATGATCGATGCCGCCAAACGAGCCTCTGCAGATTATATCACCGCAGTAATTCCCTATTTCGGTTATGCCCGGCAGGATCGCAAGGACCGTCCGCGGGTGGGAATCGGCGCCAAACTCATCGCCAACCTTCTCACGGCCGCAGGTGCCGACCGGATCATGACCATGGATCTTCATGCCGGACAGATCCAGGGATTTTTTGATATCCCCGTTGATCACCTGAATGCCTCGGCCATCTTTCTTCCCTACATCGAAAAAGAATGCTGGTCCAATTTGTGCTTTGCCTCTCCGGATGTGGGCTCGGTAAAGCGCGCCAGGGTCTATGCCCAGTATTTTAATGTAGATATGGTGATT
>CAZUHX010000041.1:0-8690 GCA_964620795.1 uncultured Chitinophagaceae bacterium
ATACGAGTAGACGGGCAGGCAGGTATTTGCAATGAAACCGTCCAAATGCAAGTGCGTATTCTTCCGATATCTGGGATATCGGATGCGGTTGAGTCTCAGTGGACTATTTACCCCAATCCTGCAAGCTCGGTAGTTGTTATCAAGAGTCAATCAGGCAGAGATTTTCAATGGGTGCTCAGTGATCCCGAAGGTAAAAAACTGGATGAAGGTTATGCTCAAACTTCAGAGCATCAAATGAACCTTCAAGCTTTGCCTGTAGGACTCTATTTCATGAAAATTACCGATCGGAATCAAAGCAGCACATTCCCGATTATCTTGATCAAACCCTGATCAAAACTCGGCCCTGGCCTTTTTCCACTCTATCTCGGCAAGCAGGAAAGCATAAACTGCCTGGAAATAATTAAGCTCGGTATCCCGGTAAGTACTTTCCGCATCCAGTACCTCACTAAATAGTGACTGTCCGTTTTCGTAACGCACCTTAACTTCATTTAGAATTTCCGTGGCCAGAGCCATGTTCTGTTTCTGAATGAGAAGTCCACTGATGGACTGCCGAAGGCTGCGAGAAGTCTGTGAAACCTGATACTGCACGGCCATGCTCACCGAATCTTCTGTTACCTGAACCTTGAGCAGCTGCAGTTTCTGAATCTTGATCTGAGCTGCTTTCTGCAAACCATCGAAAACGGGCAGCTGAAGCCGAAGCCCCAGGTAGCCCACCGAAAACCAGTTTTCCTTTTGAAAGAGATTTGCACTTTCCGAAAAAGACTGAGCAGCAAAAAAACCGTATGCACCGAGTGTGGGAATGTAGCCATGCTTTAGTTTTCTGATCTGGCTTTCTGCAATTTTTGCCGACTGCTCGGCAAGCTTAAATTCAATGCGTGAGGAAGGAGACACCGCCTCCTCCGAAACAGAAGAAATTTCGGCAGGCAAAAGCAGCGAATCACTGAGCTGCCAGCTCTGGGCCGGATCTGCACCCATCAGAAAAGAGAGATAGGACATAGATGAGGCCACAGAGTCTGTGAGCACGCTGTATTGAAACTCTGCATTCGAAAGATTGAGTTTGGCCCGATTTAATTCACTTCTCAATGCCGACTGATTTTCGAATCTGCTTTGCACCACTTTCAGGGCTTCCCTGTTTCTTGCCACCGATGCATCTGCACTTCTTAGCCTTTGCTGCTGAAGAAGAACGGTGAAGTATGCGCGGTGTACTGCTGCTTTTACTTCTATGGCGAGCTGTTCGCCCAGCAATGCAGCGAGCCTGGCCGATTCTTTAGCCGTCCGTATGTCGGCCAGATTACTCATGTCCAGTACTTTCTGACTGAGATCCAGAGATGCTGTGGCATTGTATTGTGTGCCCTGTCTGATTTCTTTAAACTCCCCTGCCGGCCCTCCGAAAGCAGAGGTGGGAAGCAAAATAACCTGCCGTTTTACATTGTCTCTGAAATCAAAAGCACCATTGAGCTGAGGCATGAAGCGGGTTCTTGACTCCCTGACTCGTGCCTCTGCCGTCTGTGATTCGAGAGCCGCACTGCGCCGGCTGTATTGTTTTTCGAGTGCAAAACGCACGGCATCGCTCAGGCTGAGTGACTCCTGTGCCTGAAGCTGACCGAAAACCAACACTAATAATATTAAATTATATTTCATTTTTAATTGTATTGTCCTATCCCCTGAAGACAGCTGCAGGTTCTACTTTGGTAATTCTGCGGATGGCAGCCACAGCTCCGATGAGTGAGATGAAAAGGGTAATCAGGAAAAAACCGAAATACAATGCAGGAGAATAATCAAATACAGTTCCCGCTTTGGCAATGCCGTTTTTAAAACCGGTAATCAGCAAAAGTCCAAGTCCGTACCCCAAAATGGCGAAAATCATGGCCTGGCTCAGGATGAGTTTCATTACAAAAAGATTGGTCGCCCCGATGGCTTTTAGTGTAGCATAATCGCGGATGCGGTCGGTGGCGGCAGAATAGAGGGTGAGGCCTATGATAACGCTTCCGGAAAGGATGGCAAAAATGATAAGTGTACCCACCGAAAGAGCAATGCCGCTGGAACCAAGAACAGTGGATACGGTGGCTTTGGAAAAATCTTTTTTGGTCCATGCCCGCAGACCATACATGCTTCTGTTAATTCTTTCGGAAAATGCGACGGCAGAAGCGGGATCTTTGAGCCGCACCAGTACCGCACTCAGTTTATTGTTCGGGAATTGGGCCAGATAGCGGGCGCGCTCAATGGTTGTAAACACATAAGAGGCACCGAAACCGCGCACGCCTTTGGTCTCAAGCGCTACATACACTTTCTTTCCGCCTATCTCCAGGGCTTCGCCGAAGGGAATATTACCTAGCAATTTCTGATCAAAAAACTCAACGCTCACGGCCCCGTCACGCACCAGATCTTCTATTCGGCCCTGTGCAATATTCCAGGGGCCGCCAACAAAAGCAGGCGCCTGACAACCCACCAGACTAACTCCGGCAGACTTCCCGCTCAGGGTTTTGGCCGAAGAACCGGCAATCACCAGCGGGTATGCTCCGGCTACGCCTTTCATTCCCTGCACTTCACGAAGCACACGGGCATCGATTTGCCCAAGTGCATTTACGTTGGTGGTTCTGTCGTCTACTATCCACACATCAGCCTCAATATGATCTACCAGCCGCGACATGGCATTGGTGAGGAAGATAAAAATTCCGGCCTGCTGCCCGATCAGGAAAATGGAAATGACCACCCCCAGCAGGGCTCCTGTAGATTTCGGTTTATCGTAAACGATAAACCGGATGGCGGTGATCAGTAATCGAAGCATTTGTAATTATTGAATCTGTACAAGGACTTCTACCCGTGCGTTTAGCAACAAATCGGCCCCTTCATTCAGTAAAATGCGTATTTCCCGCACCCGGCGGTCTTCCATGTTCTGGCTGTCTTCGCTGAATATGGATTTCTTTTTGAGAAAAGGCGCGGCTTCTGTCACGACACCCATGGCAAGCGTATCCTGAAGTCCTTGTGTTCTAACTATGGCTTTTTGCCCTAATTTGAGCCGTGAGGCAAATAATTCATCGGCCTCGCAAAGCACCGAGAGCCTGCCCGAGGGGGCCAGTTCAAACAGACTGCCGCCTGCGGCAACCGACTGGCCCGGCCGGAGATCAAAATCAAGGATCAAACCATCGGCAGGAGATTTCAGTTCCATTCGCTCCAATTCTGCCTCATGAAATGCCACAGAGGCTTCCGCTTCCTTCACTTTTGAAATGGCTGTGGCCAGGGCCGCCCGATTGGTTTTTTCTTCCTCAATGGCAGCCTGCAGATCTGCACGCAGGTTGTCATTTTCCTGACGGGTAACGGCATTAGACTGAAGCATTTTGGTACTTCGGTCAAACAATATTTGAGCCTTTTCTTTCTTCACCGTACTGAGTGTCAGCCGGCTTTCGGCTTCGGCAACCATGGCCTTTGCAGACTGAAGACTTGCGGCAGACTGCGACAGCCGGGCCTGCGCAAGATCGCGGTTCAGTACAAGTATGGTTTGACCCTTCTTAACGGTATCGCCCTGCCTGATCATGACTTGTTCAATCACTCCGCCCTGCTCTATCCCTACCGGAATGAGCCGGTCTGCCGGCTCTACCCGGCCAAGAGCCACCACCAAGTCGGTTTCCGGCTTTTGCTGTGCAAGAGGCTGTTCCTCCTTTTTCTCCCCCGCTCCGCCGCAGGAATACAAAAACAAAGAGAGTAAATATATAATATATGATTTTTTCATATTTTAATGAATATTATGTTTAAATTCAGAAACTGAGGCTTCGCGGGCCTGTCCGTTTTCGACTTCTATGACCCGGCTTGCATAAGGGCGAAGTCTTGCATCGTGGGTCACTACGATCACTGCCTTTTGTTCGGAGGCCAGCTGACGCAGTTCATCCATCACAATACCTACCGACTTGGCATCAAGCGCAGCTGTTGGCTCATCGCAAAGCAGCAAAGCAGGATTGGTTACCAAGGCGCGGGCGATAGACACCCGCTGTTGTTCGCCTCCGCTCAGGCTTCTTGGCAGTGATTTGAGGCGATGCCCCATCTGCAGTTTTTCCAGTGCTGCCCGGGCGCGCAGTCGGCTTTCATGATCAGAAAGCCCCATGAGCTGAAGGGGCATCATCACATTCTGTTCTGCGGTGAGGGGCGCCAGCAGGTTGAAATTTTGAAAGACGAAGCCGATGTTTCTGAGTCGGAGATCGGCCATTTGCCGATCGTTGAGGTCGTTGGTGTAGGTTCCGTTGACCCAAACTTTTCCGCTGCTGGGATAAATCACACAACCAAGCAGAGAGAGCAGGGTTGTTTTTCCGCTGCCGGAGGGTCCGATGATGAGTACCAGTTCACCGGCTGCGATGGAAAAATCTGTGGGCTGCAGGGCGGTGATCAGGGCATCTCCGCTGGGATACGTTTTCCCCGCCTGTTCGAGCCTTGCGATCATGGGCGCAAAAATATCTTTTTAAAGTGCTTCCGGCTCAGTTTGTTTTCATATAGAGGTAAAGTTTGCTCAGGCACGGAGCCGGGGCAGCGATGGGAAGGGCCGGCCGCAGGCCGGGCCCGCCGAAGGCGGGCGGAACCCCTGTACAGCGCGGCCGCGTGTGGCGCAGTGCATGGCATGCTCTGCGCTACATGCGGAGCCCCCCAAATCAAAAAACAGATCAGGGCATGGGGGCTTTCATCGCAGACTTGATGAATTCGTCTTCCCGGGAAAGCACGAGGAAATATCCTTCGTTTTGCCAGCGGTTGCGCGCGATGTAGGCCTTGAGATAGTTGGCGATCAATGCTCGATGGCTTTGTTTCCAGGACTCGTCGGCTTTCAATCCCTGTGCAGCGGCGTAATTGTAGAACTCCTGGAGCAAACTTTCGGGCAGCAGGTAGCTGCGGTCGAAAGTTCTGGCATCTGCAGCTGCGATATTGCCGAGACGGCCGTCATTGATTCGTGAATACACAAATTCCTGCATCATGCTTCTGGCCTGATACAGCAGCTCCAGTCCGCGGCCGGTGTCTTGCTTTACCTCGATATCGGGGAAAATACCGCCGCCGCCGTAGACGATTCTTCCTGAGGCCGTGCGGTAAATCAGACTGTCTTTTGCAGGAATGGAATCGCTGCCGTTTCCTGCTCCCAGCATGCGATTGGCGAGCTCCATGTAGTAGGCTTCTTTCCCGTTTTCATAAGGCCGCTGAATGCATCGGCCGGAGGGCGTATAATATCTGGCAACGGTAAGCCTGAGGGCAGAGCCGTCGCGCAGCTCAAACTGTTCCTGAACCAGACCTTTGCCAAAGGAGTTTTTGCCCACGATGGTTCCGCGGTCCCAGTCCTGAACGGCTCCTGCAAGAATTTCTGAGGCAGATGCGGATCCCTGATCGAGCAATATGACCAGATCGCCGCGCTCAAACATGCCGGGCTTCTGACCGATGTAGTCTTGCCGTTTGTAGGCGTTGCCCTCGGTATAGACAAGAATCTTTTTTCCGGAGATAAGTTCGTCGGCAATTTCTGTTGCAGCCTGAAGATATCCGCCGGGATTCTGACGAAGATCTACAATTAGCCTTTTCATTGAGTTTTCATTGAGTTTTCTGAGACCGCTAACAAACTCTGAATGGGTAGTTGCGCTGAATCGATTGATTTTGATGTAGCCGGTGGTATCATCGAGCATGAGGGAAACATCAACGGAATAAATGGGGATTTTATCCCGGGTGATATTGAAATCCCTGAGTCCCTGCAGGCCCGCGCGCTGCACACTTACCTTTACGCGCGTTCCTTTGGGCCCGCGCAATTTTTTCATCACCATTTCATTGGTGATGCCGATGCCTGCCACCAGGCTGTCGTTGATGCGCAGGATTTTATCTCCGGCCTTCATACCGAGCATTTCGGCGGGGCCGCCCGAGATGGGAGAAACTACGGTAACAGTGTCTTTTACGATGTAAAACTCAATCCCTATGCCGTCGAAATTGCCTTCCAGGCTTTGGTTTACTTCTTCTATTTCTGAGACGGGAATGTAAACGGAATGGGGATCTAGGCCGGAAAGCAAACTGTTGATGGCTTCTTCACTGAGCCCTGATAAAGACACCGTGTCAACATACTTGTAGCTGATGAAAGAGAGGATGTCATTGAGCTTGTTGTACGGACCGGAAAAAAGCGGTTTGTTTTTATCGGCAGAAATTGCTGAAACCAGCACCCCCAGACCGATACCGGCGATCAGGAGTATGGCGTAGATAAGCGGTTGAAAGGGATTTTGTTTTTTCATGCCTGTATGCTGAGCGTAAGAGGGCGAAAATAATACAATCTGCGGGCCGTGATTTATTTTCCGATTTTTGCATGATGATGAATCTGAAACCCACGGAAAGCAGTTCGCGATACGACGGCCTGGAACAAATGAGCATCATGGAATTGCTCAGGAACATCAATACCGAAGATCGCTCAGTTCCTCTGGCCGTAGAAGCGGAGATTCCTGCCATTGCCAGACTTGCCGAAGCCGCGGCAGACCGTTTGCTGGGCGGGGGAAGGATGTTTTACATGGGCGCGGGAACCAGCGGCAGGCTGGGCATTGTAGATGCCTCGGAGTGCCCGCCCACCTTCGGTGTTCCGCACGGGCTGGTAATCGGCTTGATTGCAGGAGGTGATCAGGCGATCAGGAAGGCTGTTGAATTTGCGGAAGACAGCAGAGAACAGGCCGGCGCTGATCTGGAAGCGCATGGTGTGTGCAGCAAAGATATCGTGATCGGCATCGCAGCCTCCGGAACAACACCTTACGTTTTGGGTGCCATGGAATATTGCAGAAGAAATGGAATTACTACCGGAAGTATATGCTGCAATCCGGGAAGCCCGCTTTCGGAACTGAGCGACTATCCTGTGGCGGTTGTGACCGGGCCTGAGTTTGTGACCGGAAGCACGCGAATGAAAGCAGGAACAGCTCAGAAACTGGTACTGAACATGATTTCAACCACGGTAATGATCCGGCTGGGACGCGTAGAAGGGAACAAAATGGTCAATATGCAACTCAGCAACGACAAGCTGGTAGAAAGAGGAACACGAATGGTGTCTGAGGCAACGGGGCTAAAGCAGGAAGAAGCCAGGTCTCTGCTCCTGAAACACGGATCTGTAAAGAAAGCAACCGAAGCCTATATGGCCTCAAAAGGCTGATTTATTTTTGGGCTTCGCAGGTATAGCCTGCATCTTCATACTCCTTAATAGCCTGTTCAAGCATATCCTTATCTCCCTCATAATCTTTGCGGCAGAATTCCTGCTTATCACCATTCCCGAAATCACAGACGTAGCACTTGGTACATGAGGAAGCTGCGAACACCGAACCAAGAAGTAAGAGAGCGAAAACTTTTTTCATGAGTTTAAATTGTGGAACGAAGATAAGAGTCCGATACGAAATTCTATCATTCAAACGTATAATCAGCTAATCAGCTACTTTTGCGTTATGCGCACAATACTGCCGTTCATCCTGATGCTGTTGTTTTCAGCTCAGGCGTACAATCAACCCATCATCAGCCAGACCGATCTGAGTCCGTGGCCGTTTCAGGTTTATCAACTGTACAACAAACTGAATGTCATGAGCGGAGCTCCCTCAGGGAGTAACAAAGTAACTTTTTATGTAAGAAGCGGCTCTACTTACGAATACGATTCCTTACTGGGAATCAATCTGGTCCTTTCTGAAATTATCAACAACAGACTCTCCTCCTCAGCGGCGGCTGCCTCGCTGAAGGTTGAGACCATGGCCGGAAAAGAATGGACCCGATTCAGAATCAGCGGCCTTAATGATGCGGCTCAGGCGGCTTCACTCTGGGCTGCGGCCATGAAGCAATTGCCCGCAGACTCTGCTGAAGTCTTAAGAGCCATAGGCCGCGTAAATCAGAAATCTGCAGACTTATCTAAAGACGAAAATGAAGTCTTCAAAACGGAAATGATCCGTGCTCTTTACAGAAAAGATGCAGAAAAACTGCTGGTAACAGGAAGCCCTGAAAGCAGGAGAAGAATAAACCTTGAATACTTAAGAGATTGGGCAGACCGGTTTTATGTACCCAACAATTGTGTAATGTTGGTGCAAACCGGTGAGAACAAAGAAGCTATGCTTCAGAGCATATCCAACACGCTGATTGATCAATGGAAACCTTCAGCCTATGATCCGGAGATGATCACCAAGATAGTAGACTTTAAACCCCTTGTGCATTCACTGCAAATCAGACGAGCAAGCAATAACTCTCCTGAGCTCAGATATGGTTTTCAGGCAGCAGGCGTTCAGCAAAATACTTTTTATTCAAGTTGTGCACTGGTGATGGCCAGCCTTTTTGAAGCTCCTGAAGGTTATCTTCAACAAACCCTTAAAAACAGGTTGGGAGCCGAAAGTATTGAAGTTGTTTATACTCCGGGATGCTATACCTCTACTTTTGAATTGGCCGTAAAGGCGTCTGATACGCAAATGCCTTCCATAGCCGCCTTTCTCAATCAGCAATTCCGTCTGCTCGACATTGATTCTGCCATTTCTTATTCACTTTTTGAGAACGCAAAAGAAAGGGCATTGAGAAAACTTCAGCTGCTGAGAAAAGCCCAGGCAGACAGCGCGTCGTCCATACCCAATGTCGAAGAGACGACGCTGGAGCCGCAGCTCGAATCGCCGGCCGAGAACGCAGCCGAAGACCTTGATCGCATGCAGCTCCTGTTCAACGAGATGCACGCAGAGTGCAGCTCCGTG
>CAZUHX010000041.1:8700-16791 GCA_964620795.1 uncultured Chitinophagaceae bacterium
AAGGAAGGGGATTGGGAAAACTTCAGCTGCTGAGAAAAGCCCAGGCAGACCGCGCGGCGGAAGTAATCATCACCGATTGGAATACCAACGCTTCTCTCTACGGACTCTTTTTTATGCAGGCTGAAGACTTATTGAAAAATCTGAAGAGGGATGCATTTATGCGCTACACCGTAGAACTCTTCAACACCAATAATTATGCAGTATTTCTGAGCAGTCCGCTTCCCGAAACCGATTCAGCTGCCTGGTTTTATGAAACCAATGCCGAAATCAAAGACAGCATCATTACCTTCAGAAACAACGTGCATGATCTGGAAGGAAAGGAAAACTTTCTGATTCTCGATAAACTTGCGGCCTTTCTTCAAATCAATGAAGAGGTGCAGCTTCAGGTTAATGGCCTTTGCGATAAAGCCGAATTCAATAAGGCGCGCGATCCGAAGATACTTGCGTTTATTGACTCCGTGCCAACCTTCGCCAGGGTTAAACCTGAAATTGTAAAGAAAGGATATTTGGGTCTTGATATGATGCGCGCCATGCAAGTGCTTTATTACCTGTATGGCAAAGGCATTGACATGAAAAGAATCAGCGGAACGGGCATGTCTTATTCATCACCGGGGGACACTGATCCTGCAGAAAACCGAAAAGTGATTTTTAATATTGAACGGCTGAAGCCTTTGCAGTCTGTGCGTTCCTTCGGACTAAGCACCCGCTGAATCAAAGATTTTCTTTAACTCGGTTGCCTCAGAAGGTTTCATTCTACCCGCGAGAACCAATCTTAACTGCCTGCGGCGCAATGCTCCTTCATATCTGTTCTGCTCAGTTTCTGAAACCGGCTGAAGCGGTGGCACTTTCCGGGGTCTGCCGTTGCTGTCTAAAGCAACAAAGGTATAGTAGGCTTCATTGCATTTATATCGCGTCCGGGTGGGAAGGTTTTCAGCCCATACTTCTATGTGTGTTTCCATAGAAGTGCTGAATGCCCTGGTTACTGTGGCATGAATGGTAACAACATCCCCGAGTTTGATCGGGTTTTCCCAGGACACCGAATCAACCGAGGCCGTAACCACAACAGCATTGGCATGTTTTCCTGCTGCAATGGCCGATGCAATATCCATCCAGTGAAGAATTTTACCGCCCCGGAGGTTCATCAGCGCATTGGTATCATTGGGCAGCACGATTTCTGTCATGATGGTAAGTGATTCGGAAGGATTTTTGGCCTGCATTTTATTTGTTTTTTCTACATGCAATGCTATAACGTACCGTTTAAATTCAAAAACAATTGTTTAATCTTGAACATAAATTCAATTTAATTATGAAAAAACTGTTTTTGATTAGCTTTTCTCTGATCATGTTACTTGCTTCTTCCTGCAACAAATGCTACGAGTGCAGCAATCGCAACGGACAAAAAGACGAATTCTGCAGCGAGGATGTTCAAAACACTGATGAATACATTAAAGAACTAGAAAATCAGGGTTTCACCTGCGATTCAAAATAACAAATTATGAAAAAACATATTCTTATTTTCTCTGCATCCATCTTTTTACAGTTATCTGTAAACGCTCAAAGTTTGGAGAGGCAGGTATTGGCCACAGCGGGCAAATATAGCTCTAGCGCTCAGCTCAGTTTGAGTTATACCGTAGGTGAGACCAACACTGCCGGCTTGTTTTCTCCTGCTTTTATACTTACTCAGGGCTTTCAGCAGCCGGTTTCACAAACGACATCCGCAACTCAGGATCTTCCCAAAAATACATTTTCAATCTTCCCCAATCCTGCCGGTTCGGTTTTTGATCTGAGCCATCAGCTCAGTTCCAATACACCCTTCCTGATTGAGTTTTTTAATGCCGCAGGCCAGCTGGTATACAGCCGCAAGTGCGAAAATCAACCGAACGGGAGTCAGACTTTCCGATGTGCAGACTGGGCCGCGGGAACCTATACCGCCCGACTGGTTCAATCAGGAAAAAACCTTTTTACTTCTAAATTTCAAATCATCAGATAACCACCCAAACAAACATGAAACCCTTTCTCAGAATGTTTTTAAGCAGCCTGCTTTTTGCCGGCTTCTGCTCAGCGGCTCAGGCCCAGGCTCCTCAGAAAATTAATTATCAGGCTGCAGCCCGCGATGCCTCCGGAAACCCATTGAGCAGCACCACCGTGAGTGTCAGGTTTTCGATTCGCAGCGGCACGGCCGGTGGCGGCATCGTTTATCGGGAAGTGCATCAGGGTGTTCCGGTCAATCAATTTGGATTGTTCAATCTCGCGATTGGAGACGGTATTCCTTCGCTGGGTACTTTTGCCGGCCTGGCATGGAATAGCGGCGGCGATAAATTTCTTCAGATAGAAGTGGATCCCGCCAATGGAAGTTCTTTTATTGACATGGGGACTACTCAGCTGATGAGTGTACCCTTTGCATTGTATGCCGCTTCAGCAGGAAGTGGAGGCGGAGGCCAGACCGGTGCAACCGGCCCAACCGGTCCTGCAGGATCAAACGGTCTTAATGGAGCTACTGGTCCGGCTGGAGCCAATGGACTCAATGGAGCAACAGGAGCTACAGGAGCTACAGGACCTGCAGGTGGCCCCGCCGGACCAACCGGTCCCACAGGTGCTGCAGGCGTAGCAGGCGCTCCCGGTATCAATGGCGCTCCCGGAGCCACAGGTGCAACAGGAGCAACCGGAGCTACCGGTCCTGCAGGAACCAACGGAGCCCCCGGGCTTGCAGGTCCTACAGGTCCTACAGGCGCGGGCGTAAGCGGAGGCACAGCCAATACCGTAGCCCGCTGGACTTCCGCTACGGCCCTCACCGCAGGTACCATCTTCGACAATGGCACTCGTGTGGCCATCGGCACCGCCACCCCTGCTTATAAAGTAGATTTTCAATCAACAGACTCGCTCACCATGCGCGTGTTCTCCACATATACCGGAACCAACCGCGGTACAGGATTTGTTGGTGGAAATTCCACCACAACCGCGGGCTCTGCAGGTATAGTAGGCTCACAAACAGCTGCTACAGGACAGCAGTTTGGCGTGCTGGGCAATGCTGCCTCTGCCGGACTCAACACCTCGGGCGTTTCAGGCTTTGCCACTTCAGCTACAGGATTTACGAACGGCGTTTACGGCCTTGTCAATTCAGTTGATGGCTACGGCGTTTTCGGAGAAAACATCAATGCCGCACCTAACACAGGTTCTGTAGGCGTTGGCGGTATTTCCAATAGCGCCAACTGTTACCCTATTTATGGATTTCAGGCCTCAACTGCAGCCGCTGCCTATGCAGGATATTTCGATGGTGATGTTTTCTCTTCAGGAGTTTTTGCTCCATCCGACAGCAAACTCAAGAAAAACATCTTCGGATACAATAGCGGTCTTACAGACCTCATGCGCCTGAAAACTTATACCTACGAATTCATTAATCCCGGAGAAAACACTTACATCAACCTTCCCAAAAATCAGCAAATCGGATTGCTCGCCCAGGAAGTACAAGCCGTATTCCCGGGTCTTGTAAAACAAACGCTCATCAGCAATAAAGCCGCACAGAAAAGCAAAGCGCTGGAAGGCAAAGTAACACCCTACGAAACACAGATTCAGGCCGTTAATTACACCGGACTCATCCCTGTGCTCATCAATGCCATTCAGGAGCAGCAAAAGCAAATCGACGATCTGCGCCGTCAATTGGGTAATCGTTAATGGTTGTTTCAATTCTCTTTTTCAGCCGGTCCAGTTTTTAGGCCGGCTTTTTCTTTTAATCCGGTGAAGAGCAGGCGGCATCCTCAGGGCTGCAAAACATGCAATCTCTTCAAACGATAAGTCTGCCCACTCTTAGCCATCCCGCAGCACCGAAAAATTTAGCCAAAGCAGCCCTTCGGCCGCGCTCTCCGCTATACTCCCCGCACCTTTTACGGCTCTGCTCAGGTAAAAATACTGCCCGGCGGGGGGTGCCGCTGCGATCGCTTGCCGGGCCTTTGCTTTCCGTTGAGCTTCAAGGTATCCTCCAACATAATTCATGCCGAATGTGCTTATCTTTTCGTATCTTTGCATGGGGCAAGCCTCATACGACCAGCTCCTGCTGAATCCCCCAGATCGGAAACGAAGCAAGGGCGAGCGGTTGTAGCGGTGCGATCTGAGTCACTTGCCCTACTTTTTTTAATCCCTCTCCACATGAAATTTTTCATTGATACCGCAAACCTGAATGAGATTCGCGAAGCCGCTGCATTGGGAATACTTGACGGCGTAACAACCAACCCCTCTTTAATGGCTAAGGAGGGAATCAGCGGTAAAGAAAACATTTTGAACCACTACCTCACCATCTGCAATCTGGTTAACGGTCCGGTAAGCGCAGAGGTTATTGCTACAGACTTTGAGGGTATGCTGCGAGAAGGAGAAGAATTGGCAAGTCTTCACCCGAATATCACTGTTAAGGTACCTATGATCAGAGAAGGTTTAAAAGCCATTAAGTATTTTAGCGACAAAGGTATTGCAACCAATTGCACCCTGGTCTTCTCCGCTGCACAGGCTCTTCTTGCCGCCAAAGCCGGAGCAAGCATGGTTTCTCCTTTCATTGGCAGAATTGATGACTCCAACTGGGATGGCGTGCAGCTCATCAGTCAGATTGTTCACATATACAATAATTACGGATACGAAACCGAAGTACTTGCTGCTTCCATCAGAAACCCTTTGCATATCGTAAGATGCGCTGAAGCCGGAGCTGATATTGCAACCTGCCCCTTATCTTCCATCAACGGATTATTCAATCATCCGCTTACAGATATTGGCTTGGAAAAGTTCCTTTCCGACTACAAAAAACTCAACGGTTAATCCTGAGTGCAGACATACGCCTGCTGCTCAAGGCGCTTAACCCAATTATCAATATCCTCATTTCCGGGTGCTTCACCGGTGCATACGCTTCCGGTGCTTTCTTTGCCCTTTCTACACGTATAGCATTTTTTGCAAGAAGAGAAGGTCGAAAGCAGACATATCATCAGACAAGCTGTCAAAATTCGGTTAAACATCTGCTGAAATTTTAAGCTGAAGCAATTCAAATCAATTGGCGGTGAGTTTGCAGTCTGCAGAAGGTGTGCCAATCCTTACAATATCCCGATACTCGGCACAGGCGGCTGTAGCATCAGTCTTAACTGCATTATCAATAGGCAGGCTGGCACCATTGGTGCAATTGCAAACATAATTTTTGCGACATGACTGCAGGCCCACAGTCAGAAGGGATAAGCCTCCCAGAACAAAAAACATTTTTCTCATATAAAGGAAATTCACAGCCGAAAGGTAAACACATGATGGCAAAACTCCAACCTTAATTATATAATAATCAGCTGAACTTCGCTCAGACTTTTCATATTTGCAGTCATATTTCCCGAAAGTTGAGTTCTAAAAAGAAATTACTGCTTGACTCTGTATTTTACGGAGCCTCCCGCTATCTGTCTATCCTTACTGCCTTTGTACTTACCCCTATCTACACGCGGATTCTTACTAAGGAGGAGTTTGGAATTCAGGATGCCCTCACCAAGCTTCTCGACTTCAGTATGCTGATTGTTCCACTGGGATATTATGCAGGCCTCAACCGTTTTTTCCCTCAGGTGAAAGACGATGAAAAGCAGCGAAAAGAGTTGCTCGGAACCATACAGCTTACCCTGATGATGTCCTCGCTTTTTGCTTTTCTGTTTTATCTGTCCTGTCGCTATCAGATTATAGAAACTTTCATAGGAAAACATACCGAGGCGGTATATCTAGCCTATTTATTCTTTGCGCTCACAATACTCATTAAACCGCATTCGGAAGTAAGCACAACCATTTTGCGACTCAAGTTTGAAAGAAACAAAACAGTCTTTATCAATGTCTTTACTTATCTCCTGATGTCTGCTCTGGGATTCGTATTTGTTTACTATTCGGGCATGGGCATTGCGGGGATTTTTCTGGGAGCACTAATTGGTACCGTTGTTGCCGTTTCTCTTGGATTCTGGTTCAACAGACAAGATCTTGTTTTAAAATTATCGCCCAAGGTAGCTGGCGAAATCATGAGATACAGTATTCCTGTTATTGCCTCAGATCTCATTATTCAGGGATCTGAACTGCTTGACAGGTACCTGATTAAAACCTATCTGCCTTTTGAAGAACTCGGAAATTACTCCATCGCCATTCGGATTGCGACACTCTCTTTGTTTGTGATCAACTCATTTTTTATGGCCTGGACTCCATATGCATTTTCAATCATGGACAAGTCCCATGGGAAGAAAACCTTTCGGGAAGTGGCTAATGTATACGTATTTGTGGCGGCCTACCTTATCGCGGGAATTATTACCCTACGCACGGAAATACTTACCTATGTGGCTCCGGCCTATTTCTGTATTTATAATCTGATCCCGCTCCTGGCCTTTGCAATTATATTCAAAACTGCAGCTACCATGTACACACTGGGAATTCAGTTTCGTAAAAAGACTCATATCATCCCTCTTATCCTTGCTGTTTCTGTAGTTCTAAACAGAATTCTCAGCGCCTATCTTGTTCAGCATATAGGCTTAACGGGGATTGTCTTGGGTAGCCTTTTGAGTTTCGCTCTCAACTTCAGTTTGCTGTTTTATTTCAGTCAGAAGTATTTCAAAGTAAATTATGACTGGAAGATACCAACTGCAATGGTTGCGGGTCTTTGTGGATTAACCTTATTGGTAAATTTTACCGATCAGTGGTCTCCCGATTGGTTTTGGACCCTGGCTGCCGTAAAATCAATTCTTCTTGCCTCCATTGGGGGAATCCTTTTATGGTATGTAAAGAAGACTGTTCATTTCAATCTGTAAGACCGGTCCTGTGAACCTGTATCCACTATTAAGATCACTGCTGTTTAAGATGGATGCCGAAAAGGCTCATCATCTTACATTAAAAATCTTAAGCAGTTCTGATCCTCTCCTGCCCTACTTAGGCCCACTTCTCGGCACTCCCGGAAAACAACTTACACACCGACCCGTAAAACTCATGGGACTTGACTTTTCAAATCCTGTAGGTCTTGCAGCCGGTCTTGACAAAAATGCCGAAGCCGTAGATGCTCTCGCAGGTCTTGGTTTTGGATTCATTGAAACCGGAACCGTAACACCAAAACCTCAGCCCGGAAACCCCTTGCCCAGACTTTTCAGAATACCGGGAGATGAAGCACTGATCAATCGAATGGGATTCAACAATATGGGAGCCGATGTGGCTGCCTCCAGACTATCAAAACGAAAAACCCGGATTCCTGTAGGAGCCAATATCGGCAAGAACAAAAATACGCCCAATGAACATGCTCATAAAGATTACGAATACTGCTTCAATACACTTCATGATTCCGCCGATTACTTTGTCGTAAATGTTTCATCACCAAACACAGGTGGTCTGCGCGATTTACAAGAGGCAGAAGCTCTGCAAAGAATTTTATCCGGAGTGCAGGAAATCAATCACCGAAAGACGGTTCAAAAACCAATTTTGCTCAAGATCGCCCCTGAACTAAATGAACAAGAGCTTAAGGATGTTGTGAGATTATGCCTGGAAGCAAAAATGAATGGTATTCTGGCTACCAATACAACAACCGACAGAAACCTTCAAAGTATATCTGCCTCAGAAATTGAGAAAATAGGCAATGGAGGGCTGAGCGGAAAGCCGCTCAGACATAAATCTCTGAAAACATTGATATGTCTGGAAAATATCATTGCTGAAAATCACGCCAAAGACAAGCTTATTCTGATTTCATCAGGAGGGATCATGAGTGCCGCAGATGCTCTGGAACGAAAAAACCACGGAGCTGCGATGGTTCAGCTGTACACCGGTTTTGTTTATCATGGCCCCAAACTGATCAAAGACATTCTGAACAGCTGGACATAAACTCCCTATTGACTAAGCGCAGAGCTCAGAATGTTGGCTCCCATCTGCAACGCTTTTCTTCTCACTTCCTCCGGGTCTCTGTGCACTTCCGAATCTTCCCAACCGTCTCCTAAATCACATTCAAAAGTGTACAAAACGCATAATCTGCCTTCATAAAACAATCCAAAAGCCTGAGGACGATCCTGGCGATCAATAATCACTTCTACCACTGGGGTTCCCTGGTCATGCCGCTCGGTTATCGCGATGCGC
>CAZUHX010000042.1:0-16487 GCA_964620795.1 uncultured Chitinophagaceae bacterium
CCATGAGAAACATGGCATCGGCAAAGTGAGGATCTATGGCCAAAGCCTTCCGAATCATCGCACGAGCCTTCGCTGATTTCGACAGCTTATCGTAACACTCAGCTGTTTTGAGAAAGAGTTCCTTGTTGGGCAAACTCCTTCTGATGGCATCTTCGTAAAAGCCGATGGCCTCCTCATATTTTTCCATCAGAAACAAAATATCGCCCGTACACAGATATCCGATTTCAGAATGCTCTTCAATGGCGATCACAAATGAGAAAGCCTCCATGGCTTCTTCATAATCTTTCAGACCTGCATAAGCATGGCCCAGATTGGCCCAGGCCAGATGATTGTATGGATACTCATCTATGAAAGCTTTGTGAAAGTCGCGGCTGTCGGCATACGCCTCGGTAACTTCCACTGCATACCAGATGCGGTTCAGCGCTTCGTCATTCTCAGGCTCAGCATGCAAAGCTTCCTTGAGACTTTGAATCACTTCCAGGAAAAGACCCATGTCTTCGTAGGTATCGGCCATTTGCAGATACAACTGACAGCGCCCCTGTGGTTCATCACAGCGACTCAGCCCTTCTTCCAGCAATTCAAGGGCTTCCGGATGGCGGGCTTGCATCAGACGAACATCGGCTGAGACCAGGTAGGCATTGCTGTCGGTTCCGTCAATACTGCGTGCCTTTTCCAAAAGCTGAAGTGCTTCCTCATAATGTCCCTGCTCAGCCAGACACTCGGCTTTCATGACCATGAAAATGGAAGAATAGGGATACTGAAGCATGGCATGTTCAGCTACCGAAATCGCCTTTTTCCACTCTCTGTTATCCTGATAAAACTGAATAATCTGCTCGTATGGACCTTCATCAAAAAAAGGTTGTTGCTGCTGCTGCACCTTCTCTTCGTAATTCCTGATCAGATCCATCAGATCACCGAAACTGAAATCCTGCATATCATCATCCATTTCCATACATCCGGGGGTTTTGGCTGTTTAAAGATAACTCATTAAATGCTATTCCGGGGCTCAAATTTGCACAATCTGAATGTGCGGCCAGAGGGACGGTGTACAGCGGCTTGGCGGAACGAACAATTCCGCACACTTTTGCCGCAAAATTACTGCAAGATGGAGGCAATCCTCAAGGAATTAGGAATTTTAACGCACAACGCGGGCACTTCTACCGGTTTGAAATGGCTCGAAGCTGCTGAGGCAGAGCGTATTACCTCATATTCACCCGTTGACGGCAAGCCGATTGCTTCGGTTTCGGTTACCACGGCCCGCGAATTTAAGCAAGTGGTTCAGGCATCCCGTTCGGCTTTTGAAAGCTGGCGACTGGTTCCTGCACCGCAGCGGGGCGAGATTGTTCGTCAGTTTGGCGAAGAATTGCGCAAACTGAAGGATCCCCTCGGCCGGCTGGTAAGCTGGGAGATGGGAAAGAGCCTTCAGGAGGGGCTTGGAGAGGTACAGGAAATGATCGACATCTGCGATTTTGCGGTGGGACTCAGCCGCCAGCTCTACGGACTGACCATGCACAGCGAGCGCCCCGGCCACCGCATGTATGAGCAGTGGCATCCGCTGGGAATTGTAGGCATCATTTCAGCCTTCAATTTCCCCGTGGCCGTGTGGAGCTGGAATACGGCCATCGCCTGGGTGTGCGGAAACGTATGCATCTGGAAACCATCAGAGAAAGCCCCTCTCAGTGCCATCGCCTGCCAGCATATTTTTGCACGCGTGCTCCGCGCCAACAAACTTCCGGAAGGAATCTCCTGCCTCATCAATGGCGGAAAAGAAATGGGTGAAGCCTTGGCCGCGCATCCCTCAGTTCCCCTGGTTTCTGCCACCGGATCTACACGAATGGGCCGCGAAGTGGCCGTAACTGTTGGCCGGCGCCTGGGCAGAACACTGCTTGAACTGGGCGGCAACAATGCCATCATCATCACTCCCGAAGCCGATCTGGAAATTGCTATCCGTGCAGTGGTCTTCGGAGCAGTAGGCACTGCCGGCCAGCGCTGCACCACCACCCGCCGACTGATCATCCACCGAAGCAGATACAAGGAAGTAAAAAACAGCCTGAAAAAAATCTACCGTCAGCTGCGCATCGGCAATCCGCTGAATGCCGAAAACCACATAGGTCCGCTCATCGACAAGCAGGCGGTAAAGCAATACAATGATGCCATCGCAAAGGCCATCAAAGAAGGTGCCGAACCGGTAGTGGAAGGCGGTATATTAAGCGGAAAAGAATATGAAAGCGGATGTTATGTAAAGCCATGCATTCTTGAAGCACGACCCGAAATGAAGATGGTGCAGCACGAAACCTTCGCACCCATTCTGTATATTTTTTCCTATGACACGCTCGATGAGGCCATTGCCATTCAGAACGGTGTGGCACAGGGGCTTTCGTCTGCCATCATGACCACCAATATGCGCGAGGCCGAGCAGTTTTTATCGGCTGCAGGTTCCGACTGCGGAATTGCGAATGTCAATATTGGCACTTCGGGAGCCGAGATCGGCGGAGCCTTTGGTGGAGAAAAAGAAACCGGAGGCGGCCGCGAATCGGGTTCAGATTCATGGAAAGCATACATGCGCCGGCAGACCAACACCATCAACTACAGCAAGCAACTGCCGCTGGCACAGGGCATACGCTTCGATTTTTAATTTCGGAAAGATCAGGGCGGCTCCCTTCAGCCGCATAAAAAAGCAGGGGCGAAAGATTTTTCGCCCCTTTTTTTACACTTTTTAGTGTAAACCTATTTCAGGACAAGTCATACCGACAACCCCCGGCGCAATTTCACTGCCCAACTCTTCATCTCATTTCGAAAAACAAAAAGCATCAGTCCGATTACAAGAAACTCACAACATATGAGCATCCAATTCCCGAAATGAATATCGAACAAATAGTAAAAAACAATATTTGCAACCAACAACAGAGCAGGCAGAAAATACAATTTGAAATAGTTTGGAGTATACGTAAAGACATCTCTTCTGGCCAGGTAAAGCAGAATTACTTCAACTATTCTGGTCATAAAAACAGAAGCATAAAGGCCTGTTATACCCCAGTACGAACTCATGTAGGGACTGAGCAGAAACTTGATGAGCAGTAATATCAGATACAGATAAACCAGCCGGTGATTCTTTTTGAAATAGAATAAACTGACCAGGAAGTAGCTGTTAATCACCCGAAGCGAATAGGTCGCAATACTTAGAGGCAGCCATTGAACAGCCTCGTGATAAGACTTATTGGTTACCAATAATTCTACTATGGGCGGAAAAATCAACAGAGATCCTATGCTGACCAATATCAGAACAAGAGTGAGCAGATTAAAATAGGAGTTAAAGATTGGTGTACTCCGTCGGTCCTCAGATTCCTCCAAAGCAGCAGTAATTTGTGGCAAAGCTGCGCTCCACATGGAATTCATGATAAAATCAACTGCGATACTAAGCTTCATGGATAAATCAAAAAAAGCGACATCTGTTTTTGAAAGATATCTGTTGAGAATAAAAACATCTGCATTCGCGGTGACCGATAAAATCATCATGTATACAAATACTGGTGCACAATCAATAATTATTGTTTTGATCCACTTACTATCCCAACATGGCGGATACCGTCTGATATAAAGAAAAGTGCATATCAAAAAGACAAGAAAAAATGCAATCAAACGTCCACCCATTGCTCCCCAAACGGAATCCGGAATAAAATGAACCCCCAGCAAGCTTAGCGAGAGAGTGAGTACAAATCCAAAACCATTCAATGCCAGGTGCAGCCAGGGCTTTTCATGAAGAATCAACAAATGATAAAACAAACGGCTAACAGCTGTAAAAAAACCGGAAGCTGCTGCTGCAAATCCAAGCAATACCACTTCATCCTTACTCCCTTTAAACAAAAACTCAAAAAACAAATCGGAGCCCAGAACAAGAATCAAAAACAGAGCGGCTGCAAGCAAAAAGACAGCAGTAATAACAGAACCATAAAACTTTGCCTGCCTACCGGGATCTGTCTTCAAGCGATGGTGATGCAGATACAATACACTTTCTAAACTGAAAGAAAAAAAAGCCTGAAACAGAACCGAAGCGCCAATGGCTAAAGCAAGCAAACCATAGTGTTCAGGACTCAGATAATTGGTATAGACCGGAAGCAAAACAAATCCGGAAGCCAAAGGCAGAGCACCGGAAATGGTGTAAACAATAGAAGACTTTAGGAAAGAGGTGGATATCAAGGAGCTGATCTTATTGCCCGAAAGTAAAGAAAACAAGAGATTTTTTACTTTTTATGCCATGAAGCCCGACCCTTATCCTTTGCCTTTTCCCGCAAGTGATATTCTGATAAAGCAGACTCTTAAGCATTGGTTATACCGGGCCTTGGGCACTTAAAGGTAATAAATGAAAGTCTATAATATTGATCAAACAGACGGCGGCAAGAAGCCAATGATAAAAGTTTATCCTGCTGTAAATAATTAAGATTAAAGGAATTGTTTCCCGGCAGCTGCTTCCTATTAAAATTTTCAGCTTAGATTAACGCTTCAGTGTAATATGTTGGCGGAAAAGAAAAAAAAGTTACTGGTTATTACCTACGGAAGCCATGATCATGCGAGCAGCAGGATACGTGCATTGAACTATTTCCGGGCATGGAGAAAAGACTTTGAAATCACATGGATTCCTGAACGAGGCAATCAGCAATCAGATTCCTATTCAGCAAAAATCAGAAGAGCGATTCAAAAAAGGTTACTCAGCCTTGCACGAATCATTCTGATCTTTTTCCGGAGGTTTGATCTGGTGTTTATTCAGGTAAGTTTCCTTCCTGCCTGGCAGCTCAAGCTGCTGAAATCTAAAGGTGCAAGAATTGTTTATGATTTCGATGATGCGGTCTATTTAAGAGACCCTCTGAGCTTTGAAATTCAAGTTGAAAATACAGACCATTGTATTGTAGCCTCTCCCGAGCTATCTGATCATGCGGGTAAAAATCACACTGTGATCTTTTCAGCTGTTGACACAGAGCTGATTAAACCGTCAGATGTCCCGCAGCCTGATTTTAATATCATCTGGATCGGCTCATCCTGGACGGGCAGGTATCTGCAAGATCTGCTGCCTTGTTTTGAAGAACTTCAGAAGAAAATGTCATTCAAACTAACAGTTGTTGGTTGCCATATCAAAAGCCATTCGCTGAATATTCAAAACCTTGAATGGTCTGCAAAAAATGAACTACTTGCACTTGAAACCGGATCAGTTGGAATTATGCCGCTGCGAAATGATGAATGGAGCAGAAAAAAAGGTGGTTATAAACTATATCTTTACATGGCTGCAGGGATTCCGGTTGTGGCATCTCCCGTGGGAATCAACCGAGAAATCGTAAAAAGTGGAATAAATGGATTTCTTGCGGAAACCCCCACTGAATGGCTAAACTGTATGACGACACTTTATGACGACATGAAATTGCGCAAGAAAATGGGTGCAGATGCCCGAAAGGACGCCGAGGAGCAATACAGTTATAAAGCATGTACCCCCCAAACCTTGAAAGTATTTAAATCCATTCTGAAATGAGCTGGTCAATTAGCCAACTGCAATCACATCTGTCTAAAACAGATCATGTTATTATTGAACTGGGATGCGGCCCCAATCCTCCCGCAGATGTAATTGGAATAGACCTGCTTCCTTTGGAGGGTGTGCATTTCGTTGCAAATCTGGAGGAAGGCCTGTCTGAGATCCCGAGCAATTGTGCTGATGAAATACGTTCAAGACATTTTATGGAGCACTTATCCAATTTTGATAAGCTGCTTACCGATATTCACAGAATTCTCAAGCCTGGAGGGATTCACAATGTGGTTGTTCCCCACTTTTCAAACCCCTATTACTACTCTGATTACACCCACAAAAGATTCTTTGGACTTTACTCATTCGACTACTTTTCAAACACTGAAGATCAACTTAAAAGAAAAGTTCCCGCTTTCTACGGTGGAGTAAAATTCAAAGTGATTAAAAGGAAAATCGTATTTAAAAACCCTGATTTCTTTATCAGAAACCAGTTCAACAAACGCATACTAACACCACTTTTCAACTTAAACTCCTACATGCAGGAATTGTATGAAAGCAGTTTTTGCTGGATTTTTCCCTGCCAGGAAATTTCATTTGAAATGATTCCCATAAAGGATTAAGCCCATTTCTCCCACCAGAGCTGAAACAAAAAGAAAAATCCGATCCGCTGCATATCAATCGGCTGTTTGGTTTCAAAGCGCATTTTCATTTCTGCCATTGCAGCAGGATTAAAAACATCCTGCTTTCGCAAAAAATCAGGAGAACTGAGCCTGTCCCATTCTCCCCTCAGCTCATTGCGAAGCCAGCTCTCCAAAGGAATACCAAAACCCATCTTGGGTCGCTCCATAAGACTTGCAGGCACAAAACGATGAACCACATCTTTCAAAATTCGTTTACCACTTCCTTCATGTATTTTAAAATCCATAGGTAAGGATGCTGCAAATTCCAAAATACGGTAATCAAGAAAAGGCTCACGCCCTTCCAGACTACAATGCATGCTTGCCCGGTCTACCTTCTGCATGATATCATCGCTCAGGTACTGACGGTAATCTGCAGCCATAAAATGCGCCAAAGGCCCTCCGTTAGGAAGATGTATTGCACTTGCCGCCAAAGGAAGTGGCATTGCAGTTGCCCTCAGCAAACGCCCCGCCTCCACTGCACTCATGGCCTTGCTGATGATGAGATATTTTTCACTCAGACCTTTTGCTTTGCCATATTCTTTCAGCTTTGCCCATTTGTGGTCGGTACCTGCGGGCGGAGAGCCCTGCCATTCCATCAGTCCCGCTATTCCCTGAAGTAAACGTGACGGCCAAAGATCCAGTTGACTGATCCTCCTTTGCGCATTCAAAAACCGGGGATACCCGCCAAAAAGCTCATCGCCTCCATCGGCACTCAGGGCTACCGTTACTTTCTTTCTCGCGAGGCGGCTTACCAATGTCGTGGGTATACCGCTGGTATCACCAAATGGTTCATCATAAATGTCTGCCCATTCCGCAAGCAGGCCTGAGGCTTCTGCCGGAGTACAATACAAATTCTCGTGCTGCGTACCCAGATGCCTCGCCACCGCTTCAGCATGCGCCGACTCATTGTAGGCTTTGTCTTCAAATCCTATTGTAAAAGTCTGCAGTGGCTGACCGCCTTCCCGCAAAATGGCTGCTACAGCAGTAGAATCATAACCTCCACTCAGAAAAACACCCACCGGAACATCGGCAATCATACGATATTGAAAAGCTGAATGCAAAAGGGTATGAAGAGCTTCTTGCGCTTCATCGTAACTGCCGCGAAACGGCTGTACAGAAAATGCTTCCTGCAGCGACCACCAGGCATGAAGCCTGCTGCTTCCTGATTGCAGATCTACCTCCAGATAATGACCCGGATCGAGCTTAAAAGTATTTTGGTAAATGCAATGCGGAGCGGGGATATAACCAAACTGAAAATACAGCGACAAGGCATCTGTGCTGATTTTTGCAGAAAATCCGGGATGTGCCCTCAGAGCTTTCAGTTCACTTCCCCAAAGCAACAAACGATCGCCATGGAAATAGAACAGCGGCTTAATGCCTACCCGGTCACGGATGAGGTAAAGCTTCCCGTTTTTGAGATCAGTAAGCGCCATTGCAAACATGCCGTTGAAGCGCGACAAACAAGCGATACCCCATTGCAGATAACTCTTGAGAATTACCTCTGTATCAGAGTGCGAACGGAATGCATGCCCCAACGATTCTAGCTCCTTTCTGATCTCACGGTAATTATAAATCTCCCCGTTGAAAGTGAGGATTAGTCCGGCTTCGGTCTCCTCCATCGGCTGATGACCTGCCGGGCTTAAATCAATAATAGATAAGCGCCGAAAACCCATGCCGAGCTGAAGCCCCGGGAAGGAAGGACTTGCAAAGCCCGAGTCGTCGGGGCCACGGTGGTAGAGTGTTTCGGTCATTTTCCGAAGCACCTCCTCCTTACTTTGCTGCTTCCAGTCGGCAAATCCTGCGAATCCGCACATGCTGCTAAAGTAGGAGATTCAACCGAACAGATGGTGTTCTGAAAGAAGAGATTTAAAACATACGCAGGCAGGATCTTTGGTTAATGCGGCTGAAGCAGGCGGCGAACCAGACTACCGGTGTAATTACCGGCTACTTCCTGAATGAAGCGCGGAAAATCAAACCGGGTGTGTTCATTTGCATCATCAGAAATGGTGCGCATAACAAGAAAAGGAACTCCCCGCTCGTAACAAACCTGAGCTACAGCTGCACCTTCCATCTCTACACAATACAAATCGGGCAGATGCTCCAAAATAGCATCTCTTTGACTGGCATTACTGATCACCTGATCGCCGGAGCCAATCTCTGCAATATGCAAAGCAGGACAAATAATACCATGATGCTTCAGCTGAGCGTGATAAATATTGTTCAGCTCTCCCTCTGCTCCGAAAAACGGCAGGAGGATCTTCCCCGCTTCCTGAAGCCACGCAGGATCTGATGAAAACCAACTACAATCAAGCAGAGGAACTTCATGCCTGGGCATAAAAGGCCGTGCATCCATATCGTGATGACAAAGACGGCTGCCTAATACCACATCTCCAATTTTGACTTCCCTGCGCAATGAACCTGCCACCCCGGTAAACAACAAGCGGTCAATACCAAAACGCTCAATCAGTGTTGTGGCGGTTGTAGCTGCGGCAACCTTGCCCCAGCGGGAAAATACCAGAACTACATCCTGACCAAAAAGTCTGCCGAAATGATAGCTGCGCTGCCCGACAACTGTTGCCTCCTGATGCTGCATCTGCTCTAGCAATACATTGATTTCTTCGGGCATGGCGCCCATGATACCTGTGATCATCATGCAAGATTAATGGATCATCAGAAGAAAAAAGATAAAGTGTGTTCTGCAGCTGTCTTGACTACCTAACCCGAAATGTTCCTGCGGCACATCCTCAGATCCTGTTTCAACAAAATCTGCTTAAAGCGTTTGATGTAAAATGATTTGGTGAAGAGTTGAGCTTTTGTCATAGCTTTAAATCAGGATGAACAATAAAAACAAAACTCCGGATCATGTCTGTTTTTTATATAAACATGTTTCCGGCTTCGCTCTGTTGATGCTGATCTGTCTTGTGAACGCCTGCGGAACCAAAGCAAAACAAGAATTATCAACTGATTCCGGTCTGTCTGCTACCGACACAACAACTGTAAAAAACATTCAGCCAGCCCAAACAGAGCCTCTCACCGATGAATTGGCAACTTATTATATCCTTATTGCTGATACTGATGCTGATTACGACCGACTGAACAAAAAGATGTTTGAACTAAACAGCTTAACAGGTATACCGATTGATACGATGAGAAGATCCTATAACAAGAAAAAAAATCTGATTGCTTTACCGGAAAATGACGAAGACGAAATATATGCCGGCGAATATTTCCCCAGGCGCTTTCCTTCAGCGTATTATAGTCTTGAATATCTGCGGTTTTATAAAACACCATCAGAAGAGAAAACCATTGCTTTGGTTACAGGAATATATGAAAGCGAACCAACCGCAGACAGTGCTTTCTCTGTTTTGAAAAAGATTGAAAAAAATGCATTTAAAATAAAAGCAAGCATATATATTGGCTGTATTCATTAAATCCGGTGAAAAGTTTAACACGACATCTGAATATTTATACCCGACGGCCCACTTTTCAAATATTAAAATGAAAGAATACTTTATCCTTCAATACAGAATGAATAAGCGACGGTTTAAAGATGCCGGCATTGAACCTGTGGTAGGATATTTACTCACGGGAATTCTATTTATCGGATTGTCGTTTGCATTGTTCATGAAAACAGAATTTGCTCAATACATATACGTCTTATCAGCTTTGACGCTGATATCCAATTTGTCTGAAACGAACAGGACAGAATTCTTGAGCTTAAGCTTCAGCAATGCCCTGCTGAGCAAAATCAGAATTGCTGAAAACATCATTACAGCCTTGCCTTTCCTTGTTTTCCTGCTTTATAAGCAATTCTACTTCGCCTCACTGATATTGATCGTTCTTGCCTTTGCACTGGCCTTTACCCGACTCCGCAGCAGCTTAAAATTTACCATTCCGACTCCCTTTTCAAAAAAGCCCTTTGAGTTCAGCTGCGGATTCAGAAACACGTTTCAGTTGCTTGTGATTGTATATATACTGGGTGTAATTGCGATTTCTGTCAACAACTTCAATCTTGGAATATTTTCATTGCTCATGGTATTTATCGCCAGCCTGAGTTTTTACACAAAACCGGAGCATGAATTTTATGTTTGGTCATATCGGCTGAAAGCCCGACAATTTCTATTTGAAAAAATTAAAACAGCATTATTCTTTTCAGCCGTCCTCGCCTCTCCCCTCGTTGCAGCATTATTGATTTTCTATCCTGAGAACTTTATGACTGTTTCAGTTTTATTCCTCACCGGATGGATTTATCTGATCAGCATGATCCTTGCCAAATATGCATCCTACCCAAAAGAGATTGACATCATTCAGGCCGTTATTTTAGCCCTTTCTGTGTGGATGCCCCCGGTACTTTTTCTTACTATTCCTTATCTTTTCAAAAAATCTGAAAACCGTCTGAACGGTTTATTAAAATGATCGCTGTACGTAATTTATCCAAGAGATACGGAAACCAGGAGGTTTTGCGAGATATCAGCATTTCCTTTGAGCAAGGGAAAGTGTATGGTATTGCAGGAGAAAACGGAGCCGGGAAAACAACTCTTTTTCGATGTGTCGCCGGATTAGAAGAATACGAGGGAGAAGTTTTTTCAAGCCTTCAACCGCTTAAAGATCATCTTGGGCTGCTGCTCACAGATCCTTTCTTTTTTCAAAAGATAACAGGCGAAGAATACATACAATTCCTTTGCAATGCTAGAAATGTAAAAATCAAGAATATTAATGATAAAAATATTTTTGATCTGCCGCTGAATCAATATGCCTCTTCCTATTCAACGGGAATGAAAAAGAAGCTGGCTATTACAGCCATACTCTTGCAAGAAAACAACTATTTCATACTCGATGAACCGTTTAACGGGGTAGATATACAAAGTAACATCATCATTACTGAGATCATTCACAAGCTAAAGTCTCTTGATAAGACCATTCTGATTTCTTCGCACATATTTTCGACTTTAAGTGATACCTGCGATGAAATTCATTTGTTGAGTTCGGGCAGCTTTGTGAAATCTGTTCAAAGAACAGAATTCTCGGTTCTTGAAGCAGAGATGAAGGAAATGAGTATCGGAAACAGAATTGAAAAATTGGAACTCTTTTAGGCCGCACAGGATTTCATTTCTCCAATCAACACTTTCTTTTCCGATCAGTCTTCTCATTTATTTCATTCCGTTTTTGAATGTATTTATTCACCATAATGGTGTTGCCTGTCACAGATTACGGACAAGCGACAGGAGGGGCCGGGCCACAGGACCGAGCCGAGCCGAAGGCGAGGCGGAACCCCCGCATGGCGCGGTGCCGTAGGCATGGCCCATATTGATTATAATAAAATATTAAAAACCTCTGCGCGCTGCTGCTATCTGCGAGCTGATCGTGGTAAATGCAATGATGGTTACTGAACTGAGCGGCATGAGAATGGCTGCAATCAGCGGACTCAGATTGCCTTGCACAGCAAACCAAATACCTGCAAGATTATAAAGCAAACTGAGTGCAAAACTCCATTTGATGATATTTACTGCATCCCGGCTAAGTTCAAATAAAGCAGGCAGCTTGCTGAAGTTTGAAGCATCAGCTATGGCATCGCAGGCCGGAGAAAAATTATTGATGTTCTCGGAAATGGCGATTCCCGCATCACTTTGCCGGAGGGCTCCGGCATCATTCAAACCATCGCCAATCATTGCCACTCTGCCGCCCTGCTGCTGTAGAAGGCTGATATGCTTTAGTTTATCTGCAGGGAGGCAGTCAAAATGCATATTCTGCGCGGGGAAGTAATCAGACAGCGACTTGCGCTGCCAGGAGTGATCGCCCGATAAAAGATGTAATCGGTATTCTTCCGACAATTCTTTTGCCACCATGGCGAATCCGGGACGAAGTGAATTTTCAATTTTGAAACGTCCGAGTATGAGGCCGTCTGCCCAGAGCCAGACTTCAGCGGAAGAGCTGCCGGCTTTCTGTGCACCAATAAAAGCTGCAGAGCCGAGGCGCACATGTCTTTCATTAACCCAGCCCTCCAGTCCGCTGCCGGGATATTCGCTGATCTGGGCATCAGTGAAGGGTGCCAGACCGGAAAGTGCCTGATCAATTTGTCTGCTGAGCGGATGCTGGCTATGCTGCACCATGCTTCGCGCCAGCCTCAGTGCATCCTCGTCTGCATGCATGGATTCATACTCAACAGCAGCCTGCCGGCCCGAAGTAATGGTTCCTGTTTTATCAAAGACTACATCTGTAATACCTGCGAGTTGCTCCACCACATTTCCGCTTTTAAGATAGATCCCGGCGCGCGAAAGTCTTCGGACGATACTCCCCAGGGTGAAGGGCGAACTAAGTGCAAGTGCACAGGGGCAAGTGATGATCAGCACAGAAGTGAAAGCATGCATGGCGCGGAGCGAATCGCTGCTCCACCACCATACTGCTGCAGCAATGGAGATAAGGAGAATTACAGGCGTGAACCAACGGCTCATGCGTTGTGAAAGAACTTCCATATTGCGCGTTCCGTCTTTACTGAAAGCGCTGTCATTCCATAGTCGTGTGAGGTAGCTCTGACTTACCTCATTTTTAACAAGCAGCTCAATGGCTCCGCCGGTTTGCCTGCCGCCGGCATAAATCAGCTCACCCGCCAGATGCCCGCGGGGCAGCGATTCGCCGGTTACGAAACTGTAATCGATAGAGGCCTGTGCCGAAAGTAAAATCGCATCTGCAGGCACCAATTCGCCCGCATGCACCCGGATACGATGACCCGGACGAAGCTGTTGCAAAGAAACCGATTGTTTGTCGTCTGAAGAATTAAGCAGAGTGACCGCCACCGGGAAATATGATTTGTAATCGCGCTCAAACGAAAGCGCCGAATAGGTTTTATTCTGAAATAATCTGCCGATCAACATCAGCAAAACCAGACTTGCAAGGGTGTCAAAGTAGCCGGCTCCCCACTGAAGAAAAACTTCGATACTGCTCTGAATAAACATGACAAGAATGCCCAATACAATCGGCACATCCATATTGAGCGTGCGTTGCCTGAGCGCTGTATAGGCCGAGCGAAAAAAGCCGCGTGCTGAATAAAGCATAACGGGCAGAGAAAGTAAAAAATTGAGATACCCGAAAAATTTTCTGAATCCGCTTTCAGCCAATACATCAAGACCCAGATATTCAGGAAAACTGAATAACATAATGTTGCCGAAACAGAAGAATGCAATTCCTATTTTGAGATAATCGTCACGGAATGAGTGAGCCGCCGGAACTCCATCCACATCTTGCAATGAAATTCGCGGTTCATATCCGATGCTTGTGAGCAAAGCAACCAGACTGCTGAGCTTCATTTCCCTGCGGTTGTAGGAGATCTGAACCTCACGCTTTAGGAAATTGACCCTGCAATTTCGAACCGATGCATCAAGCCGATGCAGATTTTCCAGCAAATAAATACAACTCGAACAGTGTATGGCAGGGATAGACAAAACTACGGAGGCCAGCTCCTTATCGGCATACCTGATCAACTTCTCCTCAACAAGAGGATCATCGAGATAGCCGAATCGCTCCTCTTCGGCAGAAAGAGATTTCAGACTGGTTCCCGGCTTACTGTTGAGATCATAATATCCGCAGAGATTGTTCTCTGAAAGCAAAACATATACGGATCTGCAACCCTCACAGCAAAACGACTTTCCGGAATACAGCAATTGTTCCCCACTGAAAGCTTCCCCGCAATGGTCGCAGCGCTCGCCCGCTTTAGGACCAATGCCTCTGCCTCTGGTCTCCATCCCTTAGAGTCCGTCCTGACAGGTATTGATGCCAAACAGTGAATACAGCGGACAATTTTTAAAAGCAGCCGTGAGAGAAAACAGGAGACCTGCAGCAGCCCACCAGCTGCCGCTGAGAATACCTGCTACAAGAATTACGGTGCCCAGAAGAAGTCTAAAGTAGCCATCGGCAGTACCTACATTGGCTTGAAGCTGCGTTTTCATATGGTTGAATTTTGAATTCAAATGTACCTCTGGCAGGTGCAGCGCTGCTTGACAAGCATCAGACCAAAACATGATTTACGTCAGGTAACTGCCCGTAACATCATAACATGGAGGGCGCCCCCACGGGCTCGACTGTCTGAACTTGCCAAATCTTCAGGATCCGCGAGCCCGTGGTCGTGCCATACGCAGCACGGCCCTGCGGGCAGCCTCCTTCGTCGGCTCTGCTCCTGTCACTGGCGCAGACTTTCAGCTCACAGGATTTTTTATAATACTTAAAAAGCTGATGAATGAGGGTTCTTCTGCAATCTGTTACCTTAGCCTGTCTCTATGAAACTGCTCAGGAATGCCGGCCATACTCTCCGCTCAGCTGCGCCTCTTCTTTTCCTGCTGATTCCATGCTACTTTCTGCTTAACCGCACATTGCAATGGGATCTGGCTGATCAGTTCTTCCCGCTGCGAAGTTTTGCCGCAGATTGCCAGCGCTCAGGAATTTTCCCGGCATGGTGTCCTTATCTGTACCTGGGTTATCCTTCGGCAGCAGATCCCTCCCTGGGCATCTGGTATCCACCTGCCTTATTGGGAATGAAGCTTCTTTCCTTTGGACCCATTGTTTTTCAGACGGAGGTACTTTTTCACTGGCTGCTCACCGCATGTTCATTCGGCTGGCTGCTGCGCAGCATGGGGTGCTCCCCTAAAATATCGACAGCAGCTGCTGCTGCATTTCCGCTGGGAGGCGTTGTGGTATTTCATGTTGCCCATTATCCCTGGCTGATCAGTATAGGATGGGGAATGGCGGCTGTGGCAGCTTTGATTTGCTTTTTAAAAAATCCGCAAGCTGAAAAAAAGTTTGCCTGGCTAAGCGGCATGTTCATTGCATTGGAAGTATGCGGCGGTTATCCCTTCTTTCTTTTTATTCTGGCTGCAGTGATGGCGTTGATAATGCTCAGTTATGCGCTACGGAAAAATATATCCCGAAGCGATCTGTTCATTGGTTTACTGCTGATATTAACCGTCTCTCTGATGCTCAGTGCCCCTTACTTGTATAGCCTGCTCCATACTTTCCCTCTGCTTGCGCGCTCGGCAGGACTCAGTGAGGAAGCAGCTGCCGTAAATCCGATTGCCGTTCAGGATCTCTTCAGTTTGCTGAATCCTGCTGCTGCCTTCATTCCCCAATCTCAGGCAATAACTGATTTGAGTATGCGGAATCTTTATGGAGGAATGCTGTTGTTGCCTTTGCTGTTGTTCAGACTGCGGCACTTTAACGGCAGCGAACGAATACTATTTGCTATCGGATTATTTTTTCTGCTTGTTGCCACCGGCCAGCAATTGCCCTTTCATACCATATGGAATCAACTGATGCCCTTGAGCCATCTCTTCCGGCACGCCGGAATATATTCAGTTATAACGTATATATTTTGGATGATTTTGTTCTTTCGGCATATTGATTCGATTAATAAAATGAACATCCAATCGCGCCTTTTGCTGTGGCTTCCGGCTTTTGTTGGATGCCTAGTTTCCATCTTTCTACTCAATGGATGCCATTTATGGATATTTGTTCCTGTTTTCATATATGCATTCCTGCTTTTCAGAAAAGGTTGGACTTCTCTGATCCCGCTGGGCGTTGCGCTTGATCTGGGGCTGCATGCCGTGATGTGGATCCCGCAAAACCTGAATAATCAGCTAAGCCTTTGGGACTGGGAAGAGAAGTATAAAACTTATCCAAAGGACTATCCGCTTCCTGAATCAGGGTCTGCAGGCCTTGTTAATCATTGGGCTGCTGCCGGAGATGCACCGGTGGTGCACAATGGTAGCTTATTACACAAGAGAGCTGCCTGGGACGGATTCAACTCCTTTTACACCTCTGCTCATCAAGAATGGGATCAGTGGCCTGAGCGCTGGAAATATATGAAAAAACCGCTTTTGTTTGGCCCGGAATCATCCATAGATTTTGCAGAATGGAAGGTCTTCCGGCCGGGTCATATGGAATGGACTTTCGGCAAAGCCGGCAAATACACCATTCAGCAATTGTGGCATCCGGGCTGGCGTGCGGAAGGGGCAAGTCTAAGCAAAGGAGCGGGCGGACTGATGGAGTTGGAAACAAGCAAGAGTGCTCGTCGGGTTATTATGCACTTTCATGATCCTGCAGCCGGAGGCTTCAAAATGCTTCCATACTTATGGATCTTTTCAAGTCTTGCTTTGCTGGGAATATGGTTAATTGAAAAGTATATGTTGCGTGTATAAGGCCGTTGATTCATTAGAAATATCATCACCGGCCTGAAACTTAATTCTTTACGGACTTGTTTCTTAACAGGATCTACCTGAATAAAATCTTTGCCCTGCTGAAAACCGACAGCG
>CAZUHX010000043.1:0-1283 GCA_964620795.1 uncultured Chitinophagaceae bacterium
AAAAAGCGGAAAGGTCGGTGGCAGAGCGCATCAAAAAGCTGAAATCCATCAACGGAAAGCAAAGTGTAGAAAGCTTCCACAAGCGTCTCGGAAAAATCATCTGGGATAAGTGCGGCATGGCCCGCAACAAGGAAGGATTAGAGACAGCCATCCGCGAGGTTCAGGCGCTCAAAAAAGAATTCTGGAGCGATGTGCGCATTCCAGGAGACATCGAAGAGATGAATCCCGAACTCGACAAGGCCAATCGCGTGGCCGACTTCATCGAGCTGGGCGAACTCATGTGCCGCGACGCCCTGAGCCGCGAAGAGAGCTGCGGAGGCCACTTCCGCGAAGAGCACCAGACGCCTGATGGTGAAGCGCTTCGCCACGACGATACCTACGCATATGTGGCCGCCTGGGAGTTCAAAGAAGAAGGATGGGATCTTCATAAAGAAGACCTCACTTTTGAAGTCTGCAAACCCAGCCAGCGCTCTTACAAATAATCTAAGACCCTAAAAACTTTTGCCATGCAACACCGGGAAATCAATCTCAAACTCAAAGTCTGGAGGCAGAAAAACGAAAAGACATCCGGAAAATTCGCCGACTACGAAGTAAAAGGCATTTCCACCGAAATGAGTTTTCTGGAAATGATTGATGTGCTGAACGAACAGCTCATTGCCAAAGGCGAGGAGCCCATTGCCTTCGATCACGACTGCCGCGAAGGAATTTGCGGCATGTGCTCCATGTACATCAACGGCAAGCCGCATGGCCCCTGGGAAGGAACCACCACCTGCCAGTTGCACATGCGCGCCTTCAACGATGGAGACACCATTGTGGTAGAACCATGGCGCGCCAAGGCATTTCCGGTCATCAAAGACCTGATGGTCAACAGATCTGCCTTCGACAGAATCATTCAGGCCGGAGGATATGTATCTGTCAACACCGGAAACGCGGTTGACGGCAACGCCATTCCCATTGAAAAAGACAAGGCAGATACGGCTTTTGCTGCGGCCACCTGTATTGGTTGCGGCGCCTGCGTAGCGGCCTGCAAAAACAGCTCGGCCATGCTGTTTGTATCGGCCAAGGTTTCTCATCTTGCGCTGCTTCCTCAGGGAGAACCGGAGCGCAGACAGCGCGTGCTGAACATGGTAGCACAGATGGACAAGGAAGGATTTGGAAACTGCACCAACTGGAGACGCGTTTGTTCGTACCGCAAGAGAGGTTGTTGCGAGTCTATGTGATGGTGGTAGTCCCTTGAGAAAAAGAGAGAGTATCTGCGAAAGGAAAAAGGCGAACAGGCAATT
>CAZUHX010000043.1:1293-16104 GCA_964620795.1 uncultured Chitinophagaceae bacterium
CCAATACCGGCGCTTGCGAGGCCGAATGCCCCAAGGAAATCTCCATCAGCAACATTGCCCGCCTGAACCGCGAGTACCTGATGGCTGCGGCGAGTTCAGATTGAGACTCAGGATTATGACTAAAATAGAAAGCCGTTCCTCAGGGGCGGCTTTTTTTATGGGGCCTCCCCGCCTGATCGCCATAAGAACGTAATGATGGTTATTGCACAGGCGGGGCCGGGCTCTTCGCTCATAGTCCTCGGCCTGCCGAAGGGCTGCAGCTAAGAGTATATGATCCTTCTGAGGCAGTCCTGCGGGCTAACCGCTGCGATCCCTGGCCCGGTGAAGCGGTAGGAGGCGGAACTCAGCTGTGGGGGAAAAGAATATCAGCTGACAGGAGACAAATGCAAAGAAGTACATAGTAAAACATTGAATTTGATAATGGCTGTGGTCATATTAAAAAAAATTACAATTAAATTTGATTGTCGGGGCAGGGCAAGAAAAACGTTTAGACAGGCAAGGATCTCACCCAATGATTTTAAACGTTTTTATCAGTACATATTTGATCAAATGCCTTTACATTTGAATTTCGGGGCAGCGCTGGAAAAACGTTTATTCCCAACACTTTATTCCCTTTAATTTTAAACGTTTCCAGCCGATCTTATTAAAAAAAATCCATTACATTTAATTGTCGGGGCAGCGCTGGAAAAACGTTTATTCCCAACACTTTATTCCTTTTAAGTTTATACGTTTCCAGCCGATCTTATTAAAAAAAATCCATTACATTTAATTGTCGGAGCAGGGCAAGAAAAACGTTTAGCACCGCCACAATCTTCCTGCTGATTTTAAACGTTTGCCGCGGAACATATAATAAAAACATAATTACATTTGATTGTCGGGGCAGGGCAAGAAAAACGTTTAACACCGCAACAACATTCCTCTTGATTTTAAACGTTTACCACAGATCACATTAAAATTAACACCATTACATTTGATTGTCGGAGCAGAGCAAGAAAAACGTTTAGCACCGCCATAATTTCCCTACTGATTTTAAACGTTTACGAAGCTCATACTAATTTAAACACCATTACATTTGATTGTCGGGGCAGCGCTGGAAAAACGTTTATCACCGCAACAACATTCCTCTTGATTTTAAACGTTTACCACAGATCACATTAAAATTAACACCATTACATTTGATTGTCGGGGCAGCACAAGAAAAACGTTTAGACTCCCAAAGTCTTTGCCCTTTGTCTTTTAATTCTCCATCCAAGTTAATACGAAACGTTTTTTTTATTCCTGTTGGAATACATGTTACAAAACAGCCCGGATCGTGCAATAACAATAAGCACTTATTGCCCTTGCCCCGCCTGCCGGGCAAACTGCTCAAACAACTGCATGTAGTAATTGGCATTGCTCTGATCGCCCTTCATCTGAAAAGCCATAGCGATACTGCGGTAGGCGCTGAAATATTCGGGCATCACTTTAAGCTGCTGCTGAAAATAGAGCAGCGCCCGGTCGGGCTGCCCGGCTTGCAAACAAGCATAACCTGCAAACTGCATGGCATTTAGATTGTCGGACTGAATCTGCAAAGCCTGTCCTGCTGCCTGTTCGGCTTCGGGGAAACGACCGGTATTAAGAAGCGCCAAAGAAAGATTAACCCAGGCAAGCTCGTGCCGTGGATTGTGCTTAACCGCCGATTGCAGGAGCGGAACCGCTTCGGCAAACTTGTTTTCTTTCAAGGCTTGTGCTCCGAAATAATCGTCGCGCAAAGGATGCGCAAAGACCAGGCTGAGGGGAGAATTTTCGGCCTTCACAGAATAGATCACATCTTTGGGAGGAAACAAGGCTTTGTTGCCATAAACTGTAGGCTCCATGAGCATGGTGTTGAAAATGGCGTAGTCCCAGTTCAGATTGTTTCGCTCGCCGTAGCGCTGGTACCAGACTTTCGCATTGGGGATATCGGTAAAATGCTCCTGAACGATCTCCGCCATATTGGTGGCAATGATTACTTCTTTCGAAAAGTCGGCATTGGCGCGCAACCACTCGGCGGCCTCCTTAACACTGTTGTTATAATAATCGGTTTCAAAACGGCCATAGGCACCGTCCACTCCGCCGATAATTTCATTAAAATAAGCAGATTCGTAGGGGTGATTTTTTACCATCCATGATGCGGGGAGCAGCATGCCAAGACCAAGAGCCGTGCCAATGGCAGCCTTCCCGGCTTTGGTGGGCAGTCTGCGCAGCCATTGTTCGATGCCAAGTGCCGCCAACACCACCAAAGGCGGATAGATAAAGTAGAAGTGTCTCCAGCCGCCATACAAAGCCGACTTTTTATAAACCGCATAAGCCCATGCAAACACCACAATAAAAAGAAGATAGCCCAAATATCTGCGATTAAACACCGGCTGAATCCAAACAATCAATGAAGCTGCCAGAGCGATGATAAAAAACAAAGGCACCGTGTAGAGCATATAAGTTGGTATATAATACCAGGGAACTTCATTGCTCCAGATTCTTTTGCCTTCAAACAAGGCTTTGGTTGAAATAGGAAAATTGGAAATGGTACTCAGCGCCTCAATTACACCCGTGAGCGGCTTTTGTTGCGCCCATGGCCAGAACGGAACCACCATGAAGTAGGAAACGATGAGTATGAAAGCTCCCGCCGGTATAAGATAACGCATGACTTCATTGAACTTGTTTCCCTGCAGCCAACGCTCACGGTTGAACCACAGTTCGAGCAAGGTAAACAGACCCAGGTAACAGCTCATTAACAAACCTCCGGGACGCATGCCGATGAGAAGGCCGATACCGAAAGTGGCAAGCAGAATAGACTTAACCGAAGGCTTGGGTAACTCTTTCAAAAAGCGCAGTACAAAAGCAAAAGACAGAATGTATGCAGCCGAGAAGGGGGAATCTTTGGGATTATTCATCAAATCGCCTACTACCCTGGGAGAGAGCGCAAGCATAACCACCACAAGTACCGCTGCACGATATCCACCCAGGTAGGCGGCAGTGAGTCCGGCACCGAGAAAGATGAGGACTCCGAAAAGTGCTATCACGATATGACGAACCTGGTGCTGAGCCCAGCCCTGCAAACCAAGTGTGCGGTAAACGGCAGCGGCAGTCATATCAACCACCGGAGAATATAGGTTGATCAGGCTGCCGGTGTTGAGCAGATTAACCCTCAAAACCGAATCGTTCTTGCCGAAAGAAGTCATGTATTCAAGCGACAGTTCTCCATACGGCTTCTGAAAACGATCATCACCATTGGCGCCATAATCGAGGCTGAGATAAGGAAGCAAGACTACAAGCAGTGCGATTAGCCCATAAAAGATCTTGCGGAAAAGCCGCTCTTGTTGATCGGAAGGCGGAGCCGGAAGAACAGTGGCTTTGTCCGTAGGTTGTGAACTCATGGGATTCAGTTTTTATAAGCTGTTACAAACCAGTCGCCGTCTATTTTTTTGCATTCAACTTTTTTAAAGTGAAACAGCGACTTGAGTTTAGCGGCATAAAGAAAGAAATTGACGTGCTCGTCAAGGGTGTAGTAATAATATCTCTGACAGGGGACTACCACAATAAGCCTTTCAGCCGTTACGCGTTCCAGTTCGCGAATAGCGGCTTCCGGATGAAGTATGTGCTCGATCACATGGCAGCAGCTGATGGTGTGAAAATGATTATCCGGAAAAGGCAGTTTTTCGATAGGGGCACTCACATAATCAAAGCCTTCCGCAGGAATTTGTTCAAGGATATCAACTCCGGTAAGTTTCATTCCGGGATTGCCCTGACGCATGCGGCGAAGCAGGTATCCGTGACCGCATCCAATATCGGCGGCTGATGGGGTATTGGAGGAAGTAAGGCGGAGTATCTCATCAATACAACCGGGAGAAAGATCGGTTTCCCGATTGCGGCTGATGGTGTCTAGATTGTTGTAAAAGTGACTGTATTCTTCCGCTGTCATGGTATAGACCCTGGATTTGAAGTCCATGGCTGCCTCGATGTTTTTTCCACGGTAGGCATACCAGAAAAAGGGATACATGAACCAGCGGCTGTCGCGTATGGCGGGCGGAATCCACTCGTCCATAAAATAGCGGATGATATTTGTAAATTTCCTATTCATTTTTTCCAGTTGTATTGACCCGTCCACGAGCGAATTTTCACCCTGATCACATCCCTGAGCATCTGAATGCTGTGGCGGAAGACCTGAACCGTAGATTCTTCATTGTTGCGCAGACTTACCGGAAGTCGACCGATGGAAAGCCGGTTGTCTCTTGCAATATTGAGCAGCTCCACATCAAAGGCAAACCCCTGAATACTCAGGGTCTCAAAAAGTTTTTTCCCTGTTTCTGCCTTGAACGCCTTGATGCCGCATTGGGTATCATATACACCCCGCACGATAAAGTTGCCCACGATAAAAGTAAACACCGCACTGCTCCATTTGCGAAGCCAAGAAATTTCGGTGTAGTAACGGGATTCGGCAAGCGTTCTGTCGCCCACTACCAGATCATGGGCACCGGTTTCAAGCTCATGAAAAAATGAAGCCACATCGGCGTATGCAAAGGGGATATCGGCATCCGTAAATAAAAGATAATCTCCACGGGCCGCAAGCATTCCCCTTTTCACGGCTGCGCCTTTGCCCTGATTATAAGGATTGGCTTCAAAACAAATACCCAGCTCCTTTGCTACATTTTGCGTTGCGCCTTCATCTGAGGAACCATCATCTACCACAATGATCTCTGTGTCAATACCAGTACTGCGCACAAAATCCAGAAAGGCGGGCAACTCCTTTTTCAGACTTGCCGCCCCGCGATAGGAGGGAATGATGATGCTCCGGCGCACTTTCATATCAATAGCCCAAAAGATTCATCATGCTCTCTGCCGTTTGCTCCTCAGCAAAAACACGGATCTGAAAATCTCCCTTCCGCGGCTCATCAATCAAAATGTGGCGGGGTGAGGGAAGCAAACAATGTTTGATGCCGCCAAATCCGGAAAGAGCATCCTGATATGCTCCGGTATGAAAAAAACCGATATACAATGGCTGCGAAGGCCTGATCACCGGCAGATAAACCTGATTGATGTGGGCATCTGCATTGTAAAAATCGGCTACATCACAAGTGATTCCTCCCAGATTGACCTGCTTAAACTCATCGTCCCACTGATTGATCGGGAGCATGATGAATCGATGATTCAGACCCCAGATATCCGGCAAATTATTCATGAGCGATCCATCGAGCATGTACCAGGTCTCACGGTCGTTTTGCTGCTTCTGTCCGAGCACTGAAAAAATATGGCAACCGCTTTCCCCTACAGTATAAGAGCCAAACTCCGTAAAAATATCGGGCTCCTCCACTCCTTCCGAAGAACAAATGTTTTTAATCTGAAGAACAATTTCATTGATCATGTATTCATAATCAAAATCAAAAGCCAGCGACTGCTTGATGGGCATGCCGCCGCCCAGATTCAGCGTGCTGAGGGTAGGACAAATCTTTTTGAGCTCACAATACAATCTGACTGCCTTGTGAAACTCTGTCCAGTAATAATTTACATCCTTGATCCCGGTATCAATGAAGAAGTGCAACATCCTGAGCACACAAGCGGGATTATCTTTGATGCGCTGCAGATAGAAAGGAATCACATCATTGGTGCGAATGCCGAGACGTGAGGTATAAAACTCATACTTTGGATCTTCCTCGGCGGCAATGCGCATGCCGATTTGAAGCGGTTCGGAACCTGTGGGATACTTATCGAGTTCATCCAGGCTGTCGAGCACCGTGATGATGTTGGAATATCCGGAGCGAATGGCATCACTGATGGCATCGATGTAACGGGGAGGCTTGAAACCGTTGCAAACGATGAAAAGCTTTTTATCAATTTTCTGGTTCTCCTCCAGCCTGCGTATCAAATTGAAATCAAATGCCGAAGAGGTCTCCAGATGCACCTTACTTTTAAGGGCTTCTTCTACCACAAAAGAGAAGTGATTGCTTTTGGTACAGTAGCAGTAATAGTAATTGCCTTTGTAATCATTGTTGGCCATGGCCGAATTAAACAGGCGCCTGGCTTTCTGAATTTGCTGACCAATTCTGGGCAAATAGGTAATGCGGAGAGGCGTTCCATGCTCCCGAATGAGCTCCGTGAGGGGAAGCCCATGGAATTCAAGGTTGCCGTCGTTGACCTGAAATTCCTTTTGTGGAAATTCAAAGGTCTGCTCTATGAGATCTCGATAACGTTGGGTTTTTCGCATTCCCTTGGGTTGGTTTTGTAAACGGGCTAAAATACCTAGCTTTTTTCAAGGGATGGTGCATTGGGCAAACTTTTTGGAAGACCCGCCGCAGAATATGTATTTTTATGCCTTTGTGTAGCCGAAGAATCCATGAAATCCCTTGTTTATACCCCGGAAATCCTGCAGGCCCGGACTGCAGACTTACTCAATGAGCGTTTCGGGCTTCAGCTCAGGCCCGAAGAGATCACCGTTAATCTAACCCGCAAAGAGTTTGAAGGCGCTTATACGCTGGTGCTTTTTCCCTTGCTGAAACACAGCGGCGGCAAGCCTGAGGAGCTGGGACAGTGGCTGGGAAAAAGTCTGATGGAGCAATGGGATGCCATCAGCAGTTTCAATCTGGTGAAAGGCTTTCTTAACCTGAGCTTCTCCCCTTCCTACTGGCTGGGTAATCTAGATCTGATGCTCGGGCAGGAAGACTATGGCAAAAGCGAGCTTCATCAGGGCAGGGTCTTGCTGGAATATTGCGGACCCAATACCAATAAACCGCTGCACATCGGGCATCTGAGAAACATGATGCTCGGCTTCAGTATGGCGCGCATTCTGGAGGCTGCAGGGCAGGAAGTCATTAAAGTAAACATATACAACGACAGAGGAATCGCCATTTGCAAAAGCATGGCTGCCTGGCTGGAAACAGCTCAGGGCGAAACACCGGAAAGCAGCGGTTTGAAAGGCGATCACTTTGTAGGTAAATATTATGTAAAATACAATGCTCTCGTTAAAGAGCAACTGGAAGAGATTTCTAATGCCCCCGCTGAAAAAGAAGAAGCAGAAAAGCTTACGCCCATCCACCGCCTGGCTGTAAGTCTGCTGCAGAAATGGGAAAACGGAGATGAAGAAACCCTGGCTCTGTGGAGAAGAATGAATGCATGGGTTTATGAAGGCTTTGAAGTGACTTACAAAAATCTGGGGGTTGACTTTCAGAAAAACTATTACGAATCCGAAACTTATCTCACGGGAAAAGCAATCGTAGAGGAAGGACTTGAAAAAGGTGTTTTCTACCGTAGATCCGACGGTGCCGTTTGTGTTGATCTTACGGCCGACGGTCTGGACGAAAAGGTCTTACTGCGCAGCGATGGAACATCGGTTTATATTACCCAGGATCTGGGCACAGCAGATTTGCGCTACCGTGAGTTTAAAATGGACCAGACGATTTATGTGGTTGCCGATGAACAGAATTATCATTTCAAAGTATTGAGACTGGCACTCATGAAAATGGGAAAGCCTTATGCGCCGGGCATTTACCATCTCTCGTATGGTCTCGTGGAATCGCCTACCGGAAGATTTAAAAGCCGTGAAGGTAAGACCGCAGATGCCGATGATCTGATTGCCGGGATGCTGGAGATTGCAGAGAACACCACCAGGGAACTCGGTAAAGTGGAAGGCTTGTCTCAGGAAGAAGCCGCGCATTTATACAGCACCATCGGACTGGGTGCTTTGAAATACTTTTTGCTTCGGGTGAATCCGGTGAAGAAAATCATTTTCAATCCTGAAGAATCCATTGACTTTCACGGGCATACCGGTCCGTTTATTCAATACACCTATGCGCGAATCCGTTCGCTGGAACGCAAGGCCGGCACTCTGCCCGGTCCACTTGCGCCGGATAGCCTGCACGAATCGGAATTGGAACTGTTGATTCAGTTGCATGAGTTTCCGCAAACCATCAGAACTGCCGCCGGAGCTCACGATCCTTCAGAAGTGGCCAATTACCTCTACAATCTTGCACGATTGTTCAACAAGTTTTACGCAGAACTCAGTGTTCTGAATGCAGAGAACCCTTCAGAAAAGGCATTTCGAATCAGGCTTTCTGCTATGACAGGCAGAGCCATCAAAAAGGGAATGTTCCTTCTGGGCATCGCTGTTCCTGAAAGGATGTAAGAGCAATAACATGAGTGCAAGCGCAGTTAATCATCAGACCTATGGCCAGTGGGATCCGGCATTGGATCCGGCCATGTTGGGTTTTACCTGCCTGCATACCCGAAATGCTTTTAAGTATCTGATCTACTCTGTCCCCAATCGTCAGATTTTGTTTGCTGCAGAATACGCCTTCCCATTTGTGCGCAGCTGGGAAGATTATCTGCCTGCCCTGCGCAGAACCCTGATTCAGGATGAGCTCGTTGCCCTCCCCTACCAGCATTTTGATTGCTTCACCGATGCAGCTGTTGAAATTGTTCCCGCAGGCATGGGTGCTGATTCCATTGGCATGCAGCCCGGGTATGCCGAAGAATTGTTGCATGATGAGATCGAGCTTCTTCCCTATCAGGCTTACTGGCTTCAACCGCAACTCCTGCGGCAAACGATGGAAAATCAGAATGCCAGATGCCGGTTTCGTCACCCGTTGCTCCGCTTATATCATTTAATGAAGGAAGAGGCAGGCGAAACCGGAATCCTTTGTCAGCTCTGGGATGGTGAGGCTGAACTCATCGGTTGGGATGCCGCAGGCCTAAAACAATACAACCGTTTCCGCTTTACGCAGGCTGAAGATTTTCTTTATTACCTGACACTATTCACTCAAAGCATCGGAATTCAAAGGGAAGAAGCCCGCATTTTTCTTTGTGGCGAGCTCGACATCAATTCAAGAATTTACACCCTCTGCTATCCCTACTTCAGAGAATTGATCTTTGGTGAACCATCTCCGGCCATCCGCTTTTCTGCAGGGCTGGAGCAACTTTCCAAAAGCAGAATTTTAGCACTTACAACAGCTGTTTCATGAGAATCATCGGAGGTCAGTACAAAGGAATGAAATTTGAGCCACCACAGCTCATACCCACCAGGCCCACCACAGACTTTGCCAAAGAAGGCCTTTTCAATGTCATCAACAATTATTTCAATTTTGACAATGTGTGCTGGCTGGATCTGTTCGGCGGTACCGGCAGCCTTTCCTACGAGTTTTATTCAAGAGGTTGCAGAGACATCACACTGGTGGAAGCATTTCCCAAATGTGCCGAATTCATCAGGCAAACTTTCAAACAGTTGGGCGCAGGACCGGAAGTACAAGTCATTCAGGGGGACGTGTTTCAGTTTATCAGAGAAAGTCACCGGAAGTATGATCTGATATTCGCGGGCCCGCCATATGCGCTGGAGAGCCTGCCAAGTCTGCCTGATCTGATTTTTGAAAAAGGACTGGTACTTGATCAGGGCTGGTTTATTCTGGAACATAATCCCAATCACGACTTCTCTAAACATCCGCATTTTCTGTTTCTGAGAAGATATGGATCTACATTGTTCAGCATTTTCGTAAACCAGCCGGAAGGCTATCCCGTTTAATTAGAATGCAGATGGAAAAAATCGCAGTCTTTCCCGGATCATTTGACCCCATTACCATCGGGCATACCGATATCGTGAGAAGAGCCATTCCGCTTTTCGATAAAATCATCATTGGTATCGGAATCAACTCCCAGAAGCAATCTCTTTATCCACTGGAAGAACGAATGGAATGGATTCGGCAGGTTTTCGCTGATGCCCCGTCTGTGGAAGTAATGTCCTACAGCGGACTAACGGTAAACTTCTGCAGGCAGCATGGAGCAAAATACATACTGAGAGGAATTCGCTCGGCCGCCGACTTCGATTATGAGAAAACCATCGCACATCTCAACAATGCCATGTTCGAAGAGATCGAGACCATTCTGATTTTGTCTAAGCCTGAGTTATCTTCCATATCCAGCACGATCGTTCGCGAAATCATCCGCGGGAATGGTCCTGTGATTAAGTTTGTTCCACCCATTGTTGCAGATGCGCTCAAATCTTAAATTTTATATCCTTCTGGCAGCCATGTTCACTGCAAGCTGCATTTCAGCTCAGGTTCGGGCAGTGCAGGACTCTGCTACCAACCGCAACACTGCCCTGAAATTGATCAATGATCTCAGGAAAGGATTTCTCGTTGTTAAGCTCAAGTTTAACGAGCGCAGCATCGAAGCTTACCGCAATTCGGGTAAGAAGAAAATCGCCGAACGACTGGAAGCAGAACAAAGAAAACTCAATCTCGAAATTCTTCAGGCATTCCGAAAAATGTTCGACTTCTGTCCTGTTTATTCCATCAGGGCATCCGATTTTACCCGCTTCGCAAATGGAGAAAAAGTAATTTTTCTAGCTGATAGCCTCAAGCCTTCAGCAAACATTATTCCCCCTGATTCCTTCTATGTTTTTGCAGAGTTCGGCACCTTGCTGGAAAATGAACGAACCGACCTCAACTCATTCAAAGGAGTAAAAACTACCCAGGAAGGATCTACTCCTGTTTCATATACCGCTATTTTCATGACCGATAAAAATCATCGTCAGCTCAGGGAACCCTTCCCTTTCAAAGTTATCGTGCGTTTCAATATGCTGGACAAAGCCGTTGAAAGGCTAAGCAGGCACCTGGACAACTTTGACTACAAGTTTGGTGATGAATAAACCGGAAATTCTTGAGCTGGGACTTCGGCCTTACAGGCACGTTCAGGAGCAGCTTTTCAAAGAGGGTATTGAAAGAGACCAACTTGGACTTCCGCCCAAACATCATCTGATTTTTTGCAGCCACTTTCCGGTTTATACCCTTGGAAGAAATGCTTCAGAAGCTTTCATTTCAGGGCAAGCCAGACAAAGCGGCGCAGAAATCATCCGCATACAACGGGGCGGTGAGGTAACCTTTCACGGTCCCGGTCAGCTGGTAGTTTATCCCATTCTAAACTTAAATGCACTCGGCCTGGGATTGGCCCGATATGTGGAAGTACTTGAACAGTCTGTGATTAACTGTCTGAAAGCATATGAAATACAAGCGCACAGAATAGAAGGCGCAGCAGGGATTTGGATCAACAGTAAATCGGGAGGAGTAAAGAAAATTTGTGCCATCGGCATCCAGGCCAGCAGACCCATGTGTATGCACGGCATTGCGGTAAACCTGCATACAGATTTAAATTATTTTAATTTAATAACGCCTTGCGGAATCGCAGATAAAGGCGTTTGCAGATTGTCAGATGAAACAGATCTGGAAGTCGATGAAGACCATTTCAAGCGTCTTTTTCTAAAGGAATTCTGCGCGCTCTCAGGTCTGGGCAGCTAGGCCTTCCACATGCTTCTCGGCATGATAGCTCGAGCGCACCATCGGTCCGCTTTCCACAAAGAGAAACCCCATTTGCAATCCTGCATCCCGAAGGGCATTGAACTCATCGGGATGAACATACCGCTGCACCGGAAGATGATTCCTTCCCGGCTGAAGATATTGGCCAAGGGTGAGTACGTCCACTGAGGCTGAACGGAGATCGTCCATGGCTTCAAGCACTTCTTCATTGGTTTCCCCAAGGCCCAGCATGATCCCCGATTTGGTCCGCGGAATACCTCCCTCTTTCAGGCGACGCAGGACTTCAATGCTTCTTTCATATCGCGCCTGCACACGCACTTCACGGCTGAGGCGTTTCACGGTCTCAATGTTATGAGAAACCACTTCTGGCCTTACCTGAAGGATCGGATTCAGATTTTCCCATTCACCCTTAAAATCCGGGATCAGAGATTCAATGGTCACGCCCGGACACAATCTGCGAATGTTGCGGATCGTAGCTGCCCAAACAGATGCACCACCATCGCGCAGATCATCTCGATCTACCGAGGTGATAACCACATGCTTCAGCCCCATTCTTTTCACCGACTCTGCAACGCGAAGCGGTTCGGTGATGTCAACATTTTCAGGTTTTCCCGTAGCCACATTGCAAAACATACAGGAACGGGTACACACATTTCCCAGAATCATCAATGTAGCCGTGCCTGCACCCCAGCACTCGGTCTGGTTCGGGCAATTGCCGCTTTCACAAATGGTATGAAGTCTGTTTTCGCGGATGTTTTGCTTAACTTCAGAAAACTCTGCTCCTGAAGGCAGATTGATTTTCAACCAATCGGGCTTTCTCAATCTCTGCTTAGACTGCTCACTCAATTGACTTTCCATTGGCGGGGATTTTGATACCAGGCAAGCAATGTGTCTTTATCTGCCGCCCGGATGTAATCATTTTTCAAAGCAATATCCAGAAGGATTTGATAATTGCTCAGCGTGAAATAAGGAACGGCAGCTTGAGAGAATGCCTCATTGGCCTGTTCAAAACCATAAGTAAAAATAGCACCCAGACACAAAACTTCTGCGCCTGCCTCCCGAATGGCTTCCACCGCTTTCAGGCTTGAGCCTCCGGTTGAAATTAAATCTTCAATCACCACAACCTTTGAACCTTGAGGCAAAAACCCCTCAATCTGATTTCCCATTCCATGTGCTTTGGGTTTATCCCGCACGTAAATCATGGGCTTATTGAGCACATCGGCAACCAAAGCAGCATGAGCAATGCCCGCAGTAGCTACGCCGGCAATGACCTCTGCCTGTCTGAACTCGTCGGCTATGATTTCGGCGAATGCGGTTTTGATATGACTCCTCACTTCGGGGAAAGACAATGCTTTGCGATTATCGCAGTAAATAGGAGACAATATTCCGCTGGCCCATGTAAAAGGTTGAGAAGGATTCAGCACCACGGCTTTAATATCCAAAAGGTATTCAGCAATTTCACGGGCTGAATCATTGTTGTAAATCATGTACCGAGATTATAAATTGTACTACGGCGAAAGTTACGTCTGTTTTAGTTCAAAGCAGAACTACCCCGGCAAATTTGCAGAAATTATACATGAGGAAAGCGACAAGTTAGCATTCCTGAAAGAGCACGATTTTCTGTTTACGGGCAATAGGCCGGGACCTATTTTGTTGTGTGATCCCAAGCCGGGAGAATTGTTTTGCCACCTCATGGACAATGTGCGTGTTATCGTTGCCGGTGGTGGCATTGTTTTCAATCCTGAGGGTAAAATCCTGTTCATTCATCGCCGCGGTTTCTGGGATCTGCCAAAAGGAAAAATTGAAATCAAAGAAGAGATCGCCCCGGGTGCGCAAAGAGAGGTTGAGGAAGAAACAGGCGCTTTGGTGACAAAGATTCTTCCGGATCCTGAAATCACTTACCATTCTTACCGCATGAATGGAACCAACTACTTCAAAGAAACACATTGGTACAAAATGTTTTCTTCTTCAGCTCAGGCCGAACTAAAGCCGCAGATCAACGAAGACATCCTTGCCGTGCGCTGGATGAGCAAGGAGGAATACCATGCTGTTCGAAACGAATGTTATCCGCTCATCAGAGACCTCGCAGACCGCTCTTTTGAAAAGTGATCGTGGCAGAATGAAATGAACGCCAATTCATTTGCCGGATGCTCTCCGCCGCAGAAATGATGTCATTCAGCACCTAAGTCTGGTTAATCAAATGCTTTAATTCATCATGAATCAGGGCGCCTCCTCCCGCCCTGCAACTTTTGCTTACAAAAATCGTCCGGATCTCAGGCGGGAGGCCGGGTGCTGCGGGGGTTCCGTGGCGGCGTTAGTGACTCAAAATCTTGCGCCTGTCTTAACGTGATTTTTCGCGCCAAAACCGCCGCCACCCGGCCTTCGGCCGGCCCCTTCACCCCCTGGCGCGGGCTTTCGTTTCAACGGGATACATGCTCTGTCAATAATAAAGAATCACAATAGCCTTTCCGGCGTTTTTTACAGACGAGCGGAATTCAATATCTACCGGGTATTACTTCCTGATCCACGACCGGCTCACAACCGGCAATTGACCGGCTTGATGTATCTGGAATATATAGGTTCCCGGACTTAAATCAGAAACATCTATGCGCTCGGTACTGCCGCTGCAAATCCCACTTCCCATCAAACGTCCCGAGCTCTCAAAGATGCTCCAGATGCGATCTTTCAATGCAATGCCTTTCACTGTAAGCCAATGGTCTGTAGGATTGGGAGAAAGACTGAAAGAAGTTTCCGATCCTTCTTCCACCGAAGACCCTGAGGTATAGATTACTTCTCTTGAAAAAGTATCGGCACAACCAAGTGCATTTTGAACAACCAATTGAACCGTATATGTTCCCGGCCCGGTATAACGATGAACCTGAAGGCGTCCGGAAGCAGATTGCCCGTCGCCAAAGTTCCAGATATAAGCAGTCGAATTGGTTAATGAGCCGCTGAACAATATGCTGTCTTGTATCTGTAAGAACTGAAACTGAGCATCAGGGCAAGTATCTACAGAAACAGAAAGGGAATACTCATCAAAGCAAGCGCGGTTAAACACCTGCAAGCGGAGCCTGTATGTTCCCGGAGAGTTGTAGGCGAAACCGGTATCGGCTGTAGTAAATACTCGTCCGTCTCCCGTCAGCAAAACCAGAGAATCGGCATTCACAGATCCATCCTGTATCTGAACATTGAGCTCGGAAGAATTAAAACTGAAAGCTGCACTGGGCTGAAGATCGCAGCGCACTGCAAAAGAAAGCAACTCTCCTTCTACATTGCGCCTGCTGAGCTCCCGCACACTGATGGAGTATGAACCTGAATCCGTAAAAAAAAGTCTGAGGATATGCCCGGGAGTACCTATGATCTGAGCACCGGAGGGAACCGTCCAGCAATACCTGCTTCCTGTTCTTGACTGCACACTGAAGACGGCAGTGTCTCCGCTACAAACATGCGAAGGCCCTGACCACTGCAATGGAGCCGGTTTCAGCACCTCATATAAAAA
>CAZUHX010000044.1:0-16056 GCA_964620795.1 uncultured Chitinophagaceae bacterium
AATGAAGGTGATTCAATACGCGTTTCAGGTGTAGTGGCCTTTTTTAATGGTTTGATTCAGATGAGTACTTTAGACACCATCGAGTTGTTGGGACAGGCTACCCTCAGACAGCCTACGGTTGTGACAAGCCTGAGCGAAGCTACAGACTGTGAGTTGGTAACGGTGAGAAATGTAACGCTACCTACTCCTTCTCAGTGGGGAGCAGGAAGCCCATCCGGCTTTACTGTTGATATCACAGATGGTTCCAATACCATAGCACTTCGCATTGATGCTGATACTGATCTTTTTGGCTCGTCTGCTCCAGCCTGCCCCTGCGATGTTACAGGTATTGGCTCCCAGTTTGATAATGCTGCTCCATACACAGAAGGCTATCAGCTTCTGCCCCGATACAGCACAGACATTCGTCCGCTAAGCAGTCTGCGTAATGAGGCTTTCAAAGCAGCCAGAATTTACCCGAATCCTGCATCCGGCATCATTCAGATTGAAACATCTTCAACTCCTGATTTCATTATCATAAGCGATATGGCCGGCAGACAGTTGATGCTTATTTCCTCGCCAGCTTCTACTTCTATCAGCCTCAATATCTCTGAGTTAAAATCAGGATACTACCAGCTGCAGGCCGTTGCAGGAAATGAAAATTACCGGGCAGGCTTTATCAAAAATTAAAGCAGCTTCACTATTTTGGAATATGGATCTCCTGCGGCTAACCGTCCGTGATTTCTGCCTTCATAACAGGCTATTACAGCCTATGGCAGAAAGACTTCTGGAAAGAGAGAGTGAGTGGGATTTACCGTTAAACAATTTGTGCATAGTACGCGGCATTTCACCTGCTTTCATCAACGGATTATCCTTGTCTGCCTTAGATCCTGTATCAAATCCTATAGGCCAGCTGATGATTTTTCCACTGAAAGAAATCATTGCTTACCTTAGGCTTAGTCATCGCTTTTATCTGAGCAGAAAATTGCCTGAGCTTGAGCTTTCAGTTCAGGCACTCAGCAAAGCCTATTCAGAGGATTATTTGTTAATGAAGACATTGTATCCCTTGTTTTTAATTTACAGATCTGACATTGAACATCATATTCTTGGCGAAGAACTTCACCTTTTCCCATTTATTGAAAATCTGGAAGCGGAGGTTTGGGAAAATATTCGCGGCCTTCGTCTTGAAACCATTGCCGGAGGACATGATGACCCCTCTGAACCCATGAAACTTTTCAAAAAATGGATGTCTTCAGATCATGCAGTCAGTGCGCTGCCACTTCCATACCGGATTTTTCTTCAGCAAATGAGGCAACTTGACGAGGACCTTGAATTGCATCACCGGATCGAAGAAGAAGTAATGATGCCTCTTGCCGCACGGCTTCAGGAAAAGGCTGCAGAAAAGCTTCCCTGATTAGCCGTTTTCCAGTGTCCAGGCTTCAGCCGGTGCTTCAAACCATTGTTTAACCTGTGCCCAGGTAGTACGAAACAGTTGTGAGTGTCTGTAGTTATCCAGTGCAGTTTCACTCTCCCAGCGGCTTATAGTGAACCGAAGTCGGGGATCAGCTGAACAGCAATAAATCTTCATTTCCAGGCAACCGGGATATGCCCTGATCTGCTCCTCTTTTGTTGCAAAAGCAGTTTCAAAATGATGAATATGATCAACTGCAAATGTCATTTTTACAATCCGGGTGATCATCTGATTCCTGATTGAATGATGTTTACAGGCCTATCTACCGCCATGCCCAGAAGTGAGGCCGCCTTTCCCATATTGATGCCGATTTCCAAAAGCCCAATAGAGTTAAAAAAACAAGCAATTTCTCCTTCCTGAACATCAGAATAGCTGTTGTGAAGTCCTCCTATGCTGAAACTTCCAAACATGATTTCTGCAGCTTTTTCTCCAATGGAGTGATCATAAAGTTCTCTGCTGATGTTGGTTACAAGATTCTGATATCTGTCTATGTATACAACATGTCCTTTGACGGCGCCCTGCATACCCCGCGGCATTAACCCTCTTCTTTCTATCACTTTGATTGTAGGCTCTCCCAGTTCATCGGGCAGATTCCCGTTTTCCCAGATTGCCCTGGCTGCTCTCGCAAAGCTTTGATTGCCAAGAAGGGTGTCTTCACCGGCAGATAAGGGGTATACGAGTTTGAAAGACTCAGGAACTTTTTCAAAAGCCAAATGAAAAAGACCATTGTCAAAACTCAGAAAGTGGTGCTTCTCATGTTGTACATACAACAGCCTGTTTCCGTATTGCAGACCGCAAACATGAACAAGGTGTATGGTGCCCTCCGGAAACTGCCAGTAAGAATTCCTGAGAAGATAAGCAGCCTCACGCAAGTTAAACTCACGAATCTCATGTGTGATATCACAGATGTTTATCTGATCAAAATGCCTGTATAGGCTTCCCTTCAGCCAGGCCGGATAGGGCGAGGATGAGCCCAGATCTGTAATCAGGCTGACCAAAGGAATTGAAGGCATGTAATGAGTCTGCTGCAAATGTGCAGACATCCGCTAACCAATTCCAAATGCCCAAAGTGGATAATTATGTGGATTATCTACTTTTCTTAACAGATTAGGCCGGATTTGAACTCCTATCTTTACCCAAAACCGCATTGAATTGACTGAACTTACTTTTACCATAGACGGAATTGAACCATTGGATCTTCTGGGCATCAATAATTCTAAGTTTAACTTTATCCGAAAAGCATTTCCCGCCATCCGTATGGTGAATCGGGGAAATGTAATCAAGGCAGAAGGAATAGACGAAGATTTAGCGGTGCTGGAAAAGAAATTGCTTTCTATGGTAGAACATATTGAGCGCTTTGGCAAACTGGCAGAAGAAGATATTGAACAAATTGTTTCCGGTGGCACTGCCGGACGAAAAAGCCCTGACGTTACTCCGGTGATCGTCTATGGAAACAGCGGTCTTGTTGTGCGTGCACGTACGGCAAATCAACAGTTGCTCGTTAAAGAGTCTGAAAGCAATGATATCGTCTTTGCCATAGGGCCGGCAGGAACAGGCAAAACATACACTGCAGTCGCTCTGGCCGTCCGATCCCTCAAAGAAAAAAATGTCAAGAAAATTATTCTAACACGCCCGGCTGTTGAGGCGGGAGAGAGTCTTGGTTTTTTGCCGGGCGACCTCAAAGAGAAAATAGATCCATATCTGAGACCGCTATATGATGCACTCGACGATATGATTCCTGCCGATAAACTGCTCTATTTTATGCAGAACAGGGTTATAGAAATTGCACCACTGGCTTTTATGCGGGGCAGAACCCTCGATAATGCCTTTATATTGCTCGATGAAGCCCAGAACTGCACCAATTCACAATTGAAAATGTTTCTTACCCGTATCGGTGCAAATTCAAAATGTATCGTCACCGGAGACCCTACCCAGATCGATCTTCCCAAAACCCAGGAAAGCGGATTGCGAACTGCCATCAATATTCTTAAACCAGTGAAAGGTATATCTACTATTTATCTCAATGAATCGGATGTGGTTCGTCACCGGCTGGTGAAAGACATTATCCGCGCTTATGACCGGCTGGGTGCCGAACGAGAGTCCGGAGCAAAAAACGTAAGGCAGGATAAGTCAGAATAGTTTTAATTTATAATAATATGAAAAATACAAATGCATATAATTTCCCCGGTACGCTCAGTGTATATCATGGCAAGGTTAGAGATGTATATGACCTTGGTGAGCTCTTGGTAGTGGTGGCCTCCGATCGCATTTCAGCCTTTGATCATATTTTGCCTCGCCCCATACCCGGGAAAGGAGCTGTTCTGAATTTGCTTGCCGCCCACTTTTTAAAAGCAACGGCAGTTGATGTTCCTAACTGGCTTCTTGCTGTTCCGCATTCGCAGGTGAGTATAGGATACCGCTGTGAACCCATTCGGATTGAAATGGTAGTAAGAGGCTATCTCAGCGGGCATGCTGCAAGAGAATACGCAAGTGGAAAAAGAGTCATTTGCGGTGTTAATATGCCCGACGGACTGCGCGAAAGTGATCCTTTTCCCCAACCTATTATCACGCCTTCCACCAAAGCAGAGGCCGGTCATGATGAAGATATCAGCAGAGAAGAAATTCTGAGTCGCAAAATCGTATCAGAAGAAGTATACACAACAATGGAGAATTATGCGCTTCGTCTGTTTGAAATTGGAACGCAAATGGCTGCATCAAGAGGTTTAATTCTGGTAGATACCAAATATGAGTTTGGTCTTCACAAGGGCAAAGTGATGCTCATGGATGAAATTCATACACCGGATTCTTCACGGTATTTTATCTCAGAAGGCTATGGCGAAAGACAACAGAATGCTGAGCCTCAGCCTCAGCTGTCTAAGGAGTTTGTGAGACAATGGCTTATCGCCAATGGCTTTCAGGGCAAAGAGGGTCAAACCATGCCTGTCATGCCCGACGAATTTGTGCAGCATGTAAGCTCAAAATACCGTGAGTTGTTTTTCCGGCTTACCGGATCTGAGCTTCCGGAACCCCAACCGGCAGACACCTCAGAAATTGAAAGTGCCGTGATTGCCTGGTTGGAAAAAAATCGTCCGGCTCAGGAAGGGTAGGAGAGAGGGCGCGCCCCTCGTTCGCAATGCTTGCTCTCTTCGGGTCAGGCTGCTCCGGGCCCGGTCTGTTGCACAGACTGCCTTCGGCACCCTCCGCATCCTTCGCGCGGGCATTTTGTAACCATAAGACATCAAGTTTAGCCCATCTGCAAAAAGCAATACGAAGGGGATTCCGATTTCTTTCTATTGACAGCGCTTGGGATCCAGTCAGAACGTAAAGCTGCGCCAGGGGGTGGAGGGGCCGGCGAAGCCGGGTGGCGGCGGTATGGCGAGGTAGAGGCGGAAAATCTTCCGCCCTTACCGCCACGACCGCCGGCACGGAACCCCCGGAACACCCGGCCCCGCGCCGCGGGGAGGCGCCCCATTTAGCAGGGAAATCATGTTTTTATAGCCATTTTTATCCTCTAGATGCTATTACACAAAAAAGGCTGCTTCAGAAGAAACAGCCTCAAAGTTTTAGTGAATTAAAGGATCAGGCTTTCACCTCCCTGTGACCAACCCACACAAATCTTTTGTTTACATAGTCGGGATTGGTAAAGGATGCATTGCCTGCAGGATTTCCACCCGTTACATGAAAATCGCTGAAAGTGGCGTGCTGATTTACCCAGATCATGCCGGTGAGATTCATGGAAACAGGAGCAAAAACACTTTCCATTTCTTCTTTAATCATGGCTTTGGTTTCCTCATCTGTACTGTATGCCGCGCAGGTGATGGCTCCGTGTTTTTCCGCCATCTGCCGGGCAAGTTCAACCGATTGAGCTGTGCTTCTTGTTTTGATGATCAAAACGATGGGGCCAAATAGTTCATTTTCAAAAACGCCGGTATCTCGTGCGTCTACTTCCAGAACCACCGGACTGCAACTGATGGCCTCGGGGAATTCCTCATGCGCAACAGCTCCTGATTCCAGAAGGATCTTTCCACCCATGTCAGGAACAGATTTTACCCGTTTTAATGTCGCCTCACTTTGAATTGCGCCAAGCGTTCCGGGGCCCATTTGAGGATGAGTGGCGATACCTTTTATGGCAGAAACCAAAGCTCCTGCCACTTCCTCCTACGTCAATGTATTGTCGCCGCATTTGATTCCACTTTCCGGAATGAAGATATTCTGAGGCGCTGTACACATTTGTCCTGAATAAAGAGAAACTGCAAAGGCCAGATTTTGAACCACTGGTTTTAAATCTGCTACTGAATCAATGATGACCGAATTTACTCCTGCTTTTTCAGTGAAAGTGGTTTTTCCCGGCAGTTTCTCAATGTATTCTCCAAAAGATGAGCCACCGGTATAATCAATCAGCTTAACAAGAGGATGGGTGGCAAGATCTTTCGTAATCAGCTTATTACTACTGTCTGCTGCCAGCTGAACGGTGAGCGGATCCATTCCTGCTTCTGCCAGAGCCTGCTGAAGATCTGCAACCACGATGGCAATCGGATAAATACTCTTGGGATGGGGTTTTACGATCACGGCATTTCCGGTCATAAGAGAAGCAAACATCCCTGGAACCGAATTCCAAACGGGAAATGTTGAACAACCGATGACCAGGCCGATCCCTTTAGGCACGGCACGGTAAGTTTTGTCCAGCACCAGATTGACTTTACCCATGGGCTTTTCCCAGCTGATGTGAGATGGGAATCGCTGCAGTTCCTCATAAGCCATGGCCAGAGCTTCCAGTGCGCGGTCGTTGGCATGAGGGCCGGAAGCCTGAAAAGACATCATGAAAGACTGACCCGTTGTATGTTGGGTGGAATGGGCAATTTCGTAAAAATGATCCTTGATTTTTTCCAAAGCAGTTAGCAGTACTGCTGCTCTCTGATCGGTCGTTGTATTTCTCCAAAGGCTTTGAGCCCTTGCTGCGCGAACAATCAGGGTTTCAGGTTCAAAAGACGGGTAGGTGATTCCCAGTGCTTTATTCCAATAAGGACTTTGCTCCTCTCCAATATATCCGGAAGGGTTCTCCTGTCTGAGTCTGTTGAATGGTTTGCCCAACTGTTGCTGAAATGCTTCCAGGCCTACTTTGGGTGCCTCTTCTCCGTAGGCTTTGGGATGTTCGGGATATTGTGCAAAAAAAACACGTTCGTGTATGGCTCTGATGGCACGGTCTAAGGTGCTTTTCTGGCTTTCGTTTAAGCTCATAAGGATGGATTTTGCTTCAAACCTAAGCCAAATTTATGAGAGCAAACAGAGCAGATTTCTTTTGAGACAATCAGGCCGGAGCCTGCTCTTTCATCCGGATGCTCATCCAGATAAATATCAGACTTGCAGCAGTCATCAGGCCGGTAAAAAACAAAAAGTATGAGGCCCCTTCTAGGCTTGCAAGAAAACCGCCTGAAGCTATGTTTGCATTGATGAGAGTAACCAGATAGTTGCCGATTGCAACCGTGAGGAACCATATGGCCATAATCGTAGATTTCATGGCGGCAGGTGCCCGGGTGTAGGCATACTCAAGTCCGGTAATCGAAACCATGACTTCTGCTGCTGTCAGTATGGTGTATGCGAGTATTTGCCAAACAATGTCAGGTCTCTGTCCTTCGTCGATCATAAGTTGAATCCAGCTGATCATGGCAAAAGAAATGGCGGTAAGTATAAAACCGGTCCCGATCTTGCGCAGAGGAGTAATTCTAATGCCGATTTTTTCTGCTGCCGGGTAAAGAACTGCAGAAAACAAGGGTATGAAAAGAAGAATTAGAATACCATTGATCGATTGAATTTGTTCAGGCAACCAGTTCATTCCCAAAAACTCCGTATTCATTTTGGTAGCCTGAATAACCCATTCGCTTCCATTCTGATCATACAGTGCCCAGAAAAGCGGAATAAATGCAAAGACACCCAGAATTTTCCATACGGCCCGCGTGTTTTCTATCTGTTCTTTGGTGTATTTCCCGAGAGCGTTATCAAGCCATGATTCAGCTCCCGGTATCTTGCCGCGATTTTTGATTGCGTGAAAATTGATACCCATGAAAGTGGCTTTGGGAAATCCGGTGGGAGGTAACATTACATACCTTTTTCTTCCTGCAAAAAAAATCAGGCTTGCCAGGCCCATCAGTACTCCGGGAACGCCAAAGGCTATGGAGGGCCCGAAGGTCTTCATCAGCCAGGGGGTCGCTAACATTGAAACAGTGGCGCCTACATTGATGCTGAAGTAAAAAATATCATAAAGTTTAGGGATCAGATCTTTGTTTTCTTCCGTAAACTGATCACCCACATTTGCTGAAACACAGGGTTTGATACCGCCCGATCCAAGGGCAATCAGGGAAATCCCAAAAAGAAAGCCGGATGGATTTGTATCAAATACGGCAAGACATGCATGACCCACGCAATAGATCAGAGATAAATAGAGTATGGTCTTGTATTTGCCAAGAAACCAATCTGCCAGCATTCCTCCCAGAAATGAAAAAAAGTATGCTCCGGTAATGAATAAATGAGTTACCTCATTGGCAGCAGCCTCACTGTATGTGAACTGTTGAATCAGGAAGGTCGTCAATAGCGCTTTCATCCCATAGAACGAAAATCGCTCTGCTGCCTCGTTTCCTACGATATAGGGAGTGGAGGTGGGAAACCTCCTTAATTGGGCAAAAAATCCACTTTTGTTTTGCATAGGTGTAAATATATACCAAGCTTTTTGCGGGAGGCGAATGCAATTGAAGCATACATTAAATCTCGGCTGGTAAAAAATCTGTTCAAAGAGTTTTCAACAACTCTTTTATATAAACAATTGATAATCAATATAATGTATTATTTGTTTTTTTTTCAATTGTGGATGAGTTCTCTTGACTTCATTTTTTTGGATTTCAAATTTGTGTGGTTCAGAAATTAGGTTTATACTTGCAAAACAAGAGTCAAGAATATGAATCGCAAGAGTATATTTTTCAAATATTTACCCTACCTGGCCACTATGGCTTTCGTAGCGGTAGCGGCTTTTTCTTATGGTGCACCACCGCCTCCACCTCCACCGCCTCCTCCTCCGGGTCCCGGAATTCCAATTGATGGAGCTTCTATAGCCTTGCTTGGAGCAGGTTTGGCGTACGGCGCTAAAAAGCTATATTCCAAATAAGTTTTTTTCCAAAAATTTTAAAGGTCGCCCTCAGGCGACCTTTTTGTGTTTTATTTCGGTAGGAAAAGTTGGTGATCCCGAGAGGGTTCGAACCTCTGACCCACTGCTTAGAAGGCAGTTGCTCTATCCACTGAGCTACGGGACCATTAAAGGCATGCAAAAATAACAAAAGGAGGCAAACACTGCCAATCAAAGCGATTATTTTTACGCAGGTACTTTTTACATCAATATTTTTTATATAATTATTTAGTTAATTTATGAGAGAAGTTATCAGCATAAAGCGAAAAGCACTTCGGATCAACCTGGATGAGTCCGTCTACGGCACGTTTGCAGAGATCGGCGCAGGGCAGGAAGTTGCCCGCACGTTTTTTCAGGTGGGTGGAGCTTCAGGAACCGTAGCCAAGACCATGTCTGCTTATGATATGGCATTTTCTGATGCAATTTATGGAGAGCCTGAAGGAGGAAGATACGTGAGTGCATCCCGATTGCAGGGCATGCTTAAGCACGAATTTGATTTGCTGAAAGAAAGGTTATGCAGTGATAAGTACTCAGGGCGGCGATTCTTTGCTTTTGCGGATACCTGCAGTGTACTCAATTATCAGAAAACCAATGAGCCTCATGCGTGGATCGGTATTCGTTTTCAGCATGCGGCGGGGGCAGAATCAAGTGAAGTCATCCTGCACCTCAGGCTTGAAGAAAATGATGCCCTTCTGCAGCAAAGAACAATTGGCGGAATCGGGGTTAACCTATTGTTTGCCTGCTACTGGTACAGCAGCAACATCAATGACTTCATTGATTCCCTGATGGATAATCTTTCTACAGATCAGGTTGAAATTGACATGATGCGTGTTTCCGGACCTGCCTTTCAAACCGATAACCGACTTATTGCACTGATGTTGGTTGAAAAGGGTTTTACAGATGGAACGATCATTGGTCCGGACAGAGTGGTTTATCAGCCGAAAGACATTTTATATAAAAAACATCTGGTTTGTTTGCGCGGGAGATTCCGTCCGGTAACCAAAGTGAACATAGATATGCTGCGTTGTGGTTTAGACTATTACCACAATCAGCTGGGAGTGCAGGATCAGGAAATGCTTGTATTGTCTGAAATTACTCTCAATAACATTGGAAGGGGTGACTATGCTACCCGTGATTTTCTTGATCGGGTTGATATTTTATGCAGTTTAGGCCATACTGTTCTGATTTCTAATTGCCACCGCCATGATGCATTGGTGAACATACTGAATCGATGCAAGCCGCTCAGCATAGGATTGATAGTTGGAATTCTCAATATGATAGAATTGCTTAAAGAGGAACAGTATCAGAATCCGGCCTCAGAATTGATGGAGTATTTTGGACAGCTTTTCAGCCACAAGGCCAGGATGCTGGTGTATCCTTATCAACCCAATTCTTCGTCTTCACTGATGACAAGTTCAAACCTTCAAATTCCATCATCACTCACCCATCTATTTGCCCACTTGAAAAACAATGGCTTCCTGGTTGATCTGCATGGATATGATCCTAAGGTGTTGGGGATATTCTCTCAGGAAGTTATTAAAATGATCAGCGCAGGAAAAGAAGGCTGGGAAGAAATGGTACCAGACACGGTTGCTGAAATGATTAAGACACAATGTCTTTTTGATTATCCATGTCAGGTATGAGCAATGAATCGGGAAAAGTAAGGTTAGATAAATACCTCTGGGCCATTCGTTTGTTTAAAACCCGTTCACTCGCATCTGCGGCCATCGAGGCCGGAAAAGTAAAAATGAACGGCCTTGCGCTCAAGGCGTCCAGGAGTGTTGGCATCGGAGATATTTACGAATTGAAAAACGAAGCCAGGCGATGGAGAATTCAGGTAACAGCTTTGCTGGAAAACAGAAAGCCATATGCAGAGGCTGTCCTTCATTATGCCGACCTATCGCCGGAAGAGTATAAAGAAGCCGCCGCAATGCCTTCAGCATTTAGTTTTAATTCCGGGAAGCGAAGCAATAAACAAAGCCGGCCAACCAAAAGAATCCGCAGACAATTGGATGAGCTGTCGGGTAATGAATCTGTTTCCTGAAAATCCTTGATTTTTTTAGATACAATTGCTGAATTTAGATGTATGATGCATGCATCTAAAAGATATGCTCTTCTGCGCAAGCTGGCCTTTCTCCGGTCTGTAGTCTGGCAGATATACCGCGACAAAGTATTGATTTCCCTGATTGCTACGGTTCTCTTCGGGCTTGGAATATTTCTTTTGAATCATCTGTTTTATCCCAGCCGGTTATGGAACAAGCTTAGTTGGGAAAAAGGTATAGATCTGTGGTTTTGCGAGTTTACAGATATGAAAAAGCTGATCCGTCAGCCTGTGAACACATTTACCAATTTTGCATATTTTGTTACGGGCATGTTCTATTTTTCTAAAGGCAGGGAAGATAGTCGCAAATCAAGAGCCTATAATCTGATTACAGCTAATCCTTATTATTCAATCACATTAGGTGTCATTTATTTTTACACTTTCGCTTGCAGTACCTTTTTTCATGCTTCACTGGTGGAAGTGGCCTCCGATCTGGATTTTTCGGCAGTCTATTCTATCTGCCTTTTTCCTCTGATGTATTTCATGCACCGCGTTGTTCTTTATATTCAGAACAAACCATCTAATCTGAAACACAGAAAGGAATCAACGACTCTCATTCTCACATTCAGCAGTTTTTATTTGTTTCTCACCTTTATTGTTGGTCTGGATTATGCTCATGAGCTTGTGCTTATCATTGTTGCACTGGTTGTCATAGCCGGCACCTGGCTGGAGAGTAAGGACCCGGGCAAAACCAACAAGCGGTATCTGGCCATAACCACCGTGTCAATTATTCTCGCCATCATGTTTTTTGCATTCGATACCAGAAAAATTCTTTGTATTCCTGATTCTGTGATTCAGCCGCACAGCTTATGGCATCTGCTGAATGCAACATCTGTATTTTTCTTTTACCTGTATATACGCAGTGAGAACTATGATCCGGCTTTTGATAAAGAAAGAATACGTATACACAATTCTGTTTTCGGATAATCAGTTTTTCTGCATTTCGGCAGGATATCCCGGACGATAAATTTTTTCTGATAAGCGGAGAATTTCATCCTTATCGAATGTCATAGGTTTAAATTTTTCTGCTCCAAACAGAGTCATTTGATCGTTGTAATGACGGCTCTCAGGGCGATGTGAAGCTCCGTATGCGTTGATACTGCTGATGCTTACGCCTTCTCTTCCAAATCTGCACATTTGAATGTATCCGTCACCCCCTGTAGTACGGAAGATTCCTTTCTTTTTATCTATGAGTTTGGCTTCTGTTGCCCGAAGTACTTCTTTCATTCCCGATGCAGGAAGATTGATATTTCCACGGATATGTCTCTGAATTTCACCTAAACCAACATCCAAAGTTCCTCTGCTTGCAAGAAGGAATTTTTTTGCTTTTCTGAGCGCACTCAAAACCTCCTCCTTTTCCAGCGGCTTTTTCCTGATCATTAAAAAGCCAAAGGGAGTTTTATGATGTTGCGTTAGAAAATAGTGGGTGAGCATGGCCAGTGTTGCTCCACGGCTGCCGGTGTCTGCCTCAAGATTCCAGGAGCGAATAATGCTTATTGCGTCTGCAACATCTGTATGCTGATCAGGAATCAATTGATACATTTCATTAAATGCACGCATATATGATCCGTTGGGGTGGTATTTTTTATCAAATTTAATGCTGTGAAAATCCTGCCAGCTGAATTTACCACGGTATTCATCCATCAAATGCGCCAGGCGTTCTCCCCGATTGAATTGGAATTGCTGCAGACCAACAAAATCGCCGTTCCAGTCACATTCTTTTGAGCTTGCTCTGAGTGGAGTCTGGTTTGCATTGTAAAGAAAGCCGCATTCAGGATTATAAATCGTAGGCTTGCAACTGTATGGCAAGAGTTCTGTCCAGATGTATCTGCTCGATTGGCTTTTTATCGGCAGCTTCCAGTCAAGGCTTTCATTCCGATAGGGTATCCGGCAGGCTGAATGAAGAAGGATATTCCCTCCTGTATCTGCATAAAGGATATTAAAAAGCGGCAAAGCATCCATCCTGATTGCCTTTTCGAATTCTGCCAGATTTCCAGCTTTATTCATTCGGTACCATTGTTCAGCCGAACGCAAGTCCATATATCCGGGGAATCTCAAAGCATAGTATTTACCGTGCGCTTTGAAGACAGGTCCAAATCTGGTTTCCAGAATTTTTCGTGAGACCGGAATGATGATTCCTCCCAGCTTTATTTTTAGCCGTACCCTTTTGCTTTTGAAATGTTCCCACCGGTCGTCTATGAGATACTGTTTTTTGCCTGCATTTCGCACTTTCAATTCGAATACATCTCCAAAGGTGTGGTAGTTGGTGGTATGTGCCCAGCCAAGTGCAGGGTTTGAACCCACAAAGACCGATACGCCCCCCGGAAACAAACCGCCGATCATATTCCATCCTTCATCACTATTGATATGAGCTTCATACCATGCAAATCTGCCTTCGATAGGTTGATGAGAATTTATTGCCAGCCAGGCGGTGCCATCTTCTGTTCTGTGGGGTGCAATAGCAATTGCATTGCTTCCACGGTCATTTGGCGCCATGAATTCATCCAGTTTATTCTCTCTGAGTGCTTTAAGGGTCATTCCCAGGCCTGCCATCAGTGAAGTGTTTAAAACATATCCTTTGATCACATCACGGGCAGTGAAGGGAAGAGCTGAAGGCAGCATGACTTCGTTTGGATGGAGTCTCGCATAATCATTTATTCCGTCTATGTATGCCTCAACTACCTTTCTGAAGTCAGGGCTCAGATCAGATACATATCTGTTGTTTACAAGGGTATCTACAGAGAAAAGCTGTAAAGCATAGTCAAACAATACGCCGTCTTTACCGATTACTTCTCCGAGGCGACCACGAGCTGCCAGCAGATTTTCCTGGATGTGCACAAAGTCGTCTTCGCTATGCGCCCATGCCAATCCATAAGCAGCATCGGCATCTGTTTTTCCGAAGATGTGCGGAACTCCGAATGAATCGCGCACAATCTCAACGTTTCTGATTGCTCCTTTTGTTTGAATGCTTAGTAAACATATGAGCAAGGCGGTTGTAGTTTTAAGCATGTGAAGAATGACGGGGCAGCCGATACTTTATTTTAAATTTGAACGGATGATTAAAAGCTTTTCATATTCAATTTCATTTAAAATAGCATGTGTTGTCTTGATGATCTTGATTACAGATTGTCTGAAGACACATGGCCAGACCTTCATTCCAACGCCTCCAGGGCCGGAAGACATGGTGCTTGATACTTTTGACGGGCGGGCGCGATTATTGGTGTCTTGTGCACAAAGGCGTTTAGGAATGCCAGCTTATTCAGGCATTCAGGAGATTGATCCGGAAACATTTGCGAGTAAACCCTTATTGATCCTCGACAGCAGTTTTAGCTTTAGGAATCCTCATGGAATGGATATTGTGAAGCTTGGCAATAATGTATTCCTCTACGTGATTGCGCACGATTTTAAACCTGGCATTCAGGGGGTTTTTCGATTTAAAGTGAGTAAAGAGTCTCTTGAACTCGATCGTATTTTTGTCTCTCCTCTTTTTGAATCTCCCAATGCACTTACCGTTTTCCCCGATGGTTCATTTCTAGTTTCTAACGATGCCGGTCAAAAGGGAAACAAGGCAGAAATCCTCTTTGGCAGAGCCGCGAGTAAGCTGATTTATTGTGCAGGCGATGGCTCAGCTTGTGAAGAAACAGGTTTGCCCGTTGCTTACGGGAATGGTGTGCTTGCAGATTTGAACAACCAAAGGTTGTATCATGCCTCAAGCCGGTCGGGAAAGGTATTCGTTTACAAGCTTCAGGGTAAAACCCTTACAGAGCGCCAATTGCTTTGCCGCATCAAAACACCCGATAATCTCAGGTTTTCTTCCGAGGGTGTATTGGTGGCATCTCATTCCAATCCGTTCAGGTTTATCAGGCACATGAAAGATCCGCTGCAGCGCAGTCCGGGAAAGATTTTTGTTTTACCTGAGCAGCCCGGTAAGGCAAAAGAGATTTTTGAAGATGATGGAAGTCGAATCAGTGCTCCTTCAACGGCATTGATCTGGAAAGATCTTTTGTTTGTTTGTCAGGTTTTTAATGAAGGAATCTGGGTGAATCCTTTAAAAAAATAAGATGCAGGCTTATTACAGTCCGGTTGTTTCAGCAGGAGGTATTACTTTGTTGTCAGAGGAGGAGTCGCAACATTTGTTGAGGGTGATGCGGGCGCGGGCAGGACAAGTGCTTTATGTATTTGATGGTGAAGGGAGTTTGTATGAGGCTGTCTTGCTTTCTTCTCAGGGGAAACAGGCGGCCATTGAAGTCAGGCGACTAGTTGAGCGGCAAGGTGCATTGTCGCCCGAACTTCATCTGGTTGTGGCTGTACCCAGACATCCTGACCGCTGGGAATGGATGCTTGAAAAGTGCACTGAACTTGGGGTAACAGCAATTTACCCTGTCATTACAGAGCGTACAGAGAAAAAAAATATCAATCGTGAAAGGTCTGAGCGACTTTTACTGGCAGCTGCAAAGCAGTCGGGTCATTGGATTTTACCGCGACTGATGCCCTTGTCCGGCTTGGATGCTATTGATGGGTCAGGTATATCCTGCAGGCTTGTAGCGGCCTTAAATCCCGGCTCCAAGGAGATCCAGCCGGCACTTAATCCGGGTGAAAGTACGATGCTGATGATTGGTCCGGAGGGTGATTTTTCGCAGGCAGAACTCAGTTTTCTCGAATCGAAGGATTTTCAATGTGTTTCTTTGGGAAAATCAAGGCTCAGGCTTGAGACTGCAGCCGTGTATGGTTGTGCAGTATTCAGATTTGTTAACCGATGGTGATGCTTTTGCCGGATTGCTGCAAATTTGATTTATGAAGCAATGGTTATTGGCAGGCTTTTTATGTCTCGGACTTAACGGAGTTATTTGTGCGGGTTCTCCTCTTAAAATTGGTTTGTTGCGATATAATGGGGGAGGCGACTGGTATGCCAATCCCACTGCGCTTCCCAATTTGATTCGTTTTTGCAACCGGGAAATGAAGATGAACCTGGATCCCGAGCCGGTGACCACCGATCTCTCTTCTCAGGAGTTATTCAGCATTCCCTTTCTTCATATGACGGGGCACGGGAATGTAGTGTTTAACAACAGCGAGCTGGAAAATCTGAGAACCTATCTCAAGGGAGGAGGATTTTTGCATGTTGATGATAACTATGGCATGGATAAGTTTATCCGCCCTCAGTTACAAAAATTGTTTCCAGGCAGCGGACTGGTTGAGATTCCATACTCTCATCAGATTTTCAGCAAGCCTTTTTCTTTTCCATCCGGTTTGCCAAAGGTGCACTAACACGATAACAGGGCACCTCAGGCTTTTGGATTGTTTTATGAAGGCAGATTATGCGTTTTGTACACTTTT
>CAZUHX010000045.1:0-7109 GCA_964620795.1 uncultured Chitinophagaceae bacterium
GTCGACGGCCGATACAGAAAAAGTGTTGAAGCCCTGTCTGCATATTTTCCTGAAGCAGCATTGATGCGTTATCGTGTGAGGGTCGAGGCTGAATACCTCATTGCGCTCTCAGGCCTTGAGCTGCGCGGTTTTCCGGCATGGAATCCGGCATGGAAGGAAGTGCTCGACGGCCTTTGGAAAAATTTTTCTGAGGCCGATGCTGCTGAAATAAAAACGCTTGAGGCTTCCACCAATCACGATGTAAAAGCGGTGGAGTATTTTATCCGCAGGCGTCTTCAGGATTCAGGTGTTCAGGGACTTGAAAATTGGATACATTTTGGTCTCACTTCTCAGGATATTAACAACACGGCCATTCCGCTTTCCCTCAAAGAGGCCGCCGAAAATGTGATTTTTCCGGCCTGGGAAGATTTGATCCGGATGCTGGAAAAACTGGCCGAAGACTGGAAGGAGGTGCCCATGCTCTCAAGAACACACGGACAGGCCGCATCACCTACCCGTCTGGGAAAAGAAATCAATGTGTTTGTGTATCGTCTCCGCCGGCAGATGGAGCAATGGAAAGCCGTTCCCTGGGCGGCCAAATTCGGAGGAGCTACCGGAAACTTCAATGCACATGTTGCCGCTTTCCCTGAAATAGACTGGCACAGTTTCGCCAACGAATTTGTAAACAATCGCCTCGGCCTGCAGCGCAGCTGGCCTACCACCCAGATCGAACCATACGACGACCTGGCGGCCTGGTTTGATGCGGGAAGAAGAATGAATATGATTTTAATAGATATGTGTCGCGACTTCTGGACCTATATCTCTATGGATTATTTCGGGCAAAGGCTCAAAGCAGGAGAGGTGGGTTCAAGTGCCATGCCGCACAAGGTCAATCCCATTGATTTTGAAAATGCTGAAGGAAATCTGGGGATATCAACTGCCATGTTCGGCTTCTTTTCTGAAAAGCTTCCCGTCTCCCGTCTTCAGCGCGATCTGACCGATTCTACCGTTTTGCGCAACATCGGGGTTCCGTTGGCGCATATGCTCATCGCTTTAAATTCACTAGGGAGAGGTCTCGGAAAACTTCAGTTGCGGGAAGAGGTGCTGCGCGCCGATCTGAACCGCCACTGGGCGGTGGTTGCGGAAGCCATTCAGACCGTTTTGCGCAGAGAAAACTATCCGAATCCCTATGAAGCGCTTCGTGACTTCAGCAGAGGAAAAGACCTGAACGAAAGTGCCATCAGGAACTTTATCATGGCACTGGATGTTACTCCTGAAGTAAGGGAAGAGCTGCTGGCTTTTTCTCCCGAAAATTACCTCGGCCAATGAAACAATCCCTGAAGGAAGGGCTTCACTATTACCTCGATGAATGGGGCAGGCTTGTCTTCACTGAACACTATCTGAGTGAAAGAGGCTATTGTTGCGGCAGCGGCTGCCGTCATTGTCCGTGGAGAGACAAGTCCTCTTCTATTGACGGTTCAAGCACAAACCGCAGTGAAGAAGGGATTTCGGTGGCAAATCCCCTCCAGCCCTGAAGTCCGCCGCTGTGAATGGCCAGAATTTTACTTCCTTCCTGAAAATGTCCTTCCTGAATCTGCATGCTCAGCTGCAACAGCATGGGGCCGGTATAAATGGGATCGCACAGAATGCCGGACTTGTGGTATAACTCTTCTGCAAAAGAAATTACCTCAGGCTTAGGTCTGGCAAATCCGGAAACTACTTTCGAAGCATATCTCCTTATTTCGGCTTTCGGATGAATGAAGGATGCAGATTCTTCGGGTCTTGCTTTTGAACTTTCAGGGAAGGCGCTGTAGGCCAGAACACACTGATGCGGCGCCAGATAAGCAGACAGACCAAGTGAAGTGATGCCGCTGCCGGCAGCTACCGCCACCAGCGGCCATTCTTCGCCGATCTCTGCGGCCATCTCTCTCAGACCTTCCAAGGCAGGCACACCGAAACCGCCCGAAGGAATAAAACCGAAATGATTTTTCCCGATCATCGAGGCAATGAATATTTCATCTCCTTGCTCCGCCAGCCTGTATTCTTCGCGCTTGCAGAAAATCACTTCCGTATTCCAGCGTTTGAGGTCTTCCAGCATGTCTGTGCTTACGCCTTGATTCCCCCGCACAAAAACCGAAAGCTTAAAGCCAAATTTCCTTGCCGCAGCTCCCAGGGCATGCAAATGATTGGACCATACGCCACCGCAGCTTACAAGATGGTTTTTGTTCTCTTTTTGGTATTTGATCAGATAATATTTTAATTTTCTCCATTTGTTTCCCTGAATCTGCGGATGTATCAGCTCATCGCGCCAGAGAGAAACACCGATGCCGGCAGCTTTCGCTCCGGGCAGAATCAGTTCGGTGATCCGGGTTTTGTAATGGAGGTCAATCTCCTTTAGGTTCCTTATGCCCATCTGCAGACTTGCGTCTAAAATAGGCATACCAGCCGATCGACATACTCAGCAGGATGAAATTGTACAGGAAATCTTCCAGCGGAATACTGAAAAGTCTTATGCCCCAGTTTTCTGCATCATTGTAGATCACTACCGGCAGGCCTGTAAGTAAACCATTGACCAGAAACATGGGTATCAGACTGATCAGATAGGTGAGAATCAAAAGCTGCAGTTCACGCGCATTCAGCTTGTGACTCACCAGCCAAAGCACAGGAGGCAGAATAAATAAAACCGACCAGGTGTAGGCGTGAGCGGGAAACAAGGAGGAAGGGAGCGACATCAGCAAAGCAAAAAGTCTCAGATGTGTGTTCAGGCGGCTGGAAAACAGCTCTTTTTTGATAAAGAGATCCGCGGTTTCATAAATGAAAATGCATGCATAAGGCACGGTGAGAAAGAAAAGATATTCTTCCAGAGGCATACCAAAAAAACGCAGTCCGATGGTGTAGGTCGGGCTGAAACTCCATACTCCGAAGCGGGTCTTAAAATAGTCCCAGACCAGAAAAAAAACGCCTGTAATGATCAGTGCCGGAAACAAGTGTTTCCACCTTTTATAAAAAGCTATTCTCGGCTCAAATGAACGAAGCAGTGGTACCGAAATGGTGAAAACATTCAGCAGCAGATAGGTAAGCCGTAAGTCCATCTGATTACTCCAGTCCCGCGGCGTATCTTACTCTCAGTCCGGCGATGGTATAAAGCAGCACTGCAAACTTTTTGTAATCGGGCACCCTGATCCGCATTTCCTTGATCTTTTCGGCGGGGGCGGCTTTAATGCCTGCAAACAGCGCCATATAGTAGCGGTAGGCAAGAAGAACTCCTTCGCGGGCACCTTTGGGAAGCATGTGAATGCCTTTAAGTGCATGCCTGAAATCTTCTTCAATTTCTGCTTCGATCTTGCGCTTTGCGGTCTTTCCAAAATTGGCAAAATCTACTCCGGGAAAGTAAACCCTGCCCCGGTCTTCCAAATCGCTTTTCATGTCGCGAAGGAAATTGACTTTCTGGAAAGCGGCTCCCAGGGCTCTTGCAGGAGCTGTAAGGCGATGGTATTCCGCTTCATCTCCTTCTGTAAACACACGGAGACACATCAAGCCGACCACCTCGGCAGAGCCATAGATGTATTCTTCATATCCTGCGCGACCGTAGGCTGTTTGTTCCAGATCCATCTCCATGCTGTTGAAGAAGGCTTCAATCTGCTCTTTGGGAATTCCATAGCGATGCACCACTTTCTGAAAACTGTGCAAAACCGGATTCAGACTGATTCTGCGGTCAATGGCCTCGAAGGTCTGCTGCCTGAATTCCTGCAGCAATTGTTTTTTATCATGATCGTGAAATGTATCCACGATTTCATCGGCAAAGCGCACCATGGCATAGATGCCGTAAATGGGATCCCTGAACCTTTTGTCAAGGGTCTGTATTCCCAGACTGAAAGAAGTGCTGTAGGCCCTGGTGATCAGCTTGCTGCAGGACGAGGAAACAGATTCAAATAATTCAAACATAAGATGCGGCTTTTCTGGTGATGGGAAAACGCTCTGCCACCAGTCCGGCGGCCATGCGGCCGGAGATGATGGCCGGGGGAACACCCGGTCCGGGAACGGTGAGCTGACCTGTAAAAAACAAATTGCGGACCTTGGGGGAAATCATTTTGGGTTTTAAAACGGCAGTCTGCATCAATGTGTTTGCCAGACCGTAGGCATTGCCTTTAAAGGAGTGATAATCTTTTTCAAAATCGGTAATGGCATAGCTTCTCTTCACCACAATATGCTCACGGATATCGGTTCCAGTGCGCTCGCGGATTCGTTCGGCAAACATATCGAAGTACTTCTCGCGCGTGGCATCATCGTCCTGAATGCCCGGTGCCAGAGGCATCAGTACAAACAGGTTTTCGCAGCCTTCAGGAGCCACTTCCGGATCTGTTTTCGAAGGGGCACACACATAGAACAAAGGTTTATCGGGCCATGACGGACGATCATAAATCTGTGCGGCATGTTGATCAAGCGATTCATCGAAAAACAGGCTATGGTGCAAAAGCCCCGGCACTTTGGTATTGAGTCCGAGGTAGAAGATCAGGCTCGAGGGCGACATGGTTCGGTTTTCCCAATATTCCGCTTTGTAATAACGGTCTTCAGGAGCAAGCAACTCTTGTTCCACATGACGGTAATCGCCGGCTGCAATCACCACATCTGCCCGCAGTTTTTCGCCATTGCTCAGATGCACAAATCTTGCGGCTCCGCCCGCAGTTTCAATCCGGCTCACCTCGCAATTGGTGCGTATGGTTGCTCCCTTCTGCTCAGCCAATCTCACCATGCCTTCAATAATCCGGTAAAAGCCACCCATGGGGTACCAGGTGCCCAGCTTCAGATCAGCATAATTCATCATGCTGTACATGGCCGGAGTATTGGAAGCGGTTGATCCCAGAAATAATACCGGGAACTCCAGCAAACTCTGTAAATGAGGATGCTTGAAAAGCTTACGTACTTCTGATCTCACTGAGCTGAAAAGCTCCAGCTGGAAAGCCTTGATCAGAAGGCGGAGATCGAAAAATTCGGTGATGGAATCAGAAACTTTATGGACATAATCGGCCATGGCCACGCGGTATTTGTAGCCTGCCCGATCCATAAACAGATCGAGTTTTTTAGCCGAACCCGGCTCCAGACGCTCAAACTCCATACGCAGAGCCTCATAAGAAGCGGGAATCGTCAGTTTTTTACCCTCCGGATAAAAGATCTGATAGGCCGGATCAAGGCGCAGAAGCTCGTAATGCTCCTCAACCGAAGATCCATGCTCTTCAAAGAAGTTCGAAAACACCTCAGGCATCCAGTACCAACTGGGGCCCATATCGAAAATGAAGCCGTCCTGTTTCCACTGCCGGGCTCTTCCGCCGGGGCAGTCATTTTTCTCCAGAACAGTTACATCGTAACCTTTTGCTGCCAGGTTTACCGCCGCGCTCAGGCCCGAGAAGCCCGAACCGATGATGATGACCCTGGAATGTTTATTTCCCATTCCGATCAGAGTGAAGAATGGGTGATACCGGCAGATTTCAGGCGGCTTTGAAGCTCCTTGCGGGCAAAGAAAATACGGCTTTTCACCGTGCCCAGCGGCAGATCGAGCGTTTCGGCAATTTCCTGATATTTAAATCCGCGGTAATACATCAGAAATGGCTCGGTAAAGTCCTTGCTCACACCGCTGATGGCCTTTTGAATCTCCTCATTCACAAAACGGATCTCTCCCTCGTTGGGAACGCTTCTTTTGGGATTATTGATCAAAACGGCATTGTCTGTAGTATCAACCACAGTGCCGCGCTTGATGTTCTTGCGGTAATTGTTGATGAAAATATTCTTCATGATCGTGAAGAGCCAGGCCTTCACATTCGTTCCCTCCGTAAACTTCTCGCGGTTGGCGATGGCGCGGTAGAACGTATCCTGAATCAGGTCCTCCATTTCCTCTTTGTTTTTGGTGAGGTTGCTGGCAAAAGGGCGAAGCAGCTTGTCGTACTGGTATATCTCGGAGGCGAAGTCGGTTACAGCGATCATTTGTTTAACTTTTTGGGTTATTTGATAAACAAACTTACGAAAGGATTGCTACAATCCGCAAGTTTTGTTCAACTATTTATTTAAAAGGTTAAACAATTTTAACGAAAGGAAGATGGCGATTTTGATGGGATCGGTCTCAAACCCTTGGCGGAGCTGAGTTTAAGATAGAGGCAGAATAATCAGGGCGCCTGATCCGGCTGTTCAGGGGTTCCGTTGCCCTTCCCGGGGCGTGTAAAGTCAGGTGCTTGGAAAGGATGTTACCGATCGGCTCCGGCAAGGGCAACCCGTCCTGCGGCCGGCCCTTTCCATCCGGGGCGCGGGCATCCGGTCATGAAGGGCCTGCCGGCTCTTATTCAGCCCATCCCGGCCAGAAGTTGGTTCATCAGCAGCTGCTCGGCCTCCGGCCGCTTAAACTTGTATTTGATCAGAATGGCGTAGAGCGCATCCACATCTTCATTCAATTGGTTTTCCGCCTCTTTGATTTTTTCGCCCAGCTCATTGAAATCTATTTCTTCGGGACTGTATTTTCCCGAGAGCTTGAGTTTGATGAGATCGGTAAAGTCGTAATTCAGCGGCAAATCAATGCTTCGCAGAATGGCATCTGTTTCAAAGAAAGTGGTTTTGATGCCGGCTGAGGTGTAGTTGATCCTTAGTTTGTTTGTTTCAAGAATAAACTTCAGCTCTTTATCGCGGTAGGTTTCCACCAATTCCAGAAGGTACAGCAGCGTTGTGCTGAACTTGGCTCCGCCTTCGGTTGCGGCATGCACAAAAACAGATCCACCGGGAATATTCAGTGTAAGCTTGTTTTTACTCAGGGTACCTTCCAGCTGAGGATCTTCATGCCCGGCAATCTCAGATAATTTTTTCAAGTGCCGCAGGCTGTCCAGCAGTTCCTTTCGATTTACGGTAAAGGGGCAATTCATTCTAATGATTTAAATTAATCGTGATATATGTATAAGTAGGCGTTTCGAAGCTATAAAATTCAACGGCTTGTTTGGCTGATCTTGTGATTTTCCGGATTTCAAAAAAAATCCCGCGCTTAAAATGGCGCGGGCTGGTGGTCCCGACAGGAATCGAACCTGTATTTAAAGTTTAGGAAACTTCCGTTCTATCCATTGAACTACGGGACCGGAAAACAGGCCGCAAATTAA
>CAZUHX010000045.1:7209-16055 GCA_964620795.1 uncultured Chitinophagaceae bacterium
CCCATTGCCGAACTCGGTTTTGCCGGTATTGCCGTGGGTGCATCCATGAACGGACTTAAACCCATCGTGGAGTTTATGACCTGGAATTTTGCCATTCTGGCCTTTGACCAGATCATGAACGGTGCCGCCAAAATGCTGGCCATGTCCGGCGGACAGTATTCCTGCCCCATGGTATTCCGCGGTCCGCAGGGCAGCGCCGGACAGCTCGGTGCTCAACATTCCCAGATGCTTACCAATATGCTGGCTTCCGTACCCGGACTAAAAGTGATTTCACCTTCCAATCCTTACGATGCCAAAGGTTTGCTCAAGGCGGCCATCCGGGATCCAGATCCGGTCATCTTCATGGAAAGTGAAATGATGTACAGCGATATGGGCGAGGTTCCGGAGGAAGAATATCTCATCGAAATCGGTAAAGCCGATATCAAACGCAGTGGCACAGATGTAACCATCATTTCCTACAACAAAATGATGAAAGTGGCCCTGGATGCCGCCCGAATTCTGGAAACAGAAGGAATTTCCGCAGAAGTTATTGACCTCCGCACGATTCGTCCGCTGGATGAGCAGAGCTTGCTGGACTCGGTGCGCAAGACCAACCGGGCGGTAGTGGTTGATGAGAGCTGGCCGTTTACCAGCATCGCGAGCGAAGTGGCTTACATGTTGCAGTACAAGGCTTTCGACCATCTCGATGCCCCTGTTATGCGCGTTTGCGGCGCCGATTCGTCCATGCATTATGCCGCAAACCTGGTGGAGGCCTATCTGCCCAATGCAAATAAGGTGGCAGATGCCTGCAGGAAAGTTTGTTATGCCTCTGCCCGATAATTCACAGGTATGTTTCTGCAGAATGGTTAAATTTGAAGGACTGAACAAATTTCTTTCATGAAGCGTTTACACTTCTTCTTTTCAGGGAAAGCCCTGAGTTTGCTTTTATTGTTGCTCTCTGCGGGCAGCTACGCACAGGTGGGAATCAATATTCTGGTTCCCGATTCCAGTGCCATTCTTCAGCTGGAAAGTAATGACAAAGGACTTGGTCTCCCGAGGCTTACTTCGGCTCAGCGCGATGCCATCGCCAGTCCACTGAATGGTCTCACCATTTTTAATACCCAGGACAGTGTGGTGGAATACTGGAATGGCGAATGTTGGCTCAAAGTTTATCAGCGCATTTGTAATGAGTGCGAGTTTACCTTCTCAATAGACGATCCATCCGATACGCTGAATCGCGTGGATGCAGATTCGATTTTTTCAACCCTAACCATCAGAAGGCTGAATGGAACAGATCCCATCAACCTGATCTGGCTGGCTACTCCTCCTCCGGGCGTTCAGATTTATTTCAACGGCCCTGCGGTGTTTGATTCAACCGGCACCGTTGATATTGTTGTCCGGGCAGATATCTTTTCAGGAGGCGGCTCATTCCCCGTCATTCTGCAGGCCTTCTGCGGGGATGTCATCCGGATCCTCACCTACAATGTTTACATCAAACCATGTATTGAGATCACGATTCCGGTTGATCAGACCAATTACGATCTTCAGGCACAGAATGCTTCTGTGCTTCCTCCCGGCGCCCGTGAATGCGTTATTGTAACGGTAGTCAACAATGTTACGCTTCATTCTTCCGATCCTGCTATTCCCTCTTACACCACAGGCAATCTTGATCCGGCATCTATTGTGGGAATCATCAACAATGGGGCCTTTCTGGGTCGCGGTGGAGATGGCGGCTTTGGAGGCAGCCTGAGCGGCTTTCCTCCGGGAAATCCGGGTGAACGCGGAGGTAATGCCATGAGTCTCACTACGCGTACAATCATGCGCAATTTCGGAGCCATCTACGGTGGTGGATCCGGTGGCGGTTCAGTGGGACTGAGCTTCTCGTTTAATATTCCTATTGTGGGCAGTGTTACGCTTGGCTTCGGACTGGGCGGAGGCGGCGGATCTGAAAGCGGACTGGGCGGCGCAGCTCCCACCGGCGGTATCAGCATCGGATTGTTCCAGGACGGTCAGGATGCCACTGCAGGTATCGGCTCGGTGCCGGGTCAGGGCGCATTGGTCAATCTCCCTATCAATATTCCCATTGGTCCCGCCAGCATTGAAATCACTCCTTCAGGTGGCGGTGGAAACGGCGGTGGCTATGGTCAGGTAGGAGCCCGAGGCTTTTTGAATATCACGCTGCGCGTCTGCGTTTCTATTCCGATTATCGGTAATACCTGCTTTAATGTGCCTATACCCGGCGGACTGGTTCCTGCGTTCGGGCCTGTGAGCGGTCCTGCAGGTCTGGCTATCAAGCGAAACAACAATCCGCTTACCGGTTTGCCAGATGGCAATTACAACACTTCTCAGGTTAAAGGTTCAGTTGCTCCTTAAAATTATCTAATATGAAAATCAAATCTTTTCTTTTAACGCTTGCAGCTGTAGCTGCTTTCAGCGCTCAGGCCTTCGAAGGAACCATTCTTCAGAAATACTCCACGGCCTCCAATCCTTCTGCCGACATCAAGGTGGTCTGGACCGTCAAAAACGGCAAATGCGCCCTCAGCATGAGCATGAAGCAGGAAAAGGCCAATGCCACGACCCACTTTATTCCGCTCAGGGAATCTATGCAGCTCATTACTTACAATGAGGGTGCCGGAAAAACTTTTAAAATGCTGCCTGTTCAGCAGATCAAGGAAGGGCCGGAGATGAATTTTACCCGTATGGAGGTTAAGCAGACCAATGAGACTAAAAATTTCTTTGGACTGAACTGCAAAAAGGTTCTGATCATTACCAATGAGCACACCACCGAGGCTTGGGTTACTGTTGATGATCAGGCAGCCTATTATCAGTATGCTGCTTTCTTTCGCTCTGCCCTTGATTTTCAGGGATTGAATAAGGAAAAGATCGGCGGATTTCCGGTGCAGTTTGAAACCCGCGACCTGAGCGGACAGATCATTCTTAAGGCCGAGTGCACCGGTGTTCAGCCCGGTAGTATTTCTGATGCAGCCTTCAAGGCGCCTGCAGGATATACTTCAGAAACAAAATAATTTTTTGAATATATGTAAATGAGCCGTTGCCTCAGCAGCGGCTTTTTTATGCTCAGTCATGGAACAGCAAAGTCCGGTCAGACCTCTCGAAAACCTGCATATTCTTTTGTGGTTGCTGAAGGATATTTGCTGGGTGATGATGGCCGAAGTTCCGGGCTTGCTCATGATTATTCCAACCCTTTTTCTGGCCATGCGTATCACCTGGCTTTCGAGGAACAATCGTGCAGATTTGTATCACAATCTGGCCATCGTTTTCTGGATCATGGCCAACAGCACCTGGATGGTCGGAGAATTTTTCTTCAATGACGGATGGCGGGCACCTGCCAAGATTTTTTTTGTAGCCGGTTTATTGGTAGTGAGCTGGTACTATTATTCCGAATGGAGCAGAAACAGGGCAGATTCAAAAAAAACTAAAGCCTGAGTCTGCATAGCGCTTGAACTCCTCAGTATTGGTTAAGTTTACCACTCAAATGAGCAAGCATACCCTACAGCAATACGACCGTCAGATTGCCCGCTGCCGCGAGCTTTTCCGGCATAAGGTGCACGATTACGGAACTTCCTGGCGCGTCTTGAGGATGAGTTCGCTTACTGATCAGCTCTTTATCAAAGCGCAGCGCATACGCACGCTTGAAGAGAAGAAAGTGAGCATGGTGGGCGATGGGGTTGAACCCGAATGGATGGCCCTGGTCAATTACAGTGTCATTTCCTTATTACAATTGCAATATTTTCAGGACGAGCGCATTGAATTGCCGGAAGAGGAGGTCATGGCAGCCTACGATCGCAGCGTGCAGGAAACCCGCGATCTGATGATGGCCAAAAATCACGATTACGGTGAAGCCTGGAGAGATATGCGGGTTGAATCTTTTACCGATTTAATTCTCATGAAGCTGCTCAGAATCCGTCAGTTGGAAAGTCTTTCGGGTCAGGCCAGGGTTTCTGAAGGAACAGATGCCGGCTACAGGGATATTCTTAACTATGCGGTTTTTGCACTCATTAAATTAGAAGAACAAAATCAAAATCCATGACCGTTTACAGCATTTTCGGACTCGTGGGCGCATTGGCCCTGCTTGTTTCAGCGATTCGATATTGGGTGAACAGGCCTTCCAATCTCCTCATTCCTTATCTGCAGTATTTCGTTGCAGTGCTCTTTCTGATCAGCGGCTTTGTGAAGATTGTTGATCCGCTGGGTACGAGCTACAAGATGCATGAGTATTTCGAGGCATTCTCTTCTCTGGGAATGGAATCGCTGTGGAAAGCCCTGGCAGACTGGAGTACCCCTATGGCAGTGTTGATGATCGTTGCTGAAGTGGTGCTCGGTTTTATGCTCTTGCTCGGCTGGCAGCCCCGGATTACGGTCTGGCTGGTCTATTTGCTCACACTCTTTTTTACGGTGCTCACCGGATTTACTTATCTGAGCGGCTATTGCCCCAATGTTCGCTTTGCCATCGCTTCTTGTGTGGTTTTGATCTCAGCCCTGGCAGGCCCTGCCCTCTGGCACGGCAAATATCCGGCATGGCTCAGATACGGCTGGCTGCTGGTTCCTGTGGTTTTTGTGCTAACGGCTAAATATTCTTCTATATTCTTTGGCTGTGCTTTCACCGAAACCGGCATGAAGGTAACCGACTGCGGCTGCTTCGGCGATGCCATTAAACTCAAGCCCTGGGAAACATTCTGGAAAGATGTTTTTCTGGATGTGATCATTCTAATTCTGGTCTTGCAGCAACATCTCATCAGCGGCTTCAGCCCCAGGGAAAAAGCCGCCGGTGTCATCAGTTTACTTAGTATTCCGCTGAGTCTCGCATTTGCACTGTATAATTTTGTGTGGAATCTTCCGGTGATTGATTTTCGTCCTTACAAAATCGGAAACAACATCCGCGAACAGCGCGTGGAAGTTGCGCCTGTAATGGATTATAAATTTATCTATAAGAACAACAAGAGCGGCAAAGAGAAGACCTTTGGTATGAATGATTTCAGTACCCACAATATGGAAGAGTGGACTTATGTGAGCCGTCAGGATGTAGTGGTGAAGGAAGGTATTCCCGCGAAAATCAGCAATCTGTACATCAGCAATGAAAACCATGAAGACATTACCGATGCCCTGCTGGAAGAGCCGGGCTATTCTCTGATCGTGGTGGCGTATAAAATCAGCGGTACAGAGAAGAGCGCATACCCGCAGTTGCGTAAACTTGCACAGGCCGCTGAAAAGGCGGGGGTCAAATTTTATGGCCTGAGCAGGCAGGAGTTTGAGGCTGAGCATTTGCGTCATGAGGTGCAGGCTCCGTTTCCATTTTATACTGCAGATGAAACTCCTTTAAAGACCATCATTCGCTCCAATCCCGGTCTCGTGCTCATGAAAGACGGAGTGGTGAAAGGCATGTGGCACTGGAGACATCTTCCCGAATGGAAGGATCTTCAGAATGAATATCTGAAACCATGAGCCGCGCGTTTAAATATGTGCTGAGCAAACTGCTCAACGGTCTGGCGGTGATGCTGGGTGTTATTCTTTTGATCTTTCTTTTGTTCAATATCATTCCCGTCAATTCTGCGAGAATGACGCTTGGCCAAAGGGCCGATATGGCTTCAGTGAAAGCCATTGAACATGAATTCAGACTTGATCTGCCCTGGCACTACAGGCTGGCTTTGTATTTGAACGATTTGAGTCCGATTGCGCTGCACAATACACAGGATCGAAACAGCAGAGTATTTCTTGATGAGCGAGATCACCGGGTATATCCGTTATTCAGCATCGGTGAGAACAGTCTTTCCCTCAAGTGGCCTTATCTTGGAAAGTCATTTCAAAACCGAAGATTGGTGAGTGAAATAATTGGCGATAAAATTGCACCTACCGCCATTCTGGCGCTTTTTGCCATGCTGCTGGCTACCTTCAGCGGAATTCTTCTGGGCATTTTTGCTGCCCTCCGGCAATATTCCATATGGGATAATTTAATATTGATTTTTTCTGTATTGGGTATATCACAACCTTCTTATTTCTCGGCCATTATACTGGCCATCATTTTCGGTTATTATCTGGGGCCTTACACCGGACTGAACGTGAGCGGATCTCTCACCGATATTGATTACGAAGGCAATACCATCTACGTATGGAAAAACTTACTGCTGCCGGTACTCGCCCTGGGTATTCGTCCGGTGGGAATCATCACACAGCTCACGCGGAACTCCATGCTGGACGTGCTTTCTCAGGACTACATCCGTACGGCACATGCCAAAGGACTCAGTTACTATCGGGTGGTGTTCGGTCATGCGTTGCGCAATGCACTGAACCCTGTGATCACCTCTGTGTCGGGATGGCTGGCGGCTCTGCTTACGGGAGCATTTTTTATCGAAATGGTATTTGGTTACAAAGGCCTTGGAATGCAAACCGTGAGCTCATTGCTTAGTTTTGATTTTCCGGTGGTGATGGGGAATGTACTTTTCGTTGCATTTGTGTTTGTGGTGATGAACCTGCTCACCGATCTGCTTTATGCACTTACAGACCCAAGGGTCACGATCCGGTAAACGGATTTCATCATGCTTGAATCACGGCCTCCCGTTTTTTTAGTTGGTATGCCTGCATCAGGCAAGTCAACCCTCGGTAAACAACTGGCTCGTCAAATGAATTATGAGTTTGCGGATCTCGACAAATTTATTGAACAGGAATGCGGAATGAGTATAAGTGAATGCTTCGCAAAGCATGCCGAGAGGGGATTCAGAGAAATAGAACATCAGGCCTTAAAGCACTTTTTTCGGCAGGGCGTTTTGCTATCAACCGGCGGTGGCACCGCATGTTTTTTCGACAACATAGAGCAGATGTTGGGGGCCGGTGTTGTTGTTTATCTTGATTTACCTTTAGGCATGCTGAAACAGAGATTGCTGTCGTCTCTTGCCGAAAGACCATTGTTTGCAGGGCTCGATGAGCAGGGGTTGGAAAACAAACTGAATCACATGCTTTCTGAGCGAAGGGTCTGGTATGAAAAGGCTCAGCTTAAATGGAATCCTGTTCAGGAAGACAGGCATGAGTTTGTGAAAAGGCTCAATGCCTTCATTGCATCCGGTTCCGGATCAGGGCACGGTTGAACTGCTGAATCCTGATTTTCAGGCTTCGGTCTTTTTCGATTCTGAGATCTTCATTCTGCCCGTTCCAGATCAGGTTATTGCTGAAAAAAGAATCTGTCTTCCATTGATAAAGGGCTACGCTGCTGTTTCCGTTGAATTGGTAGCAATGAGCAGTGTCAAAGTACTGATACAATCCGTTGCGGTAGTTGACGGAACTGCGCTCGCAGTTATTTCGGAATAAACTTTTGCCAAAGCTGAAAAAGGTGTCGGGATATGCGAGAAGATCAAGAGTGCTTGGCAGAATATCAATCTGCTCGGCAAGCTGATCAGACCTTCCGCGAAGCGAAGAGTCGGGCAGGAAAAAAGCAATGGGTATGCGGTACTCATCTGCCGAGGGATAGCGCTTATCTTCTGTGACGGGTGCGGTATGATCGGCGGTGATCACAAACAAAGTGTTTTTATACCAATTTGATTTTTGTGCAGCACGAAAGAACTCCTCGAGGGCATGATCGGTATAACGAATGCAGCTTTCAATGGGATGTCCCGGCTGCTTAAAGCGCGCTCTGTATTTTTTCGGTATCCGGAAGGGGTCGTGAGGATTCAGAGTGAAAACTGCAGAGGCGAAGGGTTGTTGACTTTGGTTGAGTTCTTTTACCATGAACTGCAGAAAGGGTTCGTCCCAGATTCCCCATTCTCCGTCGAACTCGTCTTTCTCCGGGAATTCTTCTCTGCCATAATATTTTTCAAATCCTGCAAGGGCACAGAAGTAATTGAATCCCATGGTACCTGCATTTCCTCCATGAAAAAATGAACTATGGTAGCCTTTTGTTTTGAGCAGCGTGGCCAGGGAATGGATTTTATTGGTGGCATAGGGCGAAAAAATGAAGGGATTGTCCTGCCAGGAAGGAATGGAAGCCAGGATAGCAGGAATGCCCTCAATGGAAACGCGTGCATTGGCAAAGGCGCAGTCGAAATAAAGGCTGTGCGACAATAACGAATCCAGGAATGGAGTGTTGCCCTTTCCGCTGATTTGACCCAGATGATTTCTCGACATACTTTCCACGATGATCACTACCACATTTTTAGGTGTGAAGCATTTTTTGTTCAGGGGGATAAATTGGCAGCGTTCGCAATCTTTCAACTCCTGCTCATCTACAAAATTCAAGTCGGGAAGCGTGGTTTTATCCCAGGTGGTGAGAACAGAAAAAGTGGAGTTGAGGATAAGCGGAATATTTGCCGCCGAACTCATTTCGGAGGCATGTATAATACTTAGCGGGCGTTTTTGAATTCCACCTCTCACACCAATAACTGTAAGAGCTGATGCAGGAATCAGAAGCAATAAGCTCATGAGTTTTATGCGCAGTTCCGGAAACAGGATTGGTTCGTGATGATGAATCCTTGAATACGCCCGATTCAGAAGTACCATTAGCATTAACCAGCAAAACCAGAGGTACCAGTATTCTGTTATAAACCTCGGAAGGAGCAGATAAAACTCCGGACCCTTTTGTCCTGTGAGGAAGCGCATCGCATCAAATTGCATGCGCGTTTGGATGAAAGGGAAGTATGCTACATCAGCGAAATTGAGCAGGAGAAAAAAACCATTGACGCCAAGAAAAACCCCATGCATGACGCGGCTGTAAAAATGATCTCGGCTCCGGCTCACAGGCAGCAGAAACAGGATCAGCCAGAGCAGATTGGTGGTGAGAATGGCGGCCAGATCAAACCTGCAGCCTTTAATAAACAGAAGGAGCAATTCTGCCGGCGTTTGCCAGTCAAATTGAGCCGGGT
>CAZUHX010000046.1:0-15804 GCA_964620795.1 uncultured Chitinophagaceae bacterium
AAATGATTTTGATCCGCAACGGATTTCATCCGGAATTTCCGAAAGCGGTAGAGCAGCAGGTGAGCAGGATTGCAGAGCAGATTCCGAGGGAGGAACATGGCCGGCGCATTGACTTGCGGGGAGCGGTCACCTTCACCATAGATCCGGAAGATGCCAAAGACTTTGACGATGCGATTTCGGTGAGAAAGCCTGAAGAAGGCGGATGGGAAGTGGGCGTGCATATTGCCGATGTTTCGCACTATCTGGAAGAGAACAGTCCGATGGATAAAGAAGCAAGGCTTCGGGCTACTTCTGTCTATCTGCCCGGAAAAGTTTGCCCCATGTTGCCCGAGAAGCTTTCCAATCTGATCTGTTCGTTGCGTCCTGAGGAAGACAAGCTCACCTTTTCGGTATTGTTTTATCTGGATGAGGATTTAAAGATATCGGGCTTCCGAATTGCGGAAACAATCATTCACTCGCGCAAGCGATTCAGTTATGAAGAGGCGCAAAAGATTCTGGAGAGCGGGGAAGGCATTTTCGCGGATGAATTAAAACTGCTTAAGCGGCTGGCCGATAAGCTCAGGGCAAAACGTTTTGAAAACGGAGCCATCGCTTTTGAAAAGCCTGAAGTGCGGTTTAGGTTGAATGAGGAGGGCTGGCCGGTAGATGTTTATACCAAGGAGCGGAAGGATGCGCATCTTCTGATTGAGGATCTGATGCTGCTGGCCAACGAAACCGTGGCTCGCTGGGCTTCTGCCCCCAAACTGCGAAAGGCCAAACCGTTGTTTGTTTACCGGGTGCACGACAAACCGGATCCTGCTAAACTGGAACAATTTTCAAACATTGCCGGTCGTTTCGGATACCAGATCAGGTTCGATAAAAACAGTCGGGTTGCCGAGATTTTCAATACGCTTTTAAAAAAGGTAGAGGGCAAGCCCGAACAGCATGTGCTGGAGACTCTGGCGATACGGTCTATGGCCAAGGCCGCCTACACCATCAAGAATATCGGGCATTACGGTTTGGCCATGAGCCACTATACCCATTTCACCTCCCCTATTCGTCGGTATCCGGATGTAATGGTACACCGCTTACTTAAGCAACTACTGGCAGAAGACGAGCATCTTCCGGAGCCGGGAGAATTGGAAGCCGAATGCAAAAAGAGTTCAGCCATGGAAAGGAAGGCGATGGATGCCGAGTGGGAGGCCATCCGGCTGAAGCAGGTTCAGTATTTGCAGGACAAGCAGGGCATGGAATTCGATGCCATCATCAGCGGAGTAATCAGCAAGGGGATTTTTGCAGAAATCATAGAAAACAAATGTGAGGGATTCATTAGCCTGGAGGCCTTGGGGCCCGGCACATTTGTTTATGATGAAAGAAACCTTTGGCTCAGCGGACCCGGAGGAAAGCGTTATGCGCTTGGTTCTCCTATCAGAATTAAAGTAGGTGCGGCTGATCCCGTGTTCGGGCGAATGGATTTTCTGCCTGCTTAATCAGCTTTTCAGATTCTTGGGTATGGTGAAGAAGAAAGTGGTCCCTTTTCCAGGTTCCGATTTAAAGTCGATCTGACCCTGATGAATCTGAACAATTTTTTTGCAGATGGCAAGACCAATTCCTGTTCCCGGAAACTCATTTTCTGTATGCAGCCGCTGGAAAATATTAAAGATTTTATCTGCGTACTCATCCTTGATTCCGATTCCGTTGTCTGATATCGAAATTTTATATTCTCTTGAATCCTCTGAATAGGAAATGACAACTGAAGGCTGCTCTCTCCTGCTGAATTTTACACCATTATCGATCAGGTTTTGAATCAGCTGATTGAGCAAAACCGGCTGAGCGATAAGCGTAGGTAATTTACCCTGAATTTCAACTTTGGCATTTCTTGCACGAATACCTGACTCCAGAATGCGGATTACGTTTTCAGTAAGTTCATGAAGATCAGTTTCCTGGAAAGGCCGCGGGGTGCTGGTGATGCGTGAATAATTAAGCAAGTCCTGGATGATCTTTTGCATCCGTTTAGCTGCATCTATTGAAAACCGGATAAATTCCAAACCATCATTATCCAGCTTATCGGCGGACCTTTGTTCTATGAGCCTGAGGTAACTGGCAATGGTTCGAAGCGGGCCCTGAAGGTCATGGGAGGCGATGTAGGCAAAGCGTTCAAGTTCCTCATTCGATCTCTTGAGTTCGCGGGCGCGTTTTTCGAGTTCAATCTGAATAGCCTTGCGGTCTGAAATATCGTAAAACAAAGACATAACATACAAAACTTCCTGAGACGTTTCGTTTGAAACCGGATAATGCCAGACCGCCATGGTTCTGCCCTTAAAAGTAACTTCTTCAAGCGTTTGATCTCCTTTGATAACGGTATCGAACACTTTACCATATGCTGCTGCAGAATACACAGAATCCAGGTCTTCAATCAGCAGGCCTTCAAGACTATCACAGGCAATTCCCAAGGTGTCCATGAGCTGTCCGTGAACAAGACTAATCCTTCGGGAACGATCAACAATCCACATGGCCGAACCGGGAAAATTGGAGGCAATTTGCTGAAACATCTTTTCGGTAAGTTGTTTCCTTTCACGGGCTTTACTCAACTCTGTCACATCATCCATCAGAGTCAGTGAACCCAAAAAAACACCCTCTTTACTAAAAACCGGCCTGGAGTGAATCTTTAGAAAATATTCGCGTCCTTTCTGATTTACCAGCTGAATTTCGTAAGAACACATTTTTTGTTGGAAGTGTTCCTCCATCTTTTGCTGAAGGACATTTTCTTCAGAGCTGATTTTATTTAAGAGCAGTTCGACCGATGCTCCCAGAACTTCAGCTGCAGGCAGACCAACAACGTTTAAGCCTATCGAATTTACGGCTACTACCCTTTGAGAAGGATCTATCAACGCTGCCGCAGTGTTCATGTTTTCTATAAAATGCATTAGCGCAGTATCTGAGCAGAAACCCAGAGCCTCTGAAAAGTCTGCAATTATGGATTTGTCTGTATTGCCGAAGCCTGAAAAATCGCGCAACGATTCCGGAATATCATCCGGACTTATGTTGTATTTCTTAATTAGTTTTTCGAGCGTTTGCTTAAAATCAGGCATATAAACTCATTGAATGTCTTTGCGGCTTACCGTGGGAAACTGAAGAATAAAATCAGCGCCGTATTGAAGAGAAGGAGTGCGGAAGCCCGGGCTGAAGTGATCATTCAGCACTTCTTTGCTGATGGCGGCAGCCGTCATGGCAGTGAGCCAGTATCCTTCGGGTCCTTCGAGTTGACTGACTTTTCTATTGCCTGCAGAATCTTTCACCTCTGCCTGAATGTAAATTCTGGAAGTATTGCGCATCTTCTCATCAGGCCCTGCAGGGCGCTTTTTGATCTGACGAATTAAATAATTTTTTACGAAACGGGAACGCAATATAAAGCCAAGGTAGTTGGAACGTTTCATGTTTTTGATGAGCCCCGGGGAAGCCGCATTAAAAACGGCGATATTGGGTATGCCCGTGGAGTACCAGGCGGTAGACACATCACCCCAGGGGATGCCCACTGTCAAAATCTTTTTGCCCTCAATTTCAACGGTTTTGGTCTTCTCACCCGATTTAGTGACAAAGATTTTACCGCCCATTCGCTCCCTGCTTCCATCGCCCATGTTTTCGACCACGGTGATGGCGGTACCATGGCTAAATGCGCCACCTTTGGAGTAGAGGGTCAGTTCGAGATGACTGGCTTCCGGCATTCTTTGCTTCATGTAAGCGGCCAGACAATCGCTGGGTACCACGTCAAATCCCGTACCCGGAAGTAGCATAACCCCGGCCTGCTCGGCCTCTTTACTCAAGCTCGCAGCCAATTCAAAGACCTCAATTTCTCCGGTAATATCGAGATAATGAACCCCGGCAGCAATACAGGCGCGGATGGCTTCGCGGGCCGTGTATCTGGAAGGGCCGGCGCAATTAAGCAACACTTTGATATCGGGATGCCTGCCGAGCATACCACTCAGCTCTTCTGAAGTGCAAGAATCGTATTCAAGTTCGTGCCGGGCGGCCAGTTCCTTGACCTTGTCAGAATCCCTGCCCGATAAAACGGGTTTGATGTTCAGCTTGAGCAATTCGTCAACAATCAACCTTCCTGTATAGCCATAGCAGCCGTAAACCAACACCCTGTTTTTCATATTGAATTAAATTCTATTGTAAATCAACAAAAAAAAAAGGCCTGATGCAGAAATACATCAGGCCGACTTTTCAACACTCAGGCGTAACTACATCTTAAGAGCATACAAATAGCTGTATGGTTTGCCGGGATAAAGGCCTTCCAGAACCACTTTCCCCTCCTTATTTTTCATGATATTCAAGAAATCTTCGGAACTATTCACCGGCTGATCATCGATTTGAGTGATGACAAAACCTTCCTTAATATCGGTAGATTCAGAAAATTTCCCCGACTTCAGTCCGGTAATTTTAACTCCCCCGCTCAGCCCAAGCAGTTGTTTGTCTTTAGGGCTGAGATCGGCGAGGGTTACGCCTAATACGCCAAGGATATCGCGATCATTACTTACCAATGAGGCTGAATTGTATTTGTTTTTCAACACTATGAAGGCTGTTTCCACCTTGCCTGATCTAAAAAACTCCACCCGAAGTTTATCTCCCGGCCGATGCTGCGCCACCTGCTCCTGCAGCTCTGCAGTTGAGTTTACCGCTATTCCATTAATGCTTAGAATAACATCCTTGTTTTTGAGTCCGGCATCGGCTGAAGCTGAACCTTTATTGACCTCCTGCACATACACACCGGCAGGGCGATCTAAGCCTACTTCTTTGGCGGTTGGCTCATCTACCGGACGAATCACCACGCCTAAAAATCCGCGCTGTGTGACGCCAAATTCCTTAAGATCTACAATTACTTTCTTCACAATGTTGCTCGGAACGGCGAACGAATAGCCTGCATAAGATCCGGTAGGAGAAGCGATGGCCGTATTGATACCTACAAGTTCTCCGTGTACGTTAACCAAAGCCCCTCCGCTGTTACCGGGATTGACAGCGGCATCTGTTTGAATAAATGATTCCACTGCCGAACTTGTGGCTTTGCCGCCATTGGCGTCTCCAAGAAGATTCAGGTTTCTCGCTTTGGCACTGATGATACCGGCAGTAACCGTTGAGGACAAATTGAAAGGATTGCCCACAGCCAAAACCCACTCCCCTACCAGAGCAGAGTCGGAATTGGCGAATGGAATTGCAGGCAGGTTTTCCTCTTCAATTTTGATGACTGCCAGATCGGTATCCGGGTCGCGACCAATCATTTTGGCTTTAAATGATTTGTTGTTGTTGAGGGTAACTTCAATTTCGGATGCGTTATCAACCACATGATTATTGGTAACGATAAAACCGTTGGAAGTAACGATCACGCCGGAACCTGTGGAAGTCTGAGGCTGCGCACGATATGGATTGGGGCCGTGGAAAAACTGAAAAAAATCATCGCCAAAGAAATCCTGCAGCGGATTCCTCCCTCTGGGTCCGGGAACTGCTTGTGGCTTGTAGGTAGATTTCACATGCACCACGCTTGAAGTGGCAGAAGATGCTGCATAACGAAAATCAATGGGCTGAGTTGTTCCCACCGCACTGTGTGCCGCCAATCGGGCAGGCAACTGCTGAACTACCGCAACAGGAGGCGGAGCCAGAAACTTCTGATACAGCATGGCCGAGCCTGTGCCGAATATGGAGGCAATCAGACCCACAGTAAGAAGATTTCTCGTTTTCATGATCATCATTTGGTTTAAAAGATTTTGAATTCAAAAATATTACGGTTCTTTCGTGCTCGTAAGACCCTATGAATGGGGTTTAACCTGATTTAACAGCCGCAGAAAATGAACGTTAAATTCACCAAGTTTCAGGGAACGGGTAATGATTTTATCCTGATTGATAATCGTGATCGAGCCTTGGATGGAAATCAGTTTGATTTATACAAACATTGGTGCAACAGGCATTTTGGCATCGGAGCCGATGGTCTGATCCTCATTCAAACTTCATCAGAGGCAGATTTTGAAATGCTGTATTTCAATTCCGACGGAAAGCCGAGTAGTTTTTGCGGAAACGGCGGTCGCTGCGCAGTGCGCTTTGCTCATTCTCTTGGGCTGGGCGGAAGAGAAAAACTTTTTGCGGCAGCAGATGGCCTACACAGGGCTGCCCTTGAGCCGGACGGAACGGTCTCTCTGGGCATGAAAGACATCAACCGCGAGGATATCTCAATCCTCCATCAGGGAATTTATCTGAATACCGGCTCACCGCATCTGGTCTTGTTTCAGGGGTCGCCTGATCAAATTCCCCTGGAGAAAGAAGGCCCGCACTGGAGATACCATCCCGATTTTGCACCGGGCGGAACCAATGTCAGTTTCGCAGACTCAGTTTCTGATTTTTGCATTTCGGTGCGCACTTATGAGCGCGGGGTTGAAGCAGAAACCCTGAGTTGCGGCACCGGAGTGGTCGCCTCCGTATTGGCCCTTCAAATTAAAAGACAGACCGCAGTTTCTGATTGGAAAGAGTGGAAAGTTCTCACTCCCGGAGGAACTGCCTACGTAGGATTCAGCCTTCGGGAAGAAGGCTTCCGGCAAGTGACCCTCAGAGGACCTGCTGTTCAGGTATTTGAAGGCGAAATTCAGGAAGGTCACAAATAGTTTATCCGGAAACCCACTTCCGAAAACTTTCTGAACATGGCATTGACACCGCAGTATTTTTCCTGACTGAGTGCAACTGCTTTTTCAAACTTAGCCTTATCCTCTTCTGATGCCAGACGAATGTGATAAACTATCAGGGTTCTGCTGTATGTTTTCGGATGTTCGTCAGTAAGCTCCCCGGAAACTTCAATGCTGAGATCTTCAAAATTTACATGCATTTTATTTAAAAGCGACACCACATCCATGCCGGTACAACCCGCAAGGGCAGAGAGCATCAATGCCTTTGGGCGAACGCCCAGATTTTTCCCTCCTGAGGCCTCATCTACATCCATGATAAACTCATGGCCGTTTTGAATAACTTTAAAGGACATGCCTTCCCGGTGTTCAACCAGGCTGTGATGGGTAGTTGACATATTTAAAATCGCTTAACTTGTTCAACACTAAAATAAGCCGATCGCTGATCAAACTGAATGATCTCTTTCTTTGCCATGCTGATATTGATCACCATTGATCTGGAAGCCTCGGGTTCCAGTCGTTTGGATTTGCCGCCGGGCAGCAATATGGTAACCGGCATGGAAAAATCAGCAACTTCAGCCTTCCAGCGCAAAAACAGGGTGTAATTTTTACCCTTTCCCTTTTTTAAAATGTATTGAAGAACGGGCACTGAGGGATATTTCAGATACTGTTCAAAAACCCTGCTGAGATCAGTATAAAGTGCGGCCGAAAAATACCTGACCACTTCATCATATCCGATGGTTTTATATTTGTATTGTTCATAAAAACCTCTGAATGCCTTGAACCAGGCCTGATCGTCGGCAGCGATGTAGCGCAAGGTATTGAGAAACAACATTCCTTTGTTATACATGTCACCATCTCCTTCTTCGTTTACACCATAAACACCCACAATAGGCTTCTTATTATCAATTGTCGGGATTTTGGCGTTGATGTAATTGAAGGCTGTGTCTTTGCCGAACATACATTCCACGTAAAGGGCTTCCATGTAAGTGCAAAAACTTTCGTGAATCCACATATCGGCAATATCCCGGCAACTCACTGCATTTCCCCACCACTCATGCCCTGTTTCATGAATGATTTTTTAGTCAAAGTCGAGTCCGATCTTGGAATAATCGCTGCCGTTGTACCCCGTTTTGTATTGATTGCCATAAGCGATTGCACTCTGGTGTTCCATGCCCAGATAAGGCGTTTCCACCAGACGAAATCCATCCCGCAGAAAAGGATAGTGCCCCACAAAACGGTCATAACAATGCATCATGGGCTCTACCTGTTTGAACTGTTTTTTTGCCTTGGATACATTTTCCTGAATCACCCGGTAATCAAGTATCAAAGGCGTTCCGTCTGAATAAGTCATGGTGTCCGAAAACTGTGCATACCGGCCTGCATTGAGGGTGATGTTGTAATTGTTGATGGGATAACTGACCTTCCAATGGTGGCTTGATTTACCCTCAGAGGATGTTTTGCCGAGGTCCTGTCCGTTGCAGATGCAATCGAGTGGATCGGGCACTGTGCAATGTATATCAACACTATCGGGTTCGTCTGAAAGATGGTCTTTGTTGGGCCACCAGAGGCTGGCACCTGTTCCTTCGCAGGCTACGGCAATCCAGGGCGCACCGGTCTTGTCTTTGGTCCAAACAAAACCGCCATCCCATGGCGCTCTTTTGGCTACCATGGGTGTACCATGGAAATAAATACTGAAACTAAAAAAAGCGCCTGCCTCAACAGCCTCGGGGAAACGAATGAAAACGGCATGATAAAGCCTGCTGTAATTCAATTTTCTTCCATTCCAGATCATGGAATCAATAATCATATTGTCAAACAGATCAATTTGAATTTCTGCAAATCTTTCCACAGCCAGGGCTGTAATGGTGTTCTTTCCTCTGACAGATCGGCTGATTGTATCCAGATCAACCCATAAATCATAGTGTTTCACATCGTAGCAGATGCGCTCTGTGCGAAGCGAACCGCGGAGCGTATCGGCCATGCTGTATTGCTTCTCCTGAGCAAATGTCAGCATTGACAAACACATGAGAAGGGTCATCAAAAAGAACCTCAGGAACCGGCAAAAAATCATTTGATTGTTTTTTTTCACAATGATAAGCTGAAAGTTCAGGTAAATTTGAATCTTATCCCCAATCTGCTGCCGAATGAAATTCACCCTCGCTCTGCTCACCCCTATTCTCGTGCTTATCTGCCTTGACATCTATGTGTTTCAGAGTGTAAAAGCTGCGGTACGCTCTCTTCCGCTGAGCAGAAAAAACACAGCATACATTCTGTACTGGATGATTACTGTGATCACCGTTTCGTCTATGGTGGCCTACCGTGTATTTGGCTTCAAACTATATCCGCCCTTTCTGCGAAGCTATTTTACGGCCTTTCTAGCCATTACTTTTTTGAGTAAGGTCTTTGTGATGTTGTTTCTGATCGGTGAAGACGCCAGCCGATTTTTCAGATGGGTTTCAAGCCGCTGGAAAAGTGGTCACGAACCGCTTGGCACGGGCATGAGCAGGAGCGAGTTTCTGAACCGACTTGCACTTGGAATGGCCGCTATCCCCATGGTTTCTCTGGTTTACGGCATGGTTGCCAACGCTTACAATTACAGATACAGAAAAGTGAAGCTGAGCTTCCCGCACTTGCCCGAAGCCTTTCACGGGTTCAGAATCATTCAACTCTCAGACATTCATTCAGGAAGTTTCACCCGAGTAGCTCCGGTAAGGGAGGCGGTAGAGAAGATCAATCAGATGGATGCCGATCTGATTCTATTTACAGGAGATCTGGTCAATAATGTGGCAAACGAAATGGATCCCTTCAAGGAGATCTTCAGCAAGCTGAAGGCCAGGCACGGAGTGATGAGTGTTACAGGAAACCACGATTACGGCGATTATGTAAACTGGAATTCTGTTGATGAAAAGGCCGCCAATTTCAAAGCCTTTTTGGAAGTTCATGCCGAAATGGGCTGGGACCTGCTCATGAATACACACAGGATCATTGAAAAGGAAGGACAAAAACTCGCGGTTATCGGTATCGAAAACTGGGGCAACAACCTTCACTTCCCGAAATATGGTAAACTCGCAGAAGCCAAAACGGGAGCCGAAGAGATTCCTTTTAAGGTTTTGCTTTCTCACGATCCCTCTCATTGGGACGCCCAGGTGAGACCCGAACATCCCGACATTGATCTGATGCTTTCCGGACACACCCATGGTTTTCAGTTTGGAATTGATACCAAATGGCTGAAGTGGAGTCCCTCTCAGTTTGTGTACAAGCAATGGGCAGGACTTTATCAGGAAGGCCGGCAGTATTTATACGTAAATCGGGGGTTCGGCTTCCTGGGCTACCCGGGGCGTGTGGGAATTTTACCTGAGATTACCGAAATCACACTTTGCAAGGCATGAAAAAGTTCCTGTTAAACCTTTCACTGCTTTTGATTCAGCAGTATCTCCAAGCACAAAACATCCAATTTCTGGGGAATCTGGACTATCCTGAAACTCTGAGTAATATCTGGGGTTACACCGCAGCTGACGGCAAAGAATATGCCCTTGTCGGTACAGAATTAGGATTATCCATAGTAGATGTAAGTACGCCTTCCAATCCGGTTCAATTGCATTTCATCAAAGGCGATACCAGTCTATGGCGCGAGCCCAAAACCTGGGATCATTATGCCTATGCCACCAATGAACAAGGTGGCGGACTGATGATTGTGAATCTCGGGTTTCTGCCCGACAGTATTGAGTTTACTTTCTGGAAAGGCGACAGTGCTTTGGGAAACAATCTTAAAACGGCTCACACCTGTTTTATTGACGAGAAAGGGTTTATCTACATCAACGGCAGCAATCTGTTGAACAGGGGAAGTATCATCTGCGATCTGAAACCCAATCCCATGTCGCCTGCTACAGTAGGGATTTACGATGACTTTTACGTTCACGATTGTTTTGCGGTGCGCGACACCCTCTACACCGGAGAAATCAGGGACGGTCAGTTTTCGGTTATTGATGTGCGAAACCGGAGCAATCCGGTGGTGCTGAGCAGGCAGAGAACACCTTTCACATTTACACATAACACCTGGCTTTCTGACGACGGCAATACGCTTTTTACCACCGACGAAAAAAAATATGCAACGGTAGCGGCCTATGATGTTCGGGATGTCAACAACATCAACCTGCTGGATGAATACCGCACGAGCACTTTCGACAGCCTCATTCCGCATAATGTTCATTACAAAAACGGCTATATCTACACCTCCTATTACCGCAATGGTATCACCATTTGCGATGCGAGCAGACCATCCAACCTGGTTGAAACAGGAAGTTTCGACACTTCTCCCTTTCCTGCAGGAGAGGGCTTTGAAGGCTGCTGGGGCGTTTTTCCCTATTTCCCTTCAGGAAACATCGTTTGTTCAGACAGGGAAACGGGGCTGTATGTTTTGCGTCCGGAATTAAAGCGGGCATGTTATCTGGAAGGCAAAGTGAGCAACACGTTCGGCAACGGACTTCCGGGCATTTTGGTAGAAATTATGGGTGTTCCTCGACTAAAGCAGAGCAGATTTGACGGAAGATATTCAACAGGAGCGGCAGACAGCGGTCTATACACCATCCGATTTTACGATCCCGATAACCGCTGTGCCCTGCATTATGAAACCGGGGTTTTGCTTGAGCCGGGAAGAGTTACCAATCTGAATGTAAACCTTTTATGCAATGTACTATCGAATGCAAATCATGAACTGGACACGGAATTGGTGATTTACCCCAGCCCTTGCGGGCAGAGCTGTTTGATCAGATACAACAGCTTGCAAGATGAAGCATTGATCAGCCTATTGGGGCCTGACGGTCAATTGATTCAAAGTTTCACGCTGGCAAGAGGTCAGGGCACCATTTCTGTTGCAGAAAACCTTCCGGCCGGAATTTATATGGTCGCCATGGAATCGCCACAGGGCAGGCGCACAGCCCGATTTGTAAAATCCGAAAGCCGGGACTGATTGTCTTTCGGTCGCCAATTCGGGATTTGGCATATTATTTTATATTTGCGTTCCATTTTTTAAACCTGAAATTACCCATGCAAGCAAAGGGGCTCATCAAGTTTTTTACCATCGTGCTCGTGCTGGTTTGTCTTTACCAGCTTTCATTCACCCTGGCAACACGCTACGCTGAAGGAAAAGCCGACGATTATGCCAATCAGATTGTTCCCATGTCTGCTCCGGCAGGCCTGAGCGGTGCCGCACTGATCAACTACGAAGATTCTGTAAACGACCTTCGCAAGCAATATCGCCGCGCTTACCTTGACAGTATCGGAGATCAGACCCTGATCAACATCGGACTGATCAAATACAGCTACAAAGATTGCCGCGACAAGCAGATCAGCCTTGGTCTTGACCTGAAAGGCGGTATGAGTCTGGTTCTGGAAATCGCTGAAGATGATGTTCTTCGCAAGCTTGCTTACAACAGCAAAAGTGAAACATTCAACAAGGCCATTGCCAAAGCCATCGAAAAGCAAAAGAATGACCAGCGCGACTTCCTGAGCATTTTCGCAGAAACTTTTAAGGAAACAGATCCCAACGCCAAGTTGTCTGCCATTTTCGCTCCCATCGAAGCATATCAGGGCAAAATCACTTTCAGTTCGAGTAATGATGAGGTTATCGCGGTAGTCCGCAAAGACATGGACGCAGCCGTTCGCAATACTTTCAATGTCCTCAAAACACGTATAGACCAGTTTGGTGTGGCTGCCGCCAACATCTCACTTCAGGAGAATTCAGGAAGAATCGTGATTGAACTTCCCGGAGTAGATGATCCTACCCGTGTTCGCCGGATTTTACAACAAACCGCTCAGCTGGAATTCTGGGAAACTTATGAAAATGAAGAAGTCATCAATTTCCTGAGCGAAGCCAATGATGTTCTCAGAGCCCGCAAGCTTGCCGCAGGAAACAAAACAGAGGCAGCTGTGACAGATACCATTGAAGTTGCACAAGACAATCTCACCGACACTTTGCTAATCGCAGGAACCGACTCCAGCCTGTTGAATTCACTTACCGATTCTGCTTCTTCAGAAACTGCTGCCAAAGACACCGCAGCCAACAAAAACATCAATCCACTTTTCGACGTACTTGCACCCAATCTCTACACCACCCAGCAAAACCAGACAGCCGTAGCTGAAGGTCCTGTGGTAGGTATTGTTGCAGGAAAAGATACAGCCAAGGTAAACCGCTATCTGGCTTTACCTGAAGTAAAGGCAGTATTCCCCAGAGATCTAAAATTGTTGTGGAGCGCCAAACCTATGCGCAAGGATGCTAACTTCTTCGCACTTTACGCCATCAAACAAAATCCGGCCTCTCCCGAAGCTCCCCTCACCGGAGACGTGATTGTTGACGCTTTCCAATCTTACGACCAATATGGGATTCCTGAAGTTGACCTGAACATGAACTCCATGGGAGCCGCCAAGTGGGAAAGACTGACAGAATCTGCTTACAATTCAGAAGTAAATGGAAGAAAGATCAACCGCTGCGTTGCCATCGTGCTGGACAACCGCGTATTCTCTGCACCCCGCGTGCAGGCAGTGATCAAAGGCGGTCGCTCACAGATCACGGGAATCGAAGAAATTGACGAAGCAACTGACCTTGCCAACATTCTTAAGTCAGGTAAGCTGGAGGCCAGAACCAAAGTTCTCGAAGAGCAAATCATCGGACCTTCACTCGGTCATGAAGCTATCCAATCGGGCCTGATGTCACTGGCCGTTGGCCTGTTGGTAACCGTACTGTTTATGATTGCTTATTACAGCGGCTCAGGAGTTATCGCCAATCTGGCATTGATTCTCAACCTTCTTCTGATCATCGGAACCGTAGCTTCCATTCCCGGAGCTTCACTCACTCTTCCAGGTATGGCCGGTATCGTTTTGACCCTGGCCATGGCCGTTGATGCCAACGTAATCATCAATGAGCGGATCCGCGAAGAAATCAGAAGAGGTAAAGGTTTGCGACTAGCCATTCAGGACGGATACCGTCACTCCTATTCTGCCGTTATCGACGGAAACCTCACCACCCTGCTGATCGGTTTCATCCTTCTTTTCTTTGGTCTTGGCCCCGTGAAAGGCTTTGCAGTGGTGTTGGTTATCGGCCTTTTCTCCTCCATGTTCACCGCCATTCTTTCTTCCAGGATGATTTTCGACTGGTGGCTCGACAAAGGCAAGCAGGTGTCTTTCGGTAACAACTTTACCATGAACCTTTTCCAGAACATCAACTTTGCTTTCATCGAGAAAAGAAAACTTTCATACACATTCTCAGCCATCATCTTCGGAGTATGTCTGGTATCGATGTTTACCCTCGGCTTTGATCTGGGCGTAGATTTCAAAGGTGGAAGAAGCTATGTGGTGAAGTTTGATAAAAATGTAACCACCCAGGAAGTTGCTGAAGCCCTCTCATCCTCTCTCGACGGTACACCAATCGTAAAAACCTACGGAAGTACCAATCAGGTTTCTATCACTACAGCCTATCTGGTTGATTCAAAAGAAACCAATGCCGACAGCATCATCGAACAGAAAATTTTCGAAGGTGTAAGCCAGTTTTTCCAGGACAAGCCCGACTTTGAAGCTTTCCGTACCAAGCATGTGAAGAGTTCCATCAAAATCGAAGCCAGCGTTGCCGACGACATCCGCACCTCTGCATGGTGGGCAGGAATACTCGGTATCCTCGGAGTGTTCCTTTACATCCTCGTACGTTTCAAGCGCTGGCAGTATGCTACCGGTGCCATCATTGCCCTGGTGCATGATCCCGTTCTCGTACTGGGTACTTTCTCACTCTGCAAAACTTTCATGCCTTTCTCACTTGAGATTGACCAGACGATTGTTGCGGCTATCCTTACCCTGATCGGTTACTCGATCAACGATACAGTGGTGGTATTTGACCGTATTCGTGAATTCGTTGCATTGCATCCTACACGCCCGCTCGTTCAGAATGTAAATGATTCTATCAACACCACCCTATCAAGAACCATCAATACTTCTTTGGTTACCCTTTTGGTAGTTATCGTTTTGTTCCTCTTTGGCGGACAAGCCATTCGCGGATTTTCATTCGCTCTGATTCTCGGTATCGTAATCGGTACTTATTCATCTATTTTCGTGGCAGCCCCGGTAATGGTTGATCTTGTGCTGCGCGAGAAAAAATCATAATTGTTTAATCCCAGTTTAGGGCCGCTGAAAAGCGGCCTTTTTTTTGCCTGTTTTTCGCCCATATAAAGCCGAAGGCGGTCGCAAAAATTCATCACCTTTGTAACCGCTATGATCTCTCCCAATACCATCCGACGCGTTCAGGAAGAAGCCCGAATTGAGGAAGTGGTAGGAGAATTTGTGAACCTTAAGCGCAGAGGCTCCAACATGCTTGGGCTCTGTCCGTTTCACAACGAAAAAACCCCTTCCTTCAATGTTTCGCCCGCCCGCGGCATTTTCAAATGCTTCGGTTGCGGTAAATCAGGAAACTCCATAGGCTTCCTCATGGAGGCTCAGCAAATGCCTTTTACAGATGCCGTCAAATACCTGGCTGCCAAATATGGAATTACAGTAGAGGAAGAAGTAAGGGAGTATTCTGCTGAAGAAGAGCAGGCTCAGCAGCAGCGTGAAGCCCTGCTTGTGGCCAATGAATTTGCCAAAAACTGGTATGCGGCTGCATTGATGAAACCGGAAGGAACCATAGGCCTCTCCTATTTCATGGAACGAGGGCTTAATCCCGGAATAATTAAAACCTTCGAACTGGGATACGCTCCTGCCGGCTGGGACCATTTTTATCAGGCTGCACTGGAGGCCGGTTACAAAACCGAAGTGCTTTTAGAGGCCGGACTGATCACCGAACGCAACGGCAAGCATTTTGATTTCTTCCGCGACCGTGTCATTTTTCCCATTCACAACTATACAGGCAAAGTGCTCGGCTTTGGTGGACGAATCCTGAAAAAGGATGAAAAGTCACCCAAATACGTCAATACCGGCCAAACGCCCGTTTACAACAAAACTGAAGTTCTTTACGGACTGTATCAATCAAGAAATGCCATCAGGAAACAGGATGAATGTTTGCTGGTGGAAGGATATACCGATGTCATCTCCATGCATCAGGCGGGTGTAGAAAATGTGGTAGCCTCCTCCGGTACCGCACTCACCCGTGAACAAATCAGACTAGTTCGAAGGATGA
>CAZUHX010000047.1:0-15143 GCA_964620795.1 uncultured Chitinophagaceae bacterium
TTTGCTAACGAACGTTAGTTCGTATGGCCGAAGTACTTTCACGCAAACAGGAAATCAGACAAGTAGCGGGACGCATGTTTCGCGAGCGCGGATACTCTGCCACCTCCATGCGGGAATTGGCGAAAGCGGTTGGAATTGAAGCGCCGAGTCTTTACAACCACTTTGCATCCAAGGAAGCCTTGCTCAACGATATCTGTTTTGGAATGGCTGAGGCTTTCTTTGTCGCTTTTAAATCAGCCACCGAAGAAGAACAAGATGCTTCCGCAGCGCTCCAGGCGGCGATGCAGGCACATCTGAATACCATCGCTTCGCATCTTGAATTGTCTGAGGTTTTTTTCAGGGAGTGGCCACGCCTGTCGGAACCCGAATTGAGCCGCTTCAGGCAGTTGCGCAGCCGCTATGAGGCCGGCTTTCGAAAGTTGCTGCGCGAAGGAATGCAGTCGGGGCAATTTCAAAAGTTGAATGACAAAGTCGCTGTGTTTACAATGCTGAGTGCCCTGAATGCAGCCGGCGATATACTTCGCAGCCGTTCTTCTCCTGATGCCGATGAACTTTCACGGCAGATGAGCCGTTTGTTGTTGAAAGGAATTATTAAAAAATAAAATCCGCTAACCATGTACGGAAACGCCTACATTTCTTCTGAAGAAGCCGCCCGGATGGGTTCGGTTCAGGAAGATCCTGCCCGCCTGCAGCAGTTTGAAGATCGCATTGCCCGGGGAGAAAAAATTGAGCCGGGCGACTGGATGCCCGCAGAATACCGCCGTCAGCTGCTGCGCATGATCGAACAGCACGCACATTCTGAAATCGTGGGTGCCCTTCCTGAAGGAACCTGGATTACACGTGCTCCCAATTTTCGCCGTAAGCTGGCCTTAATTGCCAAAGTTCAGGATGAGATCGGCCACGGACAATTGCTATACAGTGCAGCCGAAACCCTGGGCAAGACCCGTGAGGAAATGCTTCAGGACCTGATCTCAGGCAAGGCCAAATACAGTAATGTTTTCAATTACCCCGCCCACACCTGGGCTGATATTGCCGTGATCGGTTTTCTGGTTGATGGCGCAGCCATAGTAAACCAGATCATCAACTCCAAGGGTTCCTACGGGCCATACTGCCGTGCACTGGAGCGGATTTGCTATGAAGAAAGTTTTCACCTGAAGCAGGGGCATGACAATTTTGTTTATCTCGCCACCGGTACTGCCAGACAGCGAGCCATGTTACAGGAAGCACTTAATCGCTGGTACAGACCCCTGATTCACTTTTTCGGGCCGAGTGACCGAGATTCACAGCATTCGGAAAAACTGATGCGCTGGAAGGTAAAGCTGGCGAGCAACGACGATATGCGTAATCAGTTTCTGGATCAGTATGTACCCAAAGTGCGCGAACTGGGCCTAAATTTTCCCGATCCAAATCTGCTCAAGGATCCGGTGAGCGGCAAATGGCAATTCAGTGACCCCGACTGGGAAGAATTTAAGCGGGTGATCAACGGAGACGGACCATGCAACAAGGAGCGTCTGGAGGTGAGGCGTTTTGCCGAACAGGCCAACCGCTGGGTACGGGAAGCCCTGATGCGTCCATCGGAAAAATATGTAACCCCATTGGCCTGAGATATGAAAGAACAGTCACTCGATCCGCGAATCAACAGGCTCGATCTGAGCCGCAGCCAGGGCCATGATGTGCCCGCTCAGTCGCATTTGCCCACCTGGGAAGTGTTTCACCAGGAGAAGCGCGGCAAGCAGGCTGTGCATGCGGGTATAGTGCATGCGAGCTCGCCTGAGCTTGCACTCGTTTTAGCGAAAGAGCAATACGCAAGGCGCGGTAAAACGGCCAATCTATGGGTTGTTCGCACCGCCGATATTTACACCTACAGCCAGGAAGATGAAGATGTTTTTGAAACAGTTCCTGAAAAAACATACCGCGATCCTGCTGCCTATAAGGTGCGGGATCGCATAGAGGCCTGGCAAAAACTTCATCCTGAACAATCCTGAACCATGAACACACAAGCACTTCAATCTCTTTTACTGAACATGGCAGACGACGCTTTGGTGATCGGCCACCGGAATTCGGAATGGACCGGAATAGGCCCGATGCTGGAAGAGGATCTGGCGTTTTCTTCTATGGCACAGGATAAAATCGGTCATGCACAGGCGCTGTATGAAATTCTTCACACACATTTGGGCATGGCCGGAGCAGATGAGCTGGCATTTCGCCGCGAAGAAAAAGATTTTCGTTGCTGCCATTTGGTAGAATATCCTATTGGTGAATATGATTTCAGTCTGGTAAGGCACTTTTTATTTGATCATGCGGAGGCAGTGCGCTATCAGGCACTGGCCTCATCGTCCTTTGCTCCACTGGCTCATTTATCGGCCAAGGTAAAGGGTGAGATCAAATACCATGTGATGCATGCCAACGCATTTCTGCGTCAACTTGCCGCAGGTACCGAAGAGAGCAAGGCTCGAATGCAGTCATCACTGAATTTTCTCTGGCCTCTGGCTCAGGGAATTTTTGAACCATTTGCCGGAGAACAGGAACTAATTGATGCAGGGGTGTATCCGGGAGAAGCTATTCTCAAGGAACGCTGGCTGAGAGCAGTGCAATCGGTGGTAGAATCTGCGGGGCTGAGTATGCCATCTGCCGAGGCCGATGGGCTGGGTGGCAGAAAAGGATATCACACAGAATTTCTTGCACCCATGCTGCTGGAAATGACAGAAGTGGTGCGCGAAGATCCTGAAGCGATATGGTAAGCTTACCGGCAAATGCGGGCATTGATCCGGTACTCATTCCGGTGCTTGAGCAGGTGAAGGATCCCGAGATTCCGGTTCTAAGTGTGCTTGACCTGGGCATGATCACCTCTGCACGCGCAGGTGATTCACGGGTGTGGGTTGAAATGACACCTACCTTTGTGGGGTGTCCGGCAATCGGAATGCTCAAGTCGCAGATTACAGAGGCAATGAAAATGGCGGGGTACACAGAGTGTGAGGTAGAGGTGAATCTGGAACAAGCATGGACGACTGACCGCATTAGTGCGCGTGGTCGTGCAGCCCTTGAAAAGTTTGGTCTGGCTCCTCCGCCAAAGATGGAGGGCGAAGAGCTGTCTGAAGAGATGCTGAATCGCGTGAGATGCCCTCACTGTGGGAGTACGGATACCACTTTGCGTTCGGCCTTTGGCTCTACACTATGCAGGGCGATCCGCTTTTGTTTTAGTTGTAAGCAGGGTTTTGAGCAGTTTAAGCCTGTATAGATCAGGGCACAAGACAGCCTTACCCTAAACATAGTCTACATTTTTACGCAACAGCTAGGCACTTTCCATTCTGCCTTACCTTCAAATGCCGCGTGAGGGATGGTAAGGGTGGCCGAAGGCCAGACGCGAAGCGGCCGAAGCGAAGCGCAGCCCTGAACAGCCCGACACCGGCGCGGCAACTGAAGCGCGGCATGAAACACCTCCGCGCCGGTGGCACGCCCTAAAATTCCCAATACACCGGTCATCTCAGGACAGAACCCACTGATGCGTTCTGTTCTATTTCCGCTCAGCGCTGCGTTCAGTTTTGAATTTTTTGGCACATGTTTCATCAAACTCTGATGCTGCAAAGGTTTTGATTAACAAAAATTAAACCGTTTCCCTTTGGCATGCGGGTATTTTTGCGGCAAATCTCAGAAATGGAAACAGAAATCACCTCCGGTTCCGTGGACATTTCCGCCCTCAATGAGCGCATTGCCCGCGAAAGTGCATTCACCGACATCCTGCTCATGGAGCTCGGCAAATGTGTGGTTGGGCAGAAATACATGACGGAACGTCTGCTGCTCGCTTTGCTTTCCAACGGACATATTCTTCTGGAAGGCGTGCCCGGTTTGGCCAAAACGCTGGCCATTAAGTCTCTCGCCTCTGCCATACATGGCAAATTCAGCCGTATTCAGTTTACTCCCGATCTGCTTCCCGCCGATCTTGTAGGAACATTGATATATAGCCCCAAGGACAACGATTTTAAGGTAAAGAAGGGACCTGTGTTTGCCAATTTTGTGCTGGCAGATGAAATTAACCGCGCACCGGCCAAGGTGCAGAGCGCATTGCTGGAGTCTATGCAGGAAAGGCAGGTGACCATTGGCGAAACCACTTATCCGCTGGAGGAGCCATTCCTGGTTTTGGCTACCATGAACCCGATTGAGCAGGAAGGAACGTATCCGCTTCCCGAGGCACAGGTTGACCGCTTTATGCTGAAGGTGGTGGTGGGCTACCCCAAGAAAGAAGAGGAGCAGCTGATCATTCGTCAGAACATGAGTCTGAAGAATCCTGAAATCCGTCCTGTGGTGCGTCCGGAAGAAATTCTGCAGGCACGCAAAACGGTGCGTGAAGTTTATATGGATGAAAAGATTGAGCGCTATATACTCGATATTGTTTTTGCCACGCGGAAACCGGAAGACTATAAGCTGGCGAAGCTGAAGCCCTTCATACAATATGGAGCTTCGCCCCGCGCATCCATCAATCTGGCGCTGGCGTCCAAAGCTTTCGCCTTCATCCGCAGGAGAGGCTATGTGATTCCAGAAGATGTGAGGGCTGTATGTTTTGACGTGCTGCGGCACCGTATTGGCCTTACCTATGAGGCCGAAGCCGAAAACATGAGCACGGAAGATGTGATCGGAGAAATTCTTAATGCGGTTGAGGTTCCTTAATTGATTTATACCCGTTGGCTTCATTGCGCAGGGAATCATGACAGAAAAGGAGAACAAGAGGGGTCAGCTCAGGCGACTTGAAATCAAGACCAGAAAGCTGTCGAATCAGGTCTTTTCGGGCAGTTATCATTCTGCCTTTAAGGGTCGCGGTATTTCGTTCAGCGAGGTGCGCGAGTATCAGTTTGGAGATGATGTGCGTGCCATCGACTGGAATGTGACCGCTCGTTCGGGTAAGCCTTTTATCAAGGTTTTTGAAGAAGAGCGCGAGCTCACCGTGATGTTGCTGATTGATGTGAGCCGATCGTCTTTTTTTGGCACACAGAATGAATACATCAATCACATTTTGGCCGAGATCAGCGCTGTCCTTGCCTTTTCTGCCATCACCAATCAGGACAAGGTAGGCGTAATTTTTTTCAGCGACCGTATTGAGCAATACATCCCGCCCAAAAAAGGAAAGAGCCACATCATGCGCATCATTTCTGAGTTGTATGATTTTCGGCCTCAGGGTAAAGGCACTGATTTCCACAAGGCACTGGAATTTCTCAATAATGTTCTCAAAAAGCGGGCGATTGTATTCATGATGTCTGATTTTATTTCCGACAGCATGGATGAAGGCGGGCGGCAGGCTTTGCTGCGCACACTGCAGCTGGCCGGCAGAAAGCATGATCTGATCGGCATTCAGGTGTATGATCAGCGAGAAACGGAGCTGCCCGCACTCGGTCTTCTGCATGTGCAGGACCCCGAGAGCGGCGAGCTTTTCTGGGCCGATAGTTCTGATGCCCGCCTGCAGGCCGATTACAAAAATTGGTTTCGCACGCAGCGGCAAATGGTGAAAGAATTATTTGCCCGCTCAGGTACACAGTTTGAGAGCATGAGCACTACCGATAATTATGTGAGCATGTTGATGCAATTGTTTCGCAAAAGAGAAGTGAAGCGATGAAGAGGTGTTTATTGATTTTGCTGAGTCTGGTTTCCACCGGACTATTTGCCGCGGGCAGTTTTCAACTTAGGGCAGACTCGCTGAAAATAGAGATTGGCGATCACCTTCGTGTTATTGCCGGCCTGGAAGTACCCGCGGGAACAGCCGTGAGCTGGCTGGTTCAGAACGAAAAGATCGGAGAAGCAGATTTGATATATTGGGGAAAAGCAGATACTTCTCTGGTCGCAGGCCGCTGGAGGATTAGTCAACCCATGACAGTTTCTTTGTATGATTCAGGTAACTATCTGCTTGGGCCGCTCACAGTAGCCGCAGGTAACGATACTTTGTATTCAGAAACATTATTGCTTGAGGCCACTACTTTATTGGTTGATACTTCTGCACCTCCGCGTCCCATCAAAGCTCCGCTGGCTATTCCTTATGGATGGCAGGAACTGTTGCCCTGGATTCTCTCCGGTCTTGGTTTGCTTGCTGCCATTGTTTTGTTATGGTGGTATCTTAAAAAGCGCAAGAACAAGCTTGCTGAAAAACAGGAAAGACCGCGGCCCAAAGATCCGCCACATGTCTGGGCCGAAAAGGAATTGCGGAAACTGGACGCCGAGAAACTATGGCAGAAAGATGAGATTAAATTGTATTACAGCAGACTAACGGATATTCTGCGACTCTATCTTGAATACCGCTTCGCACTTCCTGCCATGGAAAACACCACAGAGGAAATTCGCAAGCAGGTGATGATGGCTGATATCCCGGCATCTCAGTCGGCCCGTTTGCTCGGCATTTTGGAACTGGCTGATCGGGTGAAGTTTGCCAAAGGACGGCCGGGGCCCGAACAATTTACCCAAAGCATGCAGGAATCGCTGGCTTTTGTAGCGGCAACAGTTCCTCATGAAACTGAACCCAAAAAGTTGAATTGATGGGCGCACTGTTCAGTTTTCATTTTGAAAATCCCGCCTGGCTGTGGCTCATTCCGGTGATCTGGCTTATGGGTTTGTTGCATGAATGGAAGCGGGGCAGAGATCGCTATGCAGCGGTAATGTTGCCCACCCATTTCGGGATCAAAGCCTATCGTAATCCATGGAAGTCGCGGCTGATGCGCGCGCTTCCCTACCTGCGCCTCTGTGCTTTGACTCTTTTGCTCATCGCCATGGCTCGTCCGCAGGATGCATTCAGTGAAGAGAAAGTCACCACCGAAGGAATTGATCTGGTAATGGCACTTGATGTGTCAACAAGTATGCTGGCACGCGACTTTCAGCCGAACAGACTGGAGGCCGCCAAGAAAGAGGCCATTGCCTTTGCCGAAGGACGCCAGAATGATCGGATCGGACTGGTGATTTTTGCAGGAGAGAGCTTTACGCAATGTCCGGTGACCATTGACCATACCATTCTCAAAAACCAGATCAACGGAATTCGCAACGGCCGACTGGAAGACGGAACGGCGATAGGCATGGGACTTGCCACCGCAGTACAAAGATTAAAAGAATCGGAAAGCAAAAGCAAGGTCGTTATTTTGATGACGGATGGAGTAAACAATAAAGGAATAGTAGATCCGGCAACAGCTGCCGAACTTGCCTTGAACTACAACATCAGGGTTTACACCATAGGAGTAGGAACCAATGGCAGAGCCTATTCTCCGATTGGGATGTATCCAAACGGGGAATATGTATTCGATTATGTGGATGTGCAGATAGATGAAAAGATGCTGAAGACCCTGGCACAGAAAACAGGCGGCCAATACTTTCGGGCCACCGACAATAAGAAGCTGAAAGGAATTTATGCAGAGATTGACAGATTGGAGAAAACACGGATTAAGGTAAGCGCGATCCAGCGGAAGACTGAAAGGTATCCGGTATTTGCCTGGGCCGGATTATTTCTGCTGCTGCTGGAAGGATTGGTAGTAATGACTGTTTTAAAAAAGCCCGTCTGATATGTTTCGCTTTGAACATCCCGAATGGCTTTGGCTGTTGCTGATACTCCCTCTCGGCTGGGCAGCTTTTCTTTTTTACCGCCGCTGGCAGAAGAAGAAGAGAGAAGTCTTTGCTTCTGCAAAATTACAGGCGGGAATCATGCCCGGATTTTCTGCCCGGCGAAGCCTGATCAAGTTTTGTTTGTACAGCAGCAGTCTTGGTTTTCTGATTCTGGCACTGGCCAATCCACAGCTTGGCACACGCATCGAAAAAGTAAAACGCGAAGGGATTGATGTAGTGATTGCGCTGGATGTTTCGCGTTCCATGCTGGCTGAAGATGTAAAACCCAATCGCTTGCTTCGCGCCAAGAACTTCATCGGTCAGTTTATTGACCGGCTAAGTGATGACCGACTCGGATTTGTGGTTTTCGCCGGAAGAGCGTATTTGCAAATGCCGCTTACCGTAGATTATGCAGCGGGCAAGATGTATCTGAAGAGCATGTCGCCCCGGCTGGTTCCCCCCCAGGGAACTGCTTTGGGAGAAGCCATTTCACAGGCCAGGAAAGCGTTTGTACAGGGAGAAGAGAAACACAAGGCTTTGGTAATCATTACAGATGGTGAAGACAATGAAGAAGGTGCATTGGAAGAGGCGCGGGCGGCGGCGGCAGAAGGTATCCGGATTTTTACAGTGGGCGTAGGCTCTGAAAAGGGCTCGCCCATTCCGATTTCTGCAGGAGGCGGGGGCGTGAGTGACTTTAAGCGGGATGAGAGCAATAACATCGTTTTAAGCCGCATGAATCCCGAAGCTTTGAAAGAACTGGCCGAAGCAGGCAAGGGCAAATATGTTCCTTTGCTGAGCGGTGCTCCTGAAGCAGAAGCTATTCTGGGAGAATTGGGTAAGCTGGAGACTAAAGGATTTGAAGAAATGGTCTTTACCGATTATGACCATCGTTTTCAGTATGTATTGGCCATCGCCATATTATTGCTGATGGCAGATTTTCTGATTCAGGAGTCCCGTCAAACATGGTATAAAAACTTATGGAAAAGAAATTAATCTGTTTGTTTTTATTGTTGTCAGGAGTATTGTTGCTCGCAGCTCAGCCGGAGCGCAAGCTGGCGCGTGAGGGCAATAAGTTATATGAAGAAAAGAAATATGCCGATGCAGAGGCGAGTTATAAAAAAGCCCTGAATGTAAAGAACAACATGCCTGAAGCAATCTTTAATCTGGGAGATGCCATGTATCAGCAAAAGCGTTGGGACGATGCTGCTGCTCAGTTTAAGCTGAGTGCAACTTTAGCGGCTGATTCGTTGCAAAAGGCCGCAGCATACCATAACCTGGGAAATACTCTTTACGGAAAAGAAGATTATTCCGGAGCTGTGGAGGCCTACAAAAAAGCGCTCAGGATTCAGCCTGCCGACAAGGATACCCGATACAACCTTGCGCTCGCCAATGCCAAGCTGAAACAGCAGCAGCAAAATCAGCAGGATCAAAAGAATCAGGATAAACAACAAGACCAGAAACAGGACCAACAAGACCAGAACAAACAAAATCAGGACAAGCAGAATCAGGATAAGCAGGGAGATCAGAAAGAAGACTCAAAGAGTCAGCAGCAAAAAGACGGCGACAAGGAACAGGAACAGAAGAACAAACAAGAACAGGGACAAGGTAAGTTCAGCCGTGAGCAGGCGGAGCGCCTACTTCAGGCGCTGGGCAAGGAGGAAGAAAAGACGCAGCAGAAAATGCAGTTGCAGCAGGCACAACCTGTAGATGTAAAAATTCTTAAGGACTGGTGAATCTTCTACACTTGTGAAAAATCATCAAAAACCCTTGTTGCATCAGCCTTTTATGCGGCTTGAGGCGGAAATTTGTAAAACACCTATGTGTTTGCGCTCACTGTTTGGTTTATGCTTAATGCTGCTTGTGCCTGCTTCAGTTTTGAAGGCACAAGTGCGATTTTATGCCGCAGCTGAGAAATCGGTTCCGGTGAATTATCAGTTCCAGGTCAACTTTACTTTAGAGAACGGAGATGGTAAAAACTTTGTTCCTCCATCCTTTTCCGACTTTCAGGTGGTGAATGGTCCAAGTGTGAGCAACAGCGTTCAGATCATCAACAACAGCTACAGTAAGTCGGTTACATACACCTATGTACTCAAACCCAAAAGGGAAGGCACAGCAAGAATAGGTAAGGCAAAAATCACAGTGGCAGGTACAGAGATGGAAAGCAACGAGTTGCAAATTCAGATCTCTGCACCAGCCCAGGCACAGCGTCAGCAAAGGCAGCGCAATCCCTTTGGCTGGGATCCTTTTGCCGATCCTTTTGAAGAAGAACAGCCGGAGCCTGCAGTCAACACGGCAGATCTCGAAAAGCAGATCAGGGAAAATGTTTTTATGCGCATGGTGGTCGATAAATCCTCCGTTTTTTTGGGAGAGCAGCTCACTGCCACACTGCGCTTATACTACCGCCTGAATTTTGGCCAGACGCAGCTTAGCAAGACCCCTACTTTCGACGGATTCTGGTCGCAGGAGATACAGTTCGGGCAAAATCAAAATCCAAGAGGATCTGAAACAATCAATGGCCAGCAGTATTATACAATAGATGTTCAAAAATTCAATTTATTTCCTCAACGCAGTGGAGAATTGTCTATTAGTCCGGCGGAAATGGACATGATTGTTCAGATTCAGGTTCAGCGCAAATCGCGCAGCATCTGGGATGATTTTTTTGGAAATGCAGGCGTTCAGCAGCTTCCATTTAAAGCCCGTAGCCCGGAGTTGAAAATTCAGGTAAAAGAGCCTCCGGCGCAAGCCCGGCCGCAGGCTTACAACGGAGCAGTAGGTTCGCTCGATTTCAAAGTTACGCTTTCAACAAAAGAGGGAAAAGTAGATGAGCCGGTCACATACAGCGTTAAAATTTCCGGTAAGGGTAATCTTAAAAACATCACAGTTCCGTCTCCCGAACTGCCGGCAGATTTTGAGGTGTATGAGCCAAGGATCAAAGAAAACATCAGCAACACCGGTTCAGGACTGTCGGGAAGTATTCAGTATGATTATCTGCTTGTTCCTCGGCAGCCCGGCGAATATACCATAGCTCCTGTTGAATTTGCCTGGTTTGACCCCTCAAGCCGTTCATACCGCACTGCCCGCTCTGAAGAATATACCATACGCATCACAGGCGCCCCATCTCAGTCAGGAGTGCCGGTAGCAGCTGCTTCCGGAAGAGAGGAGGTAAAAACTCTGGGCAAAGACATTCGATATCTGAAAACCTCTGCCGGAGAGGCCGTCGTTGCACAGCGAAACATCACCTCTTCTGCAGCCTTTTGGTCATTATACAGTAGTCCTTTTTTATTGTTTATTGCTCTGCTGGGATGGAGAAAAAGGCAAAATCGCCTGAACGCCGATCTGGTAGGAAGCAGAAGACGAAGAGCGAATAAAATGGCATTGAAACGTCTTGCCGCTGCCAAGAAACATCTTTCTGCCTCCGACCGCAAAGCATTTTATGATGAACTCAGCCGTTCGCTTTGGGGTTACACCGCCGATAAGATGGGCATTGAAGCGGCATCTCTGAACAGAGAAAGTCTGAGAGAGAAACTTCGCGAGAAAAGTGTTTCTGAAGAATTACAAAACTCACTTTTGGCATGTATTGAGCAGGCAGAATTTGCTTTGTTTGCGCCCGGAGGAGGACAGCAGACCATGGAACAGCACTATGAACAGGCTTATCAGATCATCAGCAAACTGGAAGATGCGCTGGCTGCTTAAACTGATTTTGCTGCTTTGCATCATTCCGGATGAAGCTACAGGCAATCCTCTGTTTGAGGAAGGCGGCAGGCTTTATAAATCAGGAAGGTATCAGGAGGCAGAAGAAGCTTATCGAAAGCTACTCGAAAAAGGTCTGGAAACTCCTGCCGTTTTATACAATCTTGCCAACTCCTGTTACAAGCAGGGCAAACTGGGTGAAAGTATTCTTTACTATGAAAAGAGCCTGAAGCTACAGCCTGAAGATGAAGATGCTCTGCACAATCTTGAAATGGCGCGAAGTCGCACCGCTGATCGCATACCTGAGATTCCGCAACCCTTTTTTGTGCGCTGGTTTAATGCTTGGCTGGCATTGATGTCGGTGAAAGCCTGGTTGCTGATGGCTGCTGCTCTAATGTGGATTGCATTAATTCTTGCTGCTTTGCGCATTTTCAGCACCTCAGGTTCTGGCCTGGTCCCTGCAGCAGCAGGTTTATGCGTACTCTCTCTGATTTTTCTTTTTTCCGGATTCAGGCTCAACGCTCGCCAGCAATGCCGTGAGGAAGGCGTATTGCTTGCACCCAATGCGTATGTAAAAAGCGCACCCGATCAGAGCGGAACAGATTTGTTTATGGTGCATGAAGGTATCCGTTTCAGCATACAAGATCGGGTTTCAGACTGGAGTAAGATCAGACTGAGCGATGGCAAAACCGGATGGATCCGGAATGGGATGTTTGGAGTAATCTGAACATAGACCAGCCGATGCAGCGGCCCGACTAATCTTTATCCCCGATGATTCTTCAGGTATAAAATATTCCTGATTTACCTGATTGCAAAGTTTGAGAGGAAAGCAGTTCTTCACCGCAGCTTGATACCAAGCTGCTTTAAATTCCTACGGCCTCGCATGAATTTTTTACATTTAATCCAACCAAATTCATTTTTATGGGATTCATGAAAGAATTCAAACAGTTTGCCATGCGCGGAAATGTGATTGATCTTGCCATCGGGGTCATCATTGGCGGGGCATTCGGCAAGATTGTGGGATCATTGATAGATCATGTCATTACCCCTCTTTTACTCAAGCCTGCACTGGACGCCGCTCAGCTTTCAAAACTGGAAGATCTTACCATCATGGGCTCGGTAAAGTATGGTGTGTTTTTGTCGTCGGTGATCAATTTTATCATCGTAGCCTTTGTGCTTTTTCTCATCATTCAGGGAATGAATGCCGCCAAAAAGAAGGAAGAGTCTGCCCCTGCAGCTCCTTCAGCCCCACCGAGAACAGAACAGCTGCTGGAAGAAATCAGGGATCTTCTCCGCAATAAGGCCTGAAAGACTTTAAAACATCTTAAAAATCCCCGGGGCAGCCAGCCTTCGGGGATTTCACGTTTTATCTGCCCGTGCAGAATTTTACCTTTGAACAGATTAAACTTCGCTCATGAAGACCTACGCACTGATTATTTCACTTCTTCTTTCCACTTCCTCATTTGCCCAGATTTTCGATCCCGTTAAGTGGAGCTACAAGGCAATACCCGGAAAGCCCGGAGAGTATACTCTTGAATTCACTGCCAAAATAGAAGACGGCTGGTATGTGTATTCACAATTCATTGCAGATGGCGGACCCATTCCCACCTCTTTCAGTTTCGATAAAAACAATTCGGTTGAATTTGTCGGCAAAGTGAGTGAGAAAGGAGATAAAACAAAAGAGGGCTTCGATGAGATGTTCAACATGAATATCAAGAAGTTTGCCCACCAAGCTGTCTTTGAGCAAAAAGTTAAGGTAAAGTCCAATACAGTACTGAGCGGAACGCTCGACTTTATGACCTGCAACGACGAGCGCTGTCTGCCGCCCGATAACCGGAGTTTTACATTTAATCTCACTGCACAGCCCGGCAGCAAAGATGCTGAACCTACCGCCTCATCAAGACCGCCGGTCAATGTAAAAATCGAAACGCAAAATCCCGATACGGAAAGCTCTTCAGAGCAATCGCAAGAACCTGCAGCATGGTCCGTTACGGGCAAAAGAGAGGCCGATCAGATTGTTCTGGAACTGAGTGTACGCCTCGGGACCGGCTGGCACATCTATTCGCAGAATATTCAGGAGGGTGGTCCGGTAGCTACGCGTATATCGCTGGAAGAAGGCGCAGCGGCAAGCCTGCCCGGTAAAGCTGAAGAAAAGGGCCCTAAAGCCAAAGAGGTGTTCGAAGAAGTGTTTGGCATGAAAGTAAAATACTATGAAGAAGAAGTTCGATTCATTCAGCAGCTGATTCCCAAGGCCGCTGAAGGAAAGGTAAAAGGTACGATTGAGTTTATGCTCTGCGACGATTCGCGCTGCCTGCCCCCCGAAGTGCTGGAGTTTGAAACAGATCTCGCCAGCGGAGAAACACAACTGCTGAGTGCCGAGTCTGAATCCATGCCGCAAAAAGAAGCCATGCGCTTCGGACCTCCGATTTCCGACTGCGGTGAAGAGGCAGATGAAGCTAAAAACGATAGTATACTCAGCATTATGCTGCTTGGTTTTCTCGGCGGACTGCTCGCTTTGATTACACCCTGTGTTTTCCCAATGATTCCCCTCACGGTAAGTTTCTTTACCAAACGAAGTCAGGCGAGTGGAAAGGGAAAACTCGATGCTCTTCTGTATGCCGGAAGTATTGTTCTGATTTACTTCCTGCTCTCAGTGCCGTTTCTGATTTTTGATATTTCTCCTGATACGCTCAATGAAATCAGCACAGGGGTGCCCCTAAACGTATTTTTCTTTATCATATTTGTAGTATTTGCATTTTCATTCTTCGGCTTTTATGAAATTACGCTGCCGAACTCCATTGCCAACCGGGCTGAGAGTGCATCGGATGTAGGCGGGATGATCGGGATTTTCTTCATGGCTGTAACACTGGCTATTGTTTCATTTTCCTGCACGGGCCCCATTCTCGGTACCCTGCTGGTGGGAGCACTCAGCTCTTCAGGCGGAAAGCTCAATCTGGTAGCGGGAATGACTTCTTTTGGGCTTGCCCTCGCCTTGCCATTTGGCTTGTTTGCATTGTTCCCCGGTTGGCTCAAAAGCTTACCCAAAAGCGGAGGCTGGCTAAACACCGTAAAAGTAGTCTTGGGATTTCTGGAGTTGATTCTGGCCATCAAGTTTTTATCTAATGCCGATCTGGTGGCTCATTGGGGAATTCTGAAGCGCGAAATTTTTCTTGGTCTCTGGGTAGTACTCTCACTGGGAATGGCTGCCTATTTGTTTGCCTTGATCCGATTTCCGCATGATAATCCGGGAGAGAAGCCGGGCGCGGGCCGCATCGGATTCGGACTGCTTTCGGTGGTGTTTGCCGCCTATTGCGGCTGGGGACTGGCAGGCAATGACCTGCAACTGCTGAGCGGATTCCCGCCACCCAAGTTTTATTCATTGAAAAAGCAAGACAGCCACTGCCCGCACAATCTGGCTTGCTACCACGATTACGATGAGGCTTTGAAAGCAGCAAAGCTGCAAAACAAGCCGGTCATGGTTGACTTTACAGGCTGGGCTTGTGTGAACTGCCGGAAGATGGAAGAAAATGTATGGATTCAGCCCGAGGTGTACAAACGCATTAGTGAAGATTATATTCTTGTTTCTCTATATGTTGATGACACTAAGATGTTGCCGGAAGCGGAGCAATATGTCTCTCCATTCAGCGGAAAGAAAATCCGCACCGTGGGCAACAAGTGGAGCGATATGCAGGCTACCTATTTTGGAAACAACTCGCAGCCGTATTATGTATTGCTAAATACAGAAGAACAATTGTTGAATAAGCCTGTAGGCTATACTCCCGATGTGCAGGAGTATTTGCGTTTTCTGGACTGCGGGCTAAGGACTTTTGAAAGCGGTAAACAAGCCGAATAAACCCAATGCCTGCGGCAGCGGGTGTAAGCGCCGG
>CAZUHX010000048.1:0-15047 GCA_964620795.1 uncultured Chitinophagaceae bacterium
ATTAGGTGTTTCTGCCGCCTACCTGTACTTTGTGAAAAAACTCCGATCCGTCAACAACTGAGTATACTCATTGGGCTTTGTTCTTTTTCGTTCTAACTTGCCACGGCTATGCAACCCAATGCCCTACTCCTGGGCGGAGGCCTGGTGGGCTCTCTGCTCTCCTGCTTCCTCGCCCGACGCGGTTTTCAGGTCAGTGTAATGGAACGCCGGCCCAACTGGCGGCAGTCCGGATTCGCCGGGGGAAGATCCATCAACCTCGCCCTATCCGACCGCGGCTGGGCCGCACTCCATAAACTGGAGCTCGATCAGGAAGTCCGCAAGCTGGCCCTGCCCATGACCGGCCGAATGATTCATCAAACCAACGGCAGCACACAATTCCTCCCCTATTCAGATGGAGTTCAGGCCATCTACAGCGTGTCTCGTGCAAATCTCAATACCCTGCTCGCACAAACCGCCGAGGAAAAGTTTGGCGTCGATTTTCAATTCGATAAAAAATGCATCGCGGTTGATCTCAACAACACCTCCGCAAGCTTCCAAAACAAGGATGGCCATACAGAAACCCATAAAGCCGATATCATTTTTGGATCCGACGGCGCCTTCTCCGAACTGCGCTCTGAAATGATGCGGCAAACGAGAAATTTCAACTACTCCCAACAGTTTGAATCACACGGCTACAAAGAATTAAGCATTCCGGCCAATGCAGATGGATCACATAAAATGAGCCCCGGAGCCCTGCACATATGGCCCCGCGACCAATTTATGATGATCGCTCTGCCCAATACCGATGGCTCTTTTACCTGCACCCTATTTGCGCCTTATACCGGTCAGGACGGCCTCGATTCCCTGAACTCCGAAATGGATGTTGTCCGGTATTTCCGGCAACACTTCCCCGACGCACTCCCCCTTATGCCACAGCTCACAGAAGAGTTTTTACAAAACCCAAACTCTTCTCTGGTTACCATCAAATGCTTTCCCTGGGTAAAAAACCGATGCGCCCTCATCGGCGACGCCGCTCACGCCATTGTGCCTTTTTATGGGCAGGGTATGAACTGCGGCTTCGAAGATGTTCGAATCCTCGACGAATTACTCGACCAAAACCTCAGCTGGGAAGATTGCCTTAATCAATACCAAGAATTGCGCAAAGCCGACGGTGACGCCATCGCCGATCTCGCACTCTACAACTTTATCGAAATGCGCGACCTCTCCGGCAAAGCATCCTTTCAATTCAGAATGCAAATTGAAAAACATCTCGCCCTGCATTTCCCCGACCATTTCAAAACGCTATACTCCATGGTCACCTTCTCACCCGAAATCCGCTACTCCGAAGCCCTCGCAAAGAGCCGTAAACAGTCTGAATTGCTCGATCGTCTCATGCAGCGCGAAGACATCAACGAAAACTGGAAAAGTGAAGAAGTACTCCGCTATGCAGAAAACTGGATTCATCTAAATATTTAATTTTTATATATTACTTTTATATGTGTTTAATGCGCTATGAAAGCATTTTTTTCTGCAACTTATAGCTGCGTAAAAGATCATTGATTGTTCTCTTGTTTGTCTCTGCCGGCTTATACCCGTTAAACATTAAATTTAGCTCCTCCACAGAAAACATCACGACCGGCTCTCCGATTACTTTCTGCAGACAGCGCTTAGGATCCCGTTGAAACCAGAGCCTGCGCCAGGGGGTGAAGGGGCCGGCACAGCCGGGTAGCGGAGGTAGGGGCGAGAGGTAAGGGCGGAAGATTTTCCGCCCCTACCTCGCCTCTACCGACGCTACGGAACCCCCGCAACACCCGGCCCGCCGCCTGAGATTCAGCCGATTTTGAAGCAATGGTTGCCAGGCGGAGGGAGGCGCCCAAATTCTTGATGAAACAAAATTCTTGATGAGCTATATTTAATTTCTATATGTTTTTTTGCCTCAGGCACATTTCCTCCACGGCCTTTACCTGCAATCGGCCGATTTCCCTTTTCTTAACTTTCACCCATGAAACCAATAAACCTCTTCTATAAATACCTCTTCCTCCGGGCGCTGCTGCTATTGAATTTTACCGCTGCAGCAGCCACAGATGCTACCTTCTGGTTTTCCGCCTTCCGCAAACTCAACTGCCGCGGAACCATACTCTACATTGCCGCACATCCCGACGATGAAAACAATACCCTGCTTTCTGCGCTCAGCAGCGAATACCAAATGCGAACCGCCTACCTCTCCCTGAGCAGAGGAGAAGGCGGACAAAATCTCATCGGCAGCGAACAGGGAACCGAACTCGGCCTGCTCCGAACCTCAGAACTGCTCGAAGCAAGAGCCATAGACGGAGCCGAACAATATTTCTCACGCGCTTATGATTTCGGATACTCCCGAAACCCGGAAGAAACCCTCCGCCTCTGGAATCCCGATAGCCTGCTCAGCGATATCGTGCAACTCATCAGACTCCTGCAACCGCAAATCATCATCTGCCGCTTTCCCACCACCGGCGAAGGCGGACACGGACACCATACCGCCTCTGCCATCCTTAGTCAGCAAGCCTTTACGCTTGCAGCTCAAGCAAACTATAAGCCCGAACTGGGAACCCCTTGGAAATGCAAACAACTGCTCTGGAACGCCTTCTTCCGCGATAGCACTCCCTCCATTCTGCCTGCCGGATATTTTTCTATTCCCGTGGGAAACTACAACCCCGTCACCGGAAAAAATCCGGGGGAAACCGGAGCCGAAAGCCGCTCCCGACATCAATGCCAGGCCATGGGCACCGCCGCATCCCGCTCCCCGCAACGCGAATACTTCCGCGTATTGGCGGGCGACTCTTCCAACCTCATTTCTTCCACACCCGCAAACCGGATGGAGTGGAAATCAAAAGTCGAAAATATCCAAAATCAGTTTCAAGCCGAACATCCCGACCTGACTTTCCCCGAACTCAAAAACCTGATACAACAACTGCCGCAAATAGAATACTTCAGCCCTGCAGAAAAAACCTATTTAAATAAGCTGCTGCAAAAAATGATTCTTGCTTCCGCAGGTTGGTATGCCTCCGCTCATGCCACTCAAAACCATGTTTGCCCGGGCGATACCCTTTCTCTGAATTGCGAATGGGTGGTGCGCACCCCCCTGCGCTCAAAATTGCTGTCTGTTGAAGCCAATGGAAAAAAGCTTTCCCAAACCGATACCCTTTGCCCGATTCCACTCATCAGGTCCTTCCGAATTCCCGCAGCAGAACTGTCTGCCCCTTTCACTTCTCTGCCGGCAAATAATATCACGCAAAATCTGTACAGCGGCTCAACCCATTACCTCATGCCCTTGAATCGGGAAATAAGCCTGAATGCCAAAATTCAAATCGAAAATCTTGTAATGGATGTCCCTGTTCCCATCCGCTACTACAAACTAGATCGCCGCTTTGGCGAAATCGAAAGCCCGCTTCACTTCTTGCCGGCTGTTTCCGTTTCCTTCGAAAATACGGTCCTGTTTGCAGATACTTCCAACCGTCTCGAAGCCACTGTAAAGATTACCGCCTTTTCCTCCATCAAAAACGCCGATCTCTGTTTGATCGTTCCAAACCACTGGAAAATTGATCCGCCAAAACTCAGCATACCGGCTCTCGAAAAAGACCGATCCGCCACGCTGCAATTCAGCCTCCGCCTGCCCCAAACCTTCCGAAGCGGAGATAGCCTCGGTCTGCTATGCACCATCGCTTCCGACACATTTACCCACACCATCAAAACAATCAACTATCCGCACATACAAGAAGGCGTTCACAGCGAAAGGGCCGTCTGCAGACTCATCCGCATGCAAAATTTCCAAAAACTGACCATCGGCTACATCAACGGAAGCGGCGACAAACTGCCCGCACTGCTCAGCCGCATGGGCCATCGCCTCAGAACAATTTCTACAGGTCTCTGGAATGCAGACAGCCTCAAAAATTTCGACCTCATCATCACCGGCATCCGTGCCTTCAATACCAATGCCGAACTCGCACAAAACTATCCGCTGCTGCTCGCCTACCTCAAAAACGGAGGAACCCTCATCGAACAATACAATACCGATTATGGATTACTCCAAAAACCCGGCCCGCTTCCGCTCCAACTCTCCACACAAAGAGTCACAGACGAAAATGCTTTGATGAGCCCAACCGCCGATGCAGCACAAATCCTTCCCGGACTATCTCCCGACTGGTTTAAAGACTGGATCCAGGAACGCGGCCTCTACTTTCCGGCCAATCCCGATCCCGCCTACCGCAAACCGCTCTCCACACATGATCCCGGCCTTCAACCGGATTCCTCGGCTTTGCTTTTTCTTCCCCACGGTCAAGGCAAATACTGGTATTGCTCGCTCTCCCTCTTCCGCCAGCTCCCCGCAGGCGTGCCCGGTGCATATCAGCTGCTGGATGCAATGATGTCAAACAATATGCGTTAGTTTATTATTTATTCTTTTTTTATTTTGGGCGCCTGTCCGGCTGTGCAGGGGTTCCGCCCGCCTTCGGCGGGCCCGGCCTGCGGCCGGCCCTTCCCATCCGGGGCGCGGCATTTTTACTAAACAGCCGTTCCGGATTCTTAAAAACCTTTCTCTCCCAACCGCAAACTCTCCTGAAACCGCCTGAATGCCAGAGAGTCTGCCTGCAAGTCGGCCCGGCTGAGACAACTGCGCCCCATCATTTGCTCCTCTATCTTCTGAACCCGGTTCTCCGGATTCGGATGCGTACTCAAAAACTCCGGCAATAAATCCCCCTCTCCTTTTGCCGTCAGCTGCCTGAAAAACAAGGCCGCACCATCTGCGCGATATGGCGAGGAACATAAATACTCCACAGACCGCCGGTCGGCCTCTTCCTCATCGGTCCGGCTAAACCCAAGATCTACCAAACCCTGGGCAAGATCGGTCAACACACTCTGATTGATCCCCAAAACAAAACTCAGCAACAACTGTATCCCCAGCTTCTTCGTCATCTGCCGAGTGCTGTGACGGCAATCGGCATGGGCGATCTCATGTGCCAAAACCCCGGCCAAAGCCGATCCCGACTGCAACTCCCGAATCAAACCGGTATAAACAAAAATGTATCCGCCGGGTGCACAAAAGGCATTCTGCACCGAATCGTTCTCAATAATCCATAACCTCCACTCAAAATCTGATCCGTGCTTCACCTTGCCTGATGCAAGAATGGTGTCGCGCATCGCTTCCAGATAGTCATAAGCCCCACGGTACCTGCCGCGATCCAAAACAACATACGATTCGGTGTTTTCTGTTATCTCTCTCACAACCTGCTTCCCCAGCATCTTGTCCTGCTCAAGAGTAAACAAATTAAACCGGCTGCCTTCTCTGCAGGAAGACAATCCCATAAACAAAAAAGCCCAAACTGTAATGTACCGATATCCTCTCATCTCTCCGGAATTATTCAGAAAAATAAGGCCCTATTTCCAAACAAAGAATATTCGCCTTAATTTTACCTCAGATTAAATCAATCCGGATATGTCAAAAGTGATCGGCGGAGTTTTCACACTCCTGGGAACCCTTCTCTCCATTTATGTGAGTTTCCTCTACATGAACACCTCCTCTTACCTGGACTACAACGCCAAAAAGCTCAGCATGCTCGACACCGGCTTGGTCATGCCCGCTTTCGCCGCATTTATGCTCTTGTCCATTGGTCTTACCTTCCTCCTCGTTTCCAAAGAGCCCAATACTCCCTAAGCGCTCTGCAGCCTGCCCTTCGGCCCGGATCGCTGATCCTCAGCGCATCTGCCTGATACCATGTTGATACTGCCTCTCATACTCGTCCTGCTGCTTATTGCCCTTTTCTCGGGTATAGAAATTGCCTTTCTTTCAGCAAACAAATTGCGCATAGAGCTGCTCAAGGAAAAGGGCTCACGCTCTGCTGCGATCTGGGCAGGTTTTAATGCTGAACCCTCCCGCTTCATCAGCACCATGCTGATCGGACTTAACATTGCTCTGGTTATATTCGGTTCTCTCACCGCAGACCTCATCTCACCCGATCTCATTCCCTTCCTCCCCCGCGAAGAGGTACCCCTCATGCTCATCCAAACCGTAATCACCACTTTCCTGGTACTTACGTTTGGTGAAATCATTCCCAAAATCCTTTTTCAGGTCAATGCAGATACCACCCTGCTCTTTTTCGCTTACCCGGTCAGATATCTGCTCTACCTTCCCCTCACCCCGCTCACCGGACTGTTCCACTTTCTCTCTAAATGGATTATTGTTCATGTACTGAGACAAGAAATCAAAGAGGGGCCCAAAGGCTTCTCGGCTGCCGATCTGGAATATCTGGTCAAGGAAACCGCAGCCGCAGAAGAAAACACGGGTGAAGAAACAGATCAGCTCAACTCAGATATTTTCGAGAAAGCACTTTATCTGAAAGAAGTGAAAGTAAAAAGCTGCCTCGTGCCACGCACCGAAATCGTGGCCTTCGAGATCTCTGAGCCTTTTACCGAACTCAAACAACGCTTCGTTGAATCCCGGCACTCACGCATCATTGTCTATCGCGAAAGCATGGATCAGATCCTGGGCTATATCCACCACTTCGATCTGCTCAACGGTCAGTCTGATATTCAACAACTGATACGGTCTATCCTGGTAGTTCCGGAATCTATGAACGCCCGTGATCTGCTCATGCTATTTATGAAAGAAAAGAAAAGCATGGCATGGGTAGTTGATGAATACGGCGGAACTGCCGGCATGGTCACACTTGAAGATATCATGGAAGAAATCTTCGGCGAAATAGAAGACGAACACGACGAGGAAGAGCTCACAGAAAAAGAACTGGCCGAAAACCGCTTCCTCTTTTCCGGACGGCTTGAAATAGATTACCTCAATGAAACATGGCAACTAAACCTGCCCGTGGGTGATTATGAAACCCTCTCCGGGCTGGTAATTAACCGACATGAATCTATCCCCGCAGAAGGCGAAGAAATAAAAGATGAGGAAGAGGGTTTCTTGTTCCGCATCCGGAAAGCAACAGGAAAGAGAATTGACCTGATTGAAGTGGAACGCCTGCCTGCCGAAGAAGATTGATCAAATGCGGTCAAATCCTGTGTAAGGCTGCAAACAGGCCGGTATCCTGATTCCCGATTCGTCCTGATGGTTTTCAAGCAGACCCGCTACTATTCTGGGCAAAGCCAATGCACTTCCGTTAAGGGTATGCGCCAGCCTGATCTTGCGCTGCGCATCACGATAGCGCAACTTCATCCGGTTGCTCTGGAAGGTTTCAAAATTTGATACCGAACTCACTTCCAGCCACCTCTGCTGCGCTGTGCTGTATACTTCAAAATCAAATGTAAGAGCCGAACCAAAACTCATGTCTCCGCCACAAAGACGCAATATACGATAGGGCAACTCCAGCTCCTGCAATAGACCCTCAACATGGGACTTCATATCTTCAAGAATATCATACGATTTTTCCGGATGTGAAATCTGTACAATCTCTACTTTGTCAAACTGATGCACACGATTCAACCCCCGTACATCCTTCCCGTATGAACCGGCCTCCCTGCGAAAACAAGGCGTATAAGCCACATATTTCAAAGGAAGCTGCTCCTCTTCCAGGATGTCGTCGCGATGAATGTTGGTCACCGGAACTTCTGCTGTAGGTATCAGATAAAAATCATCTAATGGCGCGTGATACATCTGGCTCTCCTTATCAGGAAGCTGACCGGTTCCATAAGCCGAAGCGGCATTGACCATGTGTGGCGGAATCACTTCAAAATAACCGGCCGCCGATGCTCTGTCCAGAAAAAAACTGATCAGCGCACGCTGAAGTTTAGCGCCCTTTCCCCGATAAACTGGAAAGCCCGCTCCTGTAAGCTTCACACCAAGCTCCAGATCAAACAAGCCGTACTTTCTTCCCAAATCCCAATGCGGCATAGACCCTGCCGGTAAGACCGGAATGCTGCCGTGCTGCTTCACCAGCTCGTTGTCTTCCGCAACTGCTCCTTGAGGAACACTGGCATGCGGCAGATTGGGTAACTGAACAAGCATGTCAGACTGCTGCTGCTCCAGTAAAACCAATTTCTCCTCAAGCAATCTGCTCTCTTCTTTCAGCGCTGCAATCTGGGCCTTTCTGTTTTCGGCACCCTCTTTATCACCGGACTTAATCAATGCCCCAATCTCTTTCGAAAGTATATTCTGCCTGTTCAATAGATCGTCAGTGGCTTTTTGTGTAGATCGCCTATCCTCATCAATCTGCAATATCTGATGCACCAACTCAGGCTGTTTGAATCGCTTCTTCTCCAATCCGGCAAGCACCAGCTCCGTCTGATTGCGCAATACATGAAGTTCTAACATAAAATATACTTAAGTGTCGCAAATATACAGTCCGTAAAGACTGCTGCGGGATGGTTTTTTCAGAATTCCAGAATATTATCATCTGTCAGCGGCTCCAGATGATTCATACGCTGAAAAACTCTTGCCGTAGTAACCACATCCCGCCTGCAATAAGCCGCAATTCTTTCAAGATCCTTTTCCTGATAATAAACCCGCGCCACATCACTTCCATCCATATCCTGCTTGGACGACGGAAGTCCCAGAATCTCTGCCAGCAGGCGCAGAGAGGTGTAATGCTTATAGTCGCCAAACTTCCACAGCTGCATAGTATCTGCCAGATGCACCTCCCATGGCTTCTTACCTCCAAGTTGTAAAATGCCCGGAAGCTCTATGTTCTGAACAATCATCCTCCTGCACAAGAAAGGAACATCAAACTCCCGAATATTATGGCCGCACAAAATCAGCTCTCCCCGCTTAGACAATGCCTCCAGTGCCGTTTTAAAATTGAGCAGCAATTCCCGCTCGTCCTCTCCGTAAAAAGCTTTCAGCGCAAAAGTCTTACCCTCCTGAGGCTTTTTTAGAAAATAGCCCAGTCCTATACAAACAATCTTGCCAAACTCTGCATAAATGCCCGCACGCTCACGATAGCTTTCCTCCACACTTTGTGTGCCCTGCGTATGAAAATACTTGTGCTTCTCCGACCACAAAACAGACATGGCTTCTCCGGCAAAAGAAAGCTCCCGACAGCCGGGAACCGTCTCTATATCAATGAAAACATAAGACTGAATATCCCTTGCGTTCATCTTCTTTATTTTTCGTCGGGATACATGCTGTTTTTCCAGTAATCCCAATTGGCAATTTTACAATCGGGCATCTGCTCTCTGAGCTTTTCCATCTCTTCGCGGCTGATGTCATTGTAACTTAAATCGAGAAACTTTAGTGATTTCAGCGCACTGAGTTTCTGGGCATGAAAGGAGTAGTCAAACCCTTTGTTCATAGCCAGACTCAGCTCCTCAAGATTTCCCAATCCGAAAAAGCCCTCAGGAAGACGGGCAATTTCATTGGCCTTCAGATTCACATACCGCAAGTTGCTGCACGAGCCGATATCGGCAGGCATTTCTCTGATCAGGTTGCCGCGCAAATCCAGCTCTTCAAGCTGAGTCAGTTTTCCAAATCCAATGGGCAGATTTTCTATCAGGTTGTCTCTCAGATATAATCTTTTCAAATTCTTTAATCCACTGAATGTTGTCGGCAAAGACTTCAGCTTCCCCTGACCACCATTGAAGAAAAAGCCTTCTGATTCGAGTATCTCCAGCGCACTCAATGCGCCGATGCCGGCAGGCAATTCTGCAAGCAGACATTGATTAACTTTCAAAACCCTCAATGACCTTAGAGCAGAAAGTGAATCCGGAATACGCTTCAAAGGGTTGTAACTCAAATCCAGATAAGAGAGCTGCGCCATATCCTGCAATAGCGACGGAAACGAAGCCAGTTGATTTCCTGAGATATCCAGATAGCGAAGCTGCTTCAACTTTGCAAACTCGATGGGAAGTGAGCTGAGTTGATTGTTTTTGTACCCCAATTGTATCTGCCCGAGATCAAGAGTGTCCAATTGAGCAAGAACACCCATCTGCTCCGGAAGGCTCCTGAGCTGATTCCCCTTCAATCGGAGTGTACGCAATCCGGCAAATCCGGTATAAGGCAATGGAAGAAAAGTCAATGCGCATTCATTAAGTTCCAATTGCCGAAGTAAGGGCAGGCCGGCACAAACAGTCAGTACTTCTGCTATACTCAGCTTCTCGTTTCTCGACAAATTCAACTCCTCTAGCGTCTTCATTTGTAAAACTCCTGCCGGAAGGCGTTCGAGTCCGTTTTCTGCAAGATTCAACCGTTTTAAACTACTGATCTTTCCCAAAGAGCCGCTGAGTGAAAAATATCCTCCGGCTGAAAGGTCAAGCGACTCCAGGGATTTCAGTTCAGACAACACTGCCAGTGCAAGACTGTCATTCAGATATGGATTATGACGAAGATTAATGCTGCGCAAGCTCTGTATGCCGGCCAGCGAATCCGGCAGTCGCATCAACTCATTGTCAGGAAGCGACAAGACTTCCAGCCCATTGAGCAAAGCAATGTTGCCCGGCAATGATCGCAATTTACTTTTTCCTATATGTATTTCCTTAATATTTTTACAGGAAGCCAGGTCTTTGAAGAGCAAGTAAAGATCCAGATACCGGCATTGCTCCAGACGAATTACCCGGAGATTGGGAAAAGCCGAGAGTGTTCCCGGAAGTTGCTGATCCGGATACTGATCAAACTGTATGACTTTAACCTCCCGGGCATTTTTCAATTGCTCCTTATAATATTCGAACGCTTGTTCGCGAAGTCTTGCGGTTTCGGTAGCCTTGGATGCAGCATATTTCTGCGCCACAATGGCCTCACGCTCCTTATCGCTCATCTGCTCAGGCGTCTTTGCCGTTTGGGCAAAAGCGAGCAGGCTTGAGAAACAGGTGGCAAAAAACAGCAGAAGCTTAGACTTCATTTTCATTGGTTTCGTTGTTTTCCTGCGCCTGCTTCTCCGGCCGCATTTGCGGAAAGAAAATCACCTCCTGAATGCTGGCCTGGTTGGTAAGCACCATGGCCAGGCGGTCTATGCCGATGCCTATACCGGCCGTAGGCGGCATACCATATTCCAAGGCGCGAAGAAAATCTTCATCGAGTACCATGGCTTCGGTATCTCCCCTTTTACCGAGTCTTAGCTGCTCTTCAAAGCGCTCTCTCTGATCAATCGGGTCATTCAGCTCGCTGAATGCATTGGCGATTTCCTTGGCATTGCATATCACCTCAAAACGCTCCACCAGATCGGGATTGTCGCGATGGCGTTTAGCCAAAGGACTCATCTCTACCGGATAATCTGTGATGAATGTGGGCTGAATCAATTGGGGTTCTGCTTTATTTCCAAATATCTCATCAATCAGCTTTCCTCTTCCCATACTGGCATCGGTAGAAATTCCCAATGAGCGACACACCTGCCGCAACTCGTCTTCTCCCATGCCCGAAATATCATAGCCAGTATAAACCTTGATGGCCTCATACATGGTATATCTCTTCCAGGGTCTCGCAAAATCTATTTCGTTTTCTCCTACTCGAATCCTGGTAGTTCCATGCATACTTAACACCGTGTGCTCCATCATCTCCTCCACAAAATCCATCATCCAGTAACAATCCTTATATGCTACATACAACTCAAGCATGGTAAACTCAGGATTGTGAAAACGGCTCATGCCCTCATTTCTGAAATCTTTGGCAAATTCAAAAACGCCCTGATAGCCTCCGGTAATCAATCGCTTGAGATAAAGCTCGTTGGCAATACGCAGATACAAAGTCATATCGAGCGTATTGTGATGGGTCTTGAATGGTCTGGCCAATGCCCCTCCATAGATGGGTTGCAAAACAGGCGTTTCTACTTCAAGATATCCGCGGGAGGCCATAAATTGTCGCATGGCCTGAACCATCATACTTCTCTTTACAAAAGTTTCACGTACCCCCGGATTTACAATGAGATCAACATAACGCTGCCGGTAACGCTGATCAGGATCGGTAAAAGCATCATACAGCTCTCCGTCTTTCTCCTTTACGATAGGCAACGGACGGAGGCTTTTTGACAGAAGTTTAAAACCTGTAACATGAAGCGTTGTCTCTCCGGTGCGGGTCACAAATACATGCCCTTCTCCACCCACAATATCACCTATATCAATCAGGTGCTTGAACACTTCATCATAAAGTGTTTTATCTTCTCCGGGACAGATTCCGTCGCGGCTGATATACCACTGCATTCTGCCCTTCTCGTCCTGCACAACTATGAAAGCGGCCTTCCCCATTAGTCGGATGCCCATCACCCGGCCTGCCATTTTAACGGAAGAAAACTCTTCCGCCTTCTCTGCTGAAAAATGCTGAAGCACTTCTTCACTTTGATGGCTGATGTCCCAGTTTTCTGCCGGATAAGCAGCAATGCCCAGCGACTTCAGCCGCTGCAATTTTTCTCTTCTCAGAAGTTCTTGTTCGCTTAGTTGTTGCATAGTTTACAGTTCACCTACAAATCAACGATAAATGCGCCTTTTACAGATACATCCCACAGCTTTTTTTCAAAATCCTTAACGGGCAAGCTTTTCATAAGTCTTGCCTTTTGCCTGCTTCTCACACTACTGTCAAAAATGATTTTTTGCGGATTACTTGCTTCTGCTGAAACCTTGATCCTATCAGAATGGTAAGTGCCGCTGATTACCCAGTAATCTGCTTGTTGTGCAGGAAGAGGCTCTTCCGCGTTCCTCATCATCAGAATGGTTTTTCCGTGAAAAGAAAACAAGGTGTTGCGTGTTCCGGGAGATTCTGTTGCTGGCTGATGTCTTCTTACTCCCATATCCGCCCATGACTTGAGTAACACCTGCCCCGGCCTGCCACTTTTACTTGTCAAAGGAATGGTGCCTACCGTATAAGCTATGCCTCGATTAACGAATGCACATAAATCATACGGAGGAAGGGAATAGACTATAAATGTTGCTTTTTGCTGAACTCTCGCCCTGCAACCCAGTAAAACAAACTGCAACAACAGCATACAGCCGAATAAATACAACAAGGCGTTGCTTCTGAACTTCTTGAGCAAAATATATAACACCGGAATCATAGTGCTGGCTACAGCTGCAGCAGGAAGATTTAAAAACATGTACTTCAAAACAGAACCGGGAAGATCCTCCAGAATCAACAAGCCTTCATTCAACAGCAAAACAGAGTTACCCAAGACCCAGGCCAACAAATTAGAAAAGAGATTAACCTGTGGCAAAAACAATAAAATTGTTCCACTGACCATGATGATGAAGCCCAGTGGAGCTACGATAAGATTGCTTATCAAGAAATAAACCGGAAACTGACCAAAATACGTGAATGCTAATGGTGTAGTTGTAAGTTGGGCAGCTATTCCTGCACTACTGAGTGACCAAAACTTTCCCGGGAGTGATTCAGATCTTATTGTTGGAAACTGCAACAACGGCTGAAACCACAGGATACCGGCAAGCGCCAGATAACTCATTTGAAAGCCGATAGAACAGAGTAAAACCGGATCTACACAAATCAAAATGATAAGTGATCCGACCAACAAATTTTTACCATCTGCTTTGCGATCAATCATCAGACTCAGAAGATACATACTAAACATCATGGCGGCTCTGATAACTGATGACGAAAAACCTGTAAGTGCTGCATACAACCAACTCAAAATAAGCAATGCCAGTCTACTATAAACAGATTCAGAAAACGCAGAGCCGGCCAGTGCACTTAACTTTGAAATGAAATAAAACAATATACCGAGATGCATGCCCGATACCGACAATACATGAAGTGCGCCACTGGCTGCATATGCCTGATTCAGTTCATTACTGATTTCCGTACGATAACCAAGTAACATAGCTGCTGCAACAGCGCAGATCTGATGATCAAAACCACTTAGCTTTGAATTCAGTTTAGCAACAAGCTCTTGCTGCCAAAGCTCGGGAATAAATTCTGTTGAACCTGTCACTAATGAGGGTCGGGAAATCATCAAGGCCCGTTGAGAAATTCCCTTAAGCCATAAAAAATATTTCTGCCTCGGCTGATTTTGAGCTATAGCTTCTGCTTTTACATAAGCATATGCACAGTCCGACGGCTTTAAAGCAGAAAGTTGAATTGAATCTCCTTCCAAAAGAATTTTGGTGCGCAATGGCAACCACTTATGGCTTTTGCTATCCCGAACAGCTAATAGATCTGCCTCACATCTATATTTATCATAAGTTTTTATTGCAGAATGGATCGTACTGAAATAAACAAATACCTGCTTGTGCTGAATTTCATTTGCGTTCATAGCAAAGAGCTGAAACAACATTACAGGAAGAAAAAAGGAGTTAAAACCGGAAAGCTGAAATAGCAAAAAGTATCGTATTCTAAGAAGATTTTCTTTCCCTTTTAGCAGACTCACTAGTCTAAGAGAGAAGTAAACTTGAAGACAAAGAAGCGGGTAAATCAGCAGACGGTGGTTGGTAATCGGCAGATTATAAACCAGAAATAAAGCCAAACCGCACCAAAGGACTGCATATAAAGAAAATTTGAGAAGTGGTACAGAGCTGTGCTTCATTAGGCAAAGCACAGAAATAATTAATGAAAATTAATTCTATAATCGTTTAGTAAAGAACTGCTTTATTATTCTATCAGAAGTGCTAAGACTTTGCATGGGATAAAGGCAAAAAAAAACCCCGCGATTGCGGGGCTTTAAAAAAGGGTTGGCGACTACCTACTCTCCCGGGGTTTTAACCCAGTACCATCAGCGTGGAGGGGCTTAACTACTCTGTTCGGAAAGGGAAGAGGTGATCCCCCTCGCTATAGTCACCATTAAGCTTAAAAATAAGTTTAACATATTGGTAAAGGTAAAATCTGACCGGTTTACACCGAATGGTGAATAATAAGAAAGCTAACGGGCTATTAGTATCGCTTGGCTTTGATGTTACCACCTTTACACCTACGACCTATCAACGTAGTAATCTTCTACGGCCCTTAAAAGAGACCTCATCTTGAGGTGGGCTTCGCACTTAGATGCTTTCAGTGCTTATCCCATCCGAACGTAGCTACCCTGCGGTGCAGCTGGCGCCACAACAGGTACACCAGAGGTTCGTCCAACACGGTCCTCTCGTACTAGAGTCAGCTCCTCTCAAGTCTCTAACGCCCGCAACAGATAGGGACCGAACTGTCTTGCGACGTTCTGAACCCAGCTCGC
>CAZUHX010000049.1:0-15033 GCA_964620795.1 uncultured Chitinophagaceae bacterium
CCGCATCGCGGGGCCGGGTGTTGCGGGGGTTCCGTGGCGTGCCGCCACCCGGCCGCAGGCCGGCCCCTTCACCCCCTGGCGCGGCTTTGTGCCTGGAAAAAGTTTATTGCTTATTCAAATGCTTCAAAGGATGAGGTTTGTTAAATACAATTGGTCTTTGAATTTATAAACGATCACATTAAAACTTCTTGCTGAAATTCCAGCACATAGCCACCGTTACACTGGGACTAAGTTCATAGGTTTTTCCTCTCGCTTCAAACGACTTACCGCGGGGAGAATAAAGCAATTTCCCTTCGGCACGGACCAATGCCCCGGCAAATGGAACTACATCCAGATTCAGAGAGTTTCCGAGCACCCCGAATCCATTAGGCGTGTTGCTTGCAATGATGACTCCCTCGCGGTCACGGTAGTATTCTGATCTATATGACAGAAAACATTTCTTTCCGGCCTTTTGTCTGAGGATGAGTACCGGACTGTACCAGAAAGCGTATTCATGTACACCTTTGTTGCGCTGCTGTATGCCTGCATCCAGGCCCGCTATCATACTGAAACCCGAAGGCGCATGATCGTATTGCAGATAAAAGTTGTGGAAGTAGCGCATGCGCCTTGTTTCATCTGGACCTTGCGGACCGATGTATGAAGAACTGTTGAGCAGTAAGCCTTCGAGTGGCCTGAACTGCAACTGCCACCCGGCCGAGGGCAGAGTGCTTCCGGGCGTTCGACGAATCTGCTGCCAGCCGTTGAGCAGCAATAAAGCTGCATAAACTTTTTCATCCGCCTGCTGCCAGCTTAAACGAAGACCACTTTCGTAATAGGGCGAGTTGTCGGCCAGTATGCTTCGCGTAAGATTGAAACATGAGCTGCCTTCTGCACTTTCAAATCCGATGTGGGAGGAGAAAATTCCTCCTTCCAGCCAGAGTGAACCCTTACGCAAAAGATTAAAGCCGGCTGTTGCTTCGCGTATCATCCGCAGTCCGGCCGGTTCAGCAGCAAGATTGGCCTGCGCATAAGTTCCGGCCATGATTGCCAGTGATGTGCGGAAGCGCGCGGATGTCCAGGAAGCACGCAACACCCCTAAGTTTAAATTAAACTCGTTGTGCCGGTTGTGACTGTAAACAAAAGGCGGCCGGTTTTGGTCGGCCGGACGGTTAAAATCAAACTGATAGTAAGTTTCCAAATATATACCAAGTTCAAACTTGCCCCTGAATCCTGATAACCGGGCAGATGAAAGCTCATCCGATTTGTCAAACCATTCAGGATGGCTGCGTACCGAATCCAGAATTTCCTGCCGGAGCTGATTGCGAAGCGAATCTATCCATGAAGGTGCATCTGTTTGTGCACATAAATTAAATGATATAAATAATAATATAAATAAAATCAATGTCATTTTATTTTAAAAACTGCGCTACCATACGCTGTCAAATATAGTATGCTCTGTTGTTCGTATATAATTTGATCGTTGCTGCAAAGCAACATTGCTCCGTTTTCAACTTTAGCAGTTGTGGATTTCTTTCCGAAGTTCAGGTAAATCCTGAAATGTTCACCTTTTTCATTCCGGCGATCTATGATGAGAACATTCTTTTCGCACTTTACTTCCATACTTCCCGACCTCAGAACATCCCATTGGTTGCGCATGGCATTGAGCTTCCTGACATAATGCATGAGACTCTGAGCATCACTTTCCGCAACTTTTACATTCTGATTCCGGTATTCCGGCGCAAGGGGAAGCCAGGTTTTTGTTGAACTGCTGAAGCCCCCGGAAATACTATCGTTCCAGGGCATAGGCAGGCGTGCTTCATCCCGGTTTAAGGTTTCTCCCAACAGCTTGTCGAAACTCTTGGGAACCAGCCTGAATTTTCGGGCAATGGGATCTAATGCTGTTTTTCGCGGCAGCTTGACTTCTCCCATGCCCAGCTCTTCCCCATAGTACATCACGGGAGCTCCGCGAACCAGAAACTGCAGCGTGTGTAAGAGCTTCGCCTTGCCAAGGTCGTTGCCAAGACGCGCCATGCTTCTGCGGCGATCGTGATTGCTGAAGACATAAACAGGTTGATAAGGAGCAGGGAATACGCGTTCCATATCTGCAAGCAGGTTTTGAAACCATGACGCTTTGAAGCGAAAAGGCAACATGTGAAAAACAAAAACATGTGATAATCCGTCGCGCCCGTTTCCGAGATACTCGCGGATGGTATCCATGCTTCCGGACACTTCTCCCAATAAGATGGGATGTTTCCCTTCGGCATCACAAACCGCACGCAGCTCACGGGCAAATTCTACCGACTCGGGCTGATTGATGGTGTATTTGAACTGCTGAAAAAAGCCCGATGGGTCATTTTCATCCGGAACGGCTTTAAAGGCGAAGGGATTGTTCCGAAAAGCAGCGTCTTTGTATATCACATTAAATATGTCAAGCCGGAATCCGTCTGCACCGCGATCGAGCCAGAAGCGGGCGATTTCCAGCATACGCTTTTTGACCTCCGGATTGCGGTAGTTCAGATCCGGCTGGAAGGGGAGAAATGAGGCGTAGTAATATTGTTTTCTTTGTGGATGATAATGCCAGCCGCTTCCCCCCGTAAGCGACATCCAGTTGTTGGGCTTGTCTTGCCAGAGATACCAGTCTGAGTATGCGTTGTTCTTGCCGGAGGCAGAGGCCTTAAACCAGGGATGCTCTACAGAGGTGTGGTTCATCACCAGATCAAGTATAATAAACATACCGCGGCGGTGCACTTCATCCATAAGTCGGATGGCATCTTCGCGGCTTCCATATTCGGGGGCAATGTTTTCGTAATCGGAAATGTCATAACCGAAATCCTGCTGAGGGCTGCTGAAAAAGGGCGAGCACCAGATGCCGTCGAATCCAAGAGATTGAATGTAATCCAGTTTTGATATGATGCCGGGAATGTCGCCGATGCCGTCTCCGTTTGAGTCGCAGAATGAGCGGGGATAAATCTGATATACGGAAGGATAGTCGGGAATCCTGTTCATATCGGCGCGTGTTTCAGACATAAAAAATAAAATAAATAGTAAAATATAATATTTCATTTTATCCGATCAGACTGATAAGCAGAATTCCGGCCAGATCTACAAGCAGACCTGCCGTCATGATCTGCCGCATCTTGATTTTTCCCGTTGAATAAACAATGGTGTTGGGCGCAGTGGCAACCGGCAACATGAAACCGAGGGAAGCGGCCAGAGTGGCCGGCAGCATCAGGGCTTCAGGAGCAATACCTAGAGCGGGCTGCATGGCCGCAAGTACAGGCAGCATTAGCTGAATACAAGCTACATTGCTGGCAATTTCGCTGATGGCCGTGATGAGCAGACAAACCCCCAGACTGAGCATCCATACCGGTGCAGATTGAAGCCCGCTCAGTTGTGCCGCCAGCCAGTTGCCAAGTCCGCTCACTTCTACTCCCTTAGCCATGGCAAATCCTCCTCCAAAGAGCAGCACTACATCAAAGGGCAATTTTGCAGCTTCTTCCCATTCCAGCAACGCACGTCCGGATTCATTGCGCGAAGGAATCACAAACATGAGCAGTGCCATTGTCATGGCCACTGTAGCATCCGAAACCGCATCAGCCGGGAATCCCAGCAGCGTTGACCATCCGGGAATTCTGGCAAAACCGAAATCCATATCTGCTCTTGAGAACCAAAGCAAAGCAGCCATGCCGAAAAGAAAGGCGACCATTTTTTCTTCATAGCTGAGCGGTCCTTCAGCTTCTTGTTCCTGTTTAAAATAACCGTCTTCCATCAAAGGCTCGCGGCTGCGTACATGCAATAGTAAAAGCACTACATATGTGAACAAAAACAGCAGTGCACTTACAGGTAAAGCATGCGCCATCCATTCCGGAAATCCGGGCGCGGGAAGATCGGGATATCGGGCAGAAAACTCGCGCAGAAAAATCATATTGGTGGGGGTTCCTACCGGTGTGCTCATTCCGCCAATACTGGCTGCATAGGCCAGCCCGAGCAATAAAGCTACCGAAAGCGGGCGCAAATCTCTTTCGCCTGATCTTTCTTGCTCCAGCTTATGGATTACCGCAGTTACAGCCGGGAAAAGCATCATCACGGTAGCTGTATTGGAGATCCACATCGAAATCAAAAAAGCGGAGAGCATAACTCCCAGAAGGATAAGTGGCGGCCGACTTCCCATCATACCCAAGATCAAAAGAGCAATCCGGCGATGAAGTCCCCAGCGTTCCATGCCCAGCGCCAGCATAAAACCACCCATAAAAAGAAAAACGATGGGGTCGGTATATTGGGCTGCCGCGGTTTTTGAATCACAGATCCCCGCCAGTGGAAGATAGGCCAGCGGAAGAAGTGCAGTAACCGCATGGTGCACGGCTTCTGAAAACCACCAGAGCGCCATCCATGCAGCCAGGCCGGCCATAAGCGCAACGGACATGGTTACTTCCTGATGCCACAGTCCAAGCACACATAATGAGCCTGCAGCCGGACCGCTGAGAATGCGCAGCCATTTCCCTTTCATTCGGGGAAGGTAAACAGATTGATTGAATTGCTATATGAGATAGATTTCTGCGGCCTCTTAAATTCAGTTTATTTCATCGTTAAAGCAGAAAGGGAGGCAGCAGTAAATTGCCGACTCCCCTTCTATATCTCAGACTTTAACCGGGCTGTTTCCGCTTAGTGCCGGACCTTGCAAAATTCTTTCCGGATTTAAGTTTAATTATTTAGATGCAGTTTTCTTGACAGCAATTGCCTTTTTGGAAGGCGCGGTCTTCTTTGTTGCAGATTTTTTTGAGACAGAGGCTTTTTTAACCGGAGCCGTTTTTTTTGCAGCAACAGCTTTTTTCGGTGCTGGTTTAGAAGCAGCAGCCTTTTTTGCAGCAGCCGGCTTCTTTGCAGGTACAGCGGCCTTGTTTACTTTAAGTATTTGTTCAGCATGTGCCTTGGTGTCTACTTTTTCGAAGACTTCTTCAATGATTCCGTTTTCTCCTATTACAAAAGTAACACGGGCTGTTCCCATATAACTGCGGCCATACATGGATTTTTCTACCCATGTGCCATAGGCCTCGTGAACTTTTTTGTCGGTATCGGCCAGCAGACGAAATGGAAGTTCGTACTTGGCAATGAACTTTTTGTGGCTTTTGCTATCATCACTGCTTACCCCCAATATTTCATAGCCCGCTTTGATCATCGCCGCATAATTGTCGCGCAAACTGCAGGCTTCAGCAGTGCAGCCGGGAGTGTCGTCTTTTGGATAGAAATAAAGTACGAGTTTCTTTCCCTTGAAATCGGAGAGTGAAACTTTCTTTCCGTCCTGGTCTGTCGATTGAAATGCGGGTGCCTTTTGTCCTGCTTTTGGGTAGCTCATGTTTGATGTTTTTGGTAAAACAAATTTAGAGAGGAAGGGTTCGAAAAAAACAATGTGTATGTGCTTACCGGCAACAGAAGCGGAAAAATTTAGCCTTTGCCTGATCATTGCCTTGTTTGTGCCTGACAGTTAAATGTCTGCGGAATCCTCGCCCGGCTCTGATTGAGGAGAAGATCCGTCCTTCGGCTGCGCCTCAGGACTACTTTTTTGCTCCCCACCCTCCCGCCCAACCGCCGGGCCACAGCAACTTTTACTTGCCCATGCCAATCACCGATATCTGTGCCTTCCCCATAACATTCAATACCCCCGTAACCAAACTGTTTTCGCACTTGATGCCTGAAAATTTTATCTGACTGATCCCCCCCTTTACCAATAACTTGTTTTCGTAATTGTAGTTGTTCAGAAACTTCGATAATCCCTCCGTGGCTTTGCGAATATCAGCCTTCGGATCATATTGAAGTGCATCATATATCTTAGATTTAATTTTATTTTCAAACAGTAAATCTGCCGCCTTGATCAAGAGCTGCTTGCTCTCTACATTGTATTCTAAATCTGCCGCACGAAATGCCTGAAGACTGTCACTGAAAATCAATCGCGTGTGCAGCAGCAAATCAAAACGATAACTTCCCGATACCATCAGCCTGCAGCCTAGCTTTTCACCCATCTGAAATAAACGAATATCATCTATTTTGATTTCTTTTCGCTTGCTCAAGGGTATGACCGTATCTATCAGCGACAGCCGCAGAGCATTTTCAAGACTCGTAAGCGGAATTTCCAGATTCAGCCGCGTTGAGAAAAACTCCGGCAAACTGTCTTTCAATATCAGCTTCGATACAGCCTGCTCCTTTTGTGCGGGCGGCACTTCACCCATGCCCATTTTCAACACCCCATCCATCGCAGCATTGATCAGCATCTCTTTCTTCAAAAAGCGAACGGGTATGTAATAAAATCTGCCCGGCTGCAAAACAATCCATGCCTTGTAGGCAGTGTCGACCATCATTGGCTTTCCCGTCTCCCTGCCCATGTAAACAGCATACTGTTTCAGCAAATCCGATTCGGCCATGCTTTCATCAATCTTTGTGGTGATGCGCGGCAATGCGTATTTCAGAATCTGCTTCAACAGGAAGCTGAAGTCCCACTCCAGGCCCGCCAGTCGCGCTGCAGGAGCCCTGCTGATTTTGTAATCAATCAGTCGCGTTTGCGTGAGCAACTTCCAGTCGCCTTTTACCGAGAGCTTCAGACTCAGTCTGAGCACCAGATCAAAGTCGGTGCTGAATTCCGTGGGGCCGATTTTCTTTTTGTACCACACCCGCAGCGGCAGGCTGATCTCGGCAGAATCTTCCTTGCCGGCAATACTCATTCGACCGTATTTTTTTACCCTCACCAGACTGCCTTCCGTGCTGTCTTCATACAAAACAGAGCGCATGCTGCTGTCTATAAACTGATCCATCTTGTCGTAACCGATCTTGATGGGAATGTTGAAATAGGAGGCAGCGCTTTGTACACGGGATGTATCGGCAGCGCTGCCTGCAGCATAAAGTACATCAAAGCATGCAAGATTCAGAAGAACAAAAAGGGCAATCGAACATCTTAGAGCAGTATGTCTGAGAATGGTCTCTTTGCGGAACAGCACATCAGGAATCTTCATACAAGTCTGCGATCTGGCTTTTGTGGAAAAAAATATAGCCGTCAAATTTAAGACGAAGCACATCTTCACGAAATTTGATTGCTTTCTTTGGCAACGATTATGGAAAAGCAATTGAGATTAGATGATCTGGTGAAAGAACTTCATGGAAGCTGGCTGCAAAAGGGAGAGTCTGATATGCCTTTTGCCGAATTGCTGACCGACAGCCGCCGACTGGGAGATGCGGCTTCTACCTTGTTTGTGGCCATTCCCGGAAGCCGTCTCAACGGACATGATTATCTGGAGGAACTTTACCGCAAGGGAGTGCGCAACTTTTTGGTGAGCGAAGAGGCACCGCTTCATCAACTGCAGGGGGCTCATGTGCTCAAAGTGAAAAACACCCTGCAGGCTTTGCAAAAACTGGCTGCATGGAAGCGCCGGCAGTTTTCTTTTCCGGTAATCGGTATCACGGGCAGCAATGGCAAAACCATCGTTAAAGAATGGCTCTATCAGCTGCTGCATGAAGACTTTCATATTGTGCGCAGTCCCAAAAGCTATAATTCACAGCTCGGTGTGCCGCTTTCACTCTGGCAAATGGATGAGACCCACAATCTCGGAATCTTTGAAGCCGGTATCTCTGAGCCGGGAGAAATGGAAAAGCTGGAAAGCATGATCAGGCCCGAGATCGGTCTGTTTACCAATATTGGCGAAGCACACAGTGAAGGCTTTTTAAACATACGCCATAAGACCAAAGAAAAACTCAAACTTTTTGTGCAATGCAAAGTCCTGGTCTATTGTATGGATTATCCCGACATCAACCAGAGTATTGCTGAAATCAATGCACTTTCAAAGTCGGCAGAAAATCACGACAACAAAATCAAAACCTTCAGCTGGTCGTTTCATGCCGATTCAGATCTTCAGGTAAAGAGTCTGGTACTTCACAACAACCGTGCATATCTGAGTTGTCAGTATGGCGAGCGATTGTATGATCTGGAACTGCCCTTCACCGACAAGGCCTCTGTAGAAAATGCGCTGCATTGCTGTGCTTTGATGCTTTATCTCGGATATGGTTTTGAAACCATCGCATCACGTGTTAAAAACCTGAGTCGCATTGCCATGCGGCTGGAAATGAAAGAGGCCCAGAATAATTGTATTCTGATCAATGATTCATACAATTCAGACATGGGCTCACTGCGCATTGCGCTGGATTTCCTGAATCAGCAAAACCGTACATCCCGCAAAACAGTTATTCTTTCAGATATACTGCAAAGCGGTAAAGGAGAAATTGAATTGTATGAAGAGGTGGGAAAAATGCTCTCTGATGCAGGAGTGCACAGGCTCATTGGTGTGGGACCGGCTCTGAGCAGGCAACGGAAGTATCTGGATAAAAGCGGACTTCCGGAAATTGTATGTTACAAGGATACAGAAGACCTGCTATCTCATTATGAAGAGCTGGTTTTTCTCAACGAGTCAATACTGTTGAAAGGAGCCAGGAAATTCAAATTTGAAATCATCGGCAAACTGCTGGAAAAGAAAGCGCATGAGACTGTACTGGAAATCAATCTGAATGCGCTGATCAAAAACCTGAAGACCTATCAGAATTTATTGAATCCCGATACGAAGGTAATGGCCATGGTGAAAGCCTTTTCGTATGGAAGCGGAAGTTTCGAAATAGCCAATGCACTGCAATTTAATCGTGTTGATTATCTCGCAGTTGCTTATGCCGACGAAGGTGTTGAGTTAAGAAAAGCCGGAATTTCTTTACCCATCATGGTGATGAATCCCGAGCAGCGATCTTTTGAGACCATGCTGAGTTATCGTCTGGAGCCGGATCTGTTTAATCTCCCTTTGTTTCGCAAGTTTGCTGAAGCTGCCCGAATTTTTCGCGGCAAACGTTCGCTTCAATTCAGAATACATCTTGAATTGGAAACCGGTATGAACCGCCTGGGCTTTGCAGAAAAAGATCTGCCTGAACTTTGCAGCTTGTTAAAAGAACATTGCGAACTGCTGGAGGTGGCCTCGGTTTTCTCTCATCTCTCGGCCAGTGAGGATTCCCGCTTTGATGACTTTACCGAAAGTCAGATAGAACGGTTTGAACGCATGAGTTTGGTTTTGTCGGACGCTTGTCCTAAACCTTTTCTCCGACATATCTTGAACACAGGAGGAATTCTTCGCCACAGTCGTGCACAATTCGATATGGTTCGTCTGGGAATCGGCCTTTATGGAGTAGATGCCTCAGCCAAGATTCAATCGAAGCTCGAGAATGTGAGCACCTTTAAAACAACCATCGCGCAGATCAAGGAAGTGGAAGCCGGTGAGAGTGTGGGCTATGGCCGGGCCGGAAGGGCTGAGTCTCCGATGCGCATTGCTACGGTGCGCGTGGGCTACGCCGACGGACTGCCGCGAAGTCTTTCGCAGGGCAAAGGCTATATGAGCATTCACGGACAGAAGGCACCCATCATCGGCAATATCTGTATGGACATGAGCATGCTCGACATCACCGGATTGGAACATGTGAATGAAGGAGACGAAGTGATCATCTTCGGTCACGATCCCGACATTCGCAGTCTGGCGCAGCTGGCAGGAACCATACCCTATGAACTGCTTACGGGAATTTCTCAACGGGTGAAAAGAATTTATTATCAGGAATGAAATTTCCGGAGATCATTTACCGCGACCGCTGGATATGTGTGCTCAATAAACCTGCGGGCTGGCTCAGTGAAGGCGGGAAAAACGGAGAACAGGATGCCACGACCTGGATACAAAAGCAGGCTCAGCTGAAGTTTGCCGCTGCAGCGCACCGGCTTGACCGTGTGACCTCCGGCCTTTTGATGATAGCCACGGGAAAAGAAGTGCTGAAAAGCCTGCACCGCATGCAGGAAGAAAAACAAATTATAAAAAAGTATATAGCTATTTCGGGAGGTAAAAAGCCTTCGATGGATTCAGGAGAATTCAAAGACTGGTTGAAGAAATCGGAGCAAGAGATGAAAGCTCTTGTTCGCGACAATTTGGCTGCAGGATATCAGCCTGTGAGTCTGAAATACCAAGTGCAGGAGAAAGATGGATTTCTGCATTGGGAGCTGAATCTGCCGGGAGGGAAGTATCATCAGATCCGTGCACAGCTGGCGCATCACGGGCATGTGATTTTGGGCGATGTGCGCTATGGTTTTCCGGGCAATGAACCTGTAGAAGGAATTGCATTGCATGCACGCAGCCTGGAACTGGCACATCCATTCAGCAGACAAAAACTCTTGCTTACCGCTTCGGTTCCCGAGTATTGGGATGCGAAGAATTGGTGAAAAGAATTAGCGGGCAATCAGGATGCGCATAAAGCCTCCGCTGCCTGCTGTGTTCCATTTGCCGGTATAAATGCCGGGACCCAGATCGGAAACATCTACACTGAATTGCTGATTTTCTCCGGGAAAGATTCTTCTGAGCTCACGGCCTTCGGCAGATATCAGACTAAATCCCTGAAGCTGCTCTGCGCCTTTCCACTCCAATTCAAGAAATGAAGATGCAGGATTGGACGAAAGCAATTTCAATCCCTTTTCATTTTTTGTATCAATCACAGAATTGATTACCGAGGGAGATAAAATCCACTGAATAATAGCGGGATCGTTGGGCAGGGTGTTTTGATTGTAATACCTCACCCAGTTTCCGGCCTCGTCGATCAGAAATTTGTTGAAGTTCCAGCTTACATTGGCGTTGCTTACTCCGTTGAGCGAACGTTGCGTGAGCCATGCATACACAGGATGAATGGGATTGTTTTCAATACTTACGGTCTGTGTAATCGGGAATGAAACATTGTATGACGAACACACATTGATGAGATCGCTGTCGGAGCCGCCTTGACGACCATAATCGTTGCAGGGGAAACCAATGATTTCAAAATTGTTGCTGCGGTACTGCTCATAAAGTGTTTCCAGCTCTTCAAACTGGGGAGTGTAGGCACAAAAGCTGGCCACATTGACCACCATTACTTTCTTGCCGTAATACTGCGACATATCCATCGGACTGCCATCCAGCAATACGGCCGATAAACTGTGAAAAGAACTGGTGCTTTGTGCTTTCGCAAATCCGAAGGCAAGCATAAAAGCGAGAAGAGTAATGGTTTGTTTCATGAGACTGAGATCAGTTTAATTTAAAATTTCAACAATATAATACAGAAATGGTTCTTGTGTGCTTTTCGAGCTTCAGCAGTTAATGGGATAATAGTGATCTGCCGGCAGGATGCGCGGCTCGTGAACCGATAGCGCCTGCATATTGGGAAAAATAACTTCCGAGATTTTGAGCACGATGCCCTTGCCGTTCTTCTTTTCATCATGCGTGTTGATGACCCTTTCCGGATTCAGCTGATCCATGAGGGCAAAAGCTCCTGCTGTACCCGGATTGACGAGTCCGCCGAGAAAAAAGGGCATGCGAAAATGCAGGAATGAAGTAAGCAACAACCTGATCTTATAACTACTGAGCTGTTCTTTGTCTTTTGCTGAAAGGCTAAAGCCGTGGGGCGCGTATACCAGCGCTTCCTTTCCGCAACAGATAACCAGCATATGGTAAATAGGATCGATGAGCCGGCCGGGGCTGATGCGGAAAATCTCAAGCTGCCCGATCTTCTGTGACTGTGTTTCGATGGGCAAGGGCTGAAGTGAGGGCAATTCGCGTTTAATCCTTCTGCAGGCGCGGGGGACGGCATAGACCGGAGCAGACGGCTTGAGCAGTCTCAGTGTTTCCGAATGACAATGGTCGGAATAAGGCTGGCTAACCAACACAAAATCGTAGTCCGGAATTTTATTTTCAGGAACGGGAGGAGTGGCATGCCACTGTTCGTTGAACCAGCTGAAGCCGTCAATTTCGCTCGAAACAATCCAGGGATCCAGCAGCAGCCGGGTGTTATTCCAGCTGATCCACCATGAATTGTCGAGATTCAGTCTCTGAACCGTAAGCGACATTAGAAAAAGCGGGGAATGAAGCGGGGTACCTTGCGGATATAGTCTTTATAAGCAGGATACTTCCCGGAAGAAATGTCTTCGCTGAAGTTGCTGCTTCCCTGAAAAAGCAAGATGAGGAGAAGACTGCCGGCCGCGCTCCAGTTGAGGTATCTGCCGGCGGCGAAGGCAGCCATCAGATAAAAAACCACCCAAAGAGATTGCTCGGCGGCGTAATTGGGATGACGGGAAATTTTCCAGAGTCCGCTGGAGATAAAACCTTGCTTTTCTTCTTCATTCAAGGCTTCTCCTGCTGCTTTTTTACGGTATTTTTCTGTCTGGAAATCATATTGCTGCTGGTCTGCAATCGTTTCAATCACCACCAGGCCCACGAATAAGCCGGAAAAGATAAAGTCGGCTATTCCCAGAGATGTATCGCGGGCCTGCCAGGCGATGATGGGCGGAAGCGTAAACATCCAGACCAAAGCGTTTTGATACAGGGATATAAAAAAGAAATTAAAAAGCGTCCAGACCGTTTTAGACTGAAACTCTTTGCGCTGGCGCAGAACTTCCCAACGGTAATCTTCCTCGCCTTCCCAGAATTTCCATGAATAGCCTCCCCGCCTTGCAAAGTTGAAGGTGAGCCGCACACCCCAGACGGTCGCCAGAATGGCCATAAGAACCAAACGATCGTTCCATTCGCCGATGGAAGCGATCATCCAGGCATAGACCACGGGCAGAATACTCCAAAGTTTATCGAATTGACTGCAATTGCGGGTGATTTCACTGAGTATAAAGCAGCCCAGAGCCGCGGAGAGCATAAGTGTTCCGGTAGATTTAATCATCTGCCACTGCACCGCATCGGGTGGGGTGTCGAACCAGATGGTGATGATCGGAATTACGATCAGAGTAAGGATCAGAAGTGATGCTGTGCGAATCATGTGGAAGCGAAATTTGATCTTTAAACACAATTTTAACAAAAGAGTTGAAGTTCCGGCGAAAATTTTGCTGAACAATTTGGGCTTTCACTGACGGCATGTTAACATCTGTACACTTCCGGCTCTGGTTGTGGTTTTATTTTCGCAAAAAACCTCCCAATGCAATATCCCATAGAAAAACTGGCAGCGATTTGTTCTCAGGTAAGAAGAGACATTGTGCGCATGACCGGCATGGCCAGGAGCGGTCATCCGGGAGGATCCTTAGGCTGCACTGAATTTCTGGTCAGCCTGTATTTCCGACAGATGAACCATCATCCCAATTTTGACATGAACGGCAAGGGGGAAGATATTTTTATTCTTTCAAACGGACATATTTGTCCGGTTTGGTATAGTACCCTGGCTCATGCCGGATATTTCGACAAAAAAGAGCTGGGTACTTTTCGTCAGCTCAACACCCGGCTACAGGGGCATCCTGCCACCAAGGAACACCTTCCCGGAATCCGGGTGGCTTCAGGTTCGCTGGGTCAGGGACTGAGCGTAGCTCTGGGAGCGGCCATGGCCAAAAAGCTCAATGGCGATAAGCATCTGATTTACACGCTGCATGGAGACGGAGAGTTTCAGGAAGGGCAGATCTGGGAGGCCCTGATGTTTGCGGCTCATCATCGGGTTGATAATCTTATCGCCACCATGGATTACAACGGAAAGCAGATAGACGGCAATACCGAAGACGTGATGAATCTGGGTAATGTGAGAGCCAAGCTGGAAGCATTTGGCTGGCTGGTGCTGGAGACACAAGGAAACGATTTGGAGTTGCTCAACAGCACGCTCGATGAAGCCAAATCAATGACAGGGCAGGGTAAGCCCGTTTTTATACTGATGCACACCGTGATGGGTAAAGGTGTCGATTTCATGGAAGGTCACCACCACTGGCATGGTGTGGCACCCAATGCCGAACAAATGGAAAAAGCGCTGGCTCAGCTGGAAGAAACGATGGGAGATTTCTGACAAGGCCATTGCGATTATCTCTTTGTACTTTATACTTATCAGGCTCGATTATTGAAGCGACCCTTTAGCAGCAAGACAGATGTTCGTCTTAGCTCACCGGAGAAGTGTCAAATACATATAAAAGATAAATATTACAGACTTGTAATTCTTTTATAAAAGACACAGTAAGCAGCAGACTTTTCTTTTCCTGCAGTCAAGAGCAAGAGAAAACCCTGCGACTAGGACAAGTGCCGATTTTAAGATACAGGTAAATCAGAACACCGCACTACAGAAGCTGTCGAAGAGCTTGAAGTGGTTTTTTTATTAACACGGTTCGAAACAATTCAAATAAAAAGAGCTGAAGAAAACGGGCATTGGAATTAAGTAGCTATTTCCAAAGGAATTTAGCAATCAGATACTGCCTCATACAATGGATGCAATTTCAGCGGATGGATTATGCAAACAGATTCGCTTTAACTATCTGATTAAAGCTATTAAAAGCAATATGATTTATCAGCGTAACGTTTCCGCTCTCTTTGTTTACGGTAATGGCTAAAGAACCTTCATCAAGATTCTCGATAAGCTGCACATCACCTGCAGACAATAAAAATGAAAAATTATCATCTGCTTCGCACGGAACGGTACTAATCAGATTTTCTATGGCTGCAGAAGTTATAGTAAGCTTAGAAGGTGTAACATCAAACTTTAAGTCTTCGCTTTTTGGCTGAGCAGACTTCCTGTTTACTCTTCTTCTGTTGAACCTCATGGCAGATGCCAGCTCAGTTACATTCACTATTAATTTCTTCATATGGCGGTATACTTTTATTTAGAAAGCGATAGAGGGCAATAGAGTTAAAATCCGAAGCTCTCTGCCTCGGAAAAGTATACGACCGGATATAGAAAAAGTTTCAGCCGCTGCGGAAATACATCGATTTTATCAGAATGTATCAAGGGATAGAAAGCCTGATGAAAGCTCTTCTCAGCGCAATGGAATAAGCATTTATGATCTTATAAAATCGCAATTGTATCTATAAAAAAATACTGTAGATTCTTTGCCCGCATCAAAGGCAACATTCTTTAAACGCGGATTATCAGTGCCTTCATTTTAGAAAGAAATTGGGCGCCTCCCCGCGTCGCGGGGCCGGGTGTTTCGGGGGTTCCGTAGCGTATTGTATGGACGTAAAAATTTTATGCCTATACAATACGCCACCCGGCCGAAGGCCGGCCCCT
>CAZUHX010000050.1:0-14395 GCA_964620795.1 uncultured Chitinophagaceae bacterium
TGAATTCACGCACCTCGCCGCGGCTATCAATGCGGCCGATCTTGCTGCCGCCATTTTAGCCATTGCACAAAGCCCGGTTCTTATGAATTCGGCCGGCACTTATCACTACTCCAATGAGGGCGTAGCCTCCTGGTACGATTTTGCGATTGCTATACGCGATATGAGTGGTTTAAATACGCCTATTTACCCAATTCGCACAGAAGCCTATCCTACGCCTGCAGTCAGGCCTTCGTTCAGCTTGCTTGATAAAGGAAAAATAAAGAGCAGGTTTGAGTTGCGAATTCCTTATTGGCGAGACAGTCTGCAAGAGTGTATTCTTAAACTCCGGCAGTCACATTCGTGAATTTTTTATTTAAAAATATCTGTCTGGGCAAAGCTGTAGCCGCTGCAGAGTATGCAGCTGAGCAGATAATGCAGATTTACAGAAAAGATTTTAATGTAGAATTCAAGGAAGATCAAAGCCCGCTTACCGAGGCCGACCGTGTTTCCAATGAAGTCATCATGAAGGTACTTCTTGAAGAATATCCTTCTATTCCGATAATTACTGAAGAGAATAAGCAGTTGGCGTATTCTCAAAGGAAAGACTGGCGAATGTTTTGGCTTGTTGATCCATTAGATGGAACCAAGGAGTTTATTAAAAAGAATGACGAATTCACGGTCAATATTGCTCTGGTCGAAAACGGTGTTCCGGTGGTCGGGATCGTTTATTTGCCGGCAAAGGATGTAATGTATGTGGGAGTGTCCGGGCAAGGAGCTTTTAAAAAAGCAGGTAAAGGAATCTATGAGAAGATTGAGGGAGGCCCGCACTATCTTTTAAAAAATGAAGTTATTGTGGTGGGAAGCAGGTCTCACTTATCTGATGAAACCCTGGCTTTTGTTGAACAGCTGAAAGGAGATGGGAAAAAGGTGGAGTTTCGTTCATCGGGCAGCAGTATCAAGTTGTGCATGGTGGCGGAAGGCAGTGCAGATGTTTATCCCCGCTTTGGGCCTACAATGGAGTGGGATACTGCAGCCGCTCAGGCAGTGGTTACCTCTGCAGGAAAAAAGGTACTCAGCTGGCCCGAGCTGCGGCCGCTGATTTACAATAAAGAAAATCTGCTCAATCCGTGGTTTATTGTTGAATAGGATTAGGCTTGTCGGAAGGTGCTTCTACCCGGGCTGCTCAAGAAAATCACCAATGCGCTGTATGACTCCGGGGCTGTGCAGTATTTTGAAATGTCCTGTACCAACAACCTCTTCCATTACCGCTTCCTTCCATGCGGCTGAAACATTTCTCGAGCGTTGCACCGGAAGGATTCGGTCTGCAGTGTCATGTAAAATAAGTGCCCGCTCTACCTGAATTTGCTTTACGAAGTCGCTGACATTTAGCTTTTCTGCATCAATACCCAATTCAATTTGCATTTTCTGCAATAGTTTATCAATAGCCCGACTGCTCAGGCCAAGACTTAGTCTGGCTTCTTCCATTCTTTCCATGAATTTATCCGGTGTAGTGATCAGCACAAAGGCTTTGAGGCGGAGCTTTCTGTGCAGATGAAGCGCATAGGTCATCGAAACACTTCCAAATGAATGGCTCACAGCATGTGTGATTTCCCATTCCTTTATAAGCGTGGCAATCAATTCTGTGAATTCCGGCAATCCGGTTCGTCCTCTGCTGCTTTTTCCGTGAGACGGGCCATCAAAGGCGTAAACAGTAAATCCTCTTTTAACAAGCTCCGGTACGATACTTGAAAAGTTGCCGGATTGACCCTCCCAGCCATGAACCATGAGCGTTTTTACATTTCCGTTGCCCCATCTGTATGTTTGGATGTTGAATTGGCCAAATACGTAAATCTCCTTACAGGCAGTATTCAGAAATTCTTCTTCAGATGATTTGAATGTTGCTTTGGTGGGATGCGTCAGTTGATAAAAAACCAAATCTGCCGTGGCCGAAGGAAAAATTTGGGAAAGCGTTTTAAAGATTCTTTTTCTCATGAAAATGCCCAAAGCAGAATTTATCTGGATATTATTAGTTTTTTTATATGTAAATCATCTTCATATTTAAGTTGAAGCAGATAACAACCGCCGGGCAAATCCGGCACAGTAAATGATTTTTTATCTGTTTCAAATGGAGACATAACTATTCTGCCGCTCATATCTGATAAGCTCAGCCGGAGCTGTTTCTCAGTGGGCAAGAAATCTATGTCTACTTTTTCACCGGGGCAGGCTGGTTGAGGGTGAATTGATATAGAGCTTAATCCCTTCACTTCTTCTATTCCGGTAAAGGAGTTGTCTCCATAAAGTCCGAGCGCAGCTTTCATGCATGGAATTACGCTGTCCGGATTGACGCTTTGCCCGTAGAAAACAGGAAAGTCATATCTCCAGTCCCAATAAAACCAGGGCATATTGGTTCTTCTGATTTGTTCTCCCATCACGCGGATCCAATTGCAGCGGTGTTCAGGATAAGTGGGTCTGCTGATGCCAAACTCACCCAGAAATACCGGTAAGTCAAAGGTGTCCTGCCAGGCCGCAACTGTAGCCCAGCTGGTATAAAGAAGTTGCTCAAGAAAATTGTTTGGATCGGGGAAAGGGGTTCCTGCCGGTGCCGAAGGATTGGCCCAGCTCAGTCCCTGATGGGTAAAGTTGAGCGGATCATAACAATGAAAAGTATATATCAAATTGGTATCGGGAAGGGGTTGATAGCCCGTATAGCCATATCCGGCACTGCCCAGGATGGGAGAAACAACAATACTGTGTTTTGGTGCATATTGCCTGATAGAATCAATGGCCAGGAGAAAGAGCGCGTTGAGTGAATCCTGTTCAAGTCCGGTAATGGTAGGCTCATTCAGCAGTTCAAATACAACAGAGTCGGGATTAAGTACATGATATCTCTTGGCAATATATGCCCAGGCATTGCAAAATGCGGGAGTCTTTTGTCTCCAGTTGTTGTTTAAAAGCGGCCAGCCGTGGTGATTGTCAATGATGATTTTCATTCCCAAGGTTCTTCCCCACGAAATGGCTGAGTCCAGATAACTGAAAAGAGAATGAGCCCCATTCACCTGATGCGGAAAAGCTGTATCCGTTACTCCGGCAAGGTAAACCGGAATTCTTAGGGATTCAATTCCGGCATCTTTCATATCCTGAATATCCCGGAAGGTATAATTGGAGGATCCCGGCCATGGATTCTGCCAGTATGCTTCCAGCCAGTTAGACAAATTCATCCCTTTACCGAATGAACGGCAGCGTGCAGCCGCAAGCTCGCCTGAAAAGGCATTATTTGAAAACAGAATGATTAATATGGTCGTCAGCAGATTTTTCATTGTGTTTGTTCCGGTTTTTGCAAAGAGAATAAACTTAGAGAGGAATGCAATGATTGATTTAATCTTCTGCATGGAAATTTTAATCGTTTGAATTTAAACAGGCACTCATGAATTACTTTCTTTGATCCTGTATTTGGGCGCCTCCCACCGCTAGGCAAATTGGATTCAAAATCGGCTGTATCTCAGGCGGTGGGTCGGGTGTTGCGGGGGTTCCGTGGCGGCAGTAGGGGCAGAAGGTTTTCTGCCCCTACTGCCGCCACCCGGCTGTTGCCGGCCCCTCCACCCCCTGGCGCGGCCTTCTGTTTCAATGGTATTCAAGCACTTTCAATAGAAAAGAATCAGAACCCCTGTCAAGATGTTTTCTGCTGTTGAGCTGATCGGTTAAATTTCCATCATTTCGTGCTCTTGCAAAATGCATAAAAAAAAACTGCATCCCGGGGGATGCAGTTTGGTAATGCAGTTTGACTTTAGATTATTTTTCGGAAGAATCGCTCTTGCCTTCAGTCTTTCCGCCTTCCATTTTCTCCTTCAGTTCGCTGAGGATGCTCAGGTCGCCAAGAGTAGTTTTTTCGATGGACTTCTGAATGGCTTTCACATTCTTACTGGCCTTTTCCTTTTCAGCTTTCTTATCCTTTTTCTCGGTTTCAACAGCTTCTTTCTGAACCTCTTCCCAGATTCTTGCATGGGAAACGATGATTCTCTTGTCGTTGCGGTTGAACTCGATCACACGGAAGGTAGCTTTCTCATCGGTGTGGAGCAGACCTCCGCTTTCTTTGGCCAGATGCTTCTTGGGAGCAAAGGCTTCAAGACCGTAGGGAAGCAGAACAACAGCGCCCTTGTCATCCATAGACATAACGGATGCTTCATGCTCGGAGCCAACGGGGAATACATTTTCGAAAGTATCCCATGGATCCTCCTCCAGTTGTTTGTGACCGAGGCTCAGGCGACGGTTGTCATTGTCATGATCGAGTACGATCACGTCGATCTCGTTTCCTACCTTGGTAAACTCTCCGGGATGATTGAAACGCTTGGTCCAGCTCAGGTCAGAAACATGCACAAATCCGCTGATTCCGTCCTCAAGCTCAACAAATACACCGTAAGCAGAAAGATTGCGAACAGTTCCTTTGGTCTTCATTCCTTTAGGGAATTTCTCGGAAACCTTATTCCAGGGATCTTCGTGCAGACGCTTGATGGACAGTGACATTTTGCGCTCTTCGCGATCGATGGTCATGACTACCGATTCGTGAATCTCGCCAACTTTGAAATACTCCCTGCTGTTGACAGGAGCCGATCCCCATGAAACTTCTGAAATGTGAACCAGACCTTCCACTCCGGGAACGATTTCCAGGAATGCACCGTAATCTTCGATGTTCACTACTTTGCCTTTTACGCGGCTGCCCACATCGATATCCTTGTCGAGGGTATCCCATGGATGGGGGAGGAGCTGCTTGAGACCCAGGGAAATTCTCTTTTTGTTGTCGTCGAAATCGAGGACAACCACATTGATTTTCTGGTTGACCTGAAGCACTTCGGATGGATGTGCGATACGTCCCCATGAAATATCGGTGATGTAAAGAAGACCGTCGAGTCCACCCAGATCGATAAAGGCTCCAAAGTCGGTGATGTTCTTGATGGTTCCTTCCAGAACCTGACCTTTCTCGAGTTTTGAGATGATTTCTTCGCGCTGCTGCTCAAGATCAGACTCGATAAGTGCTTTGTGAGAAACCACGGCATTTTTGATGGCTTCATTGATCTTCACCACTTTCAGTTCCATGGTTTTGCCAACATACTGATCGTAATCGGTGATAGGCTTCACATCAATCTGAGAGCCGGGAAGGAAGGTCTCGAGACCAAATACATTGGCGATAAGTCCGCCTTTGGTTTTGGAAATAATACGGCCGTTTACGATGGCACCACTTGCATGAGCTTCAACGATGTTATCCCAGGCGCGCAGCAATCGTGCATTTTTGCGGCTGAGGATCAGCTGACCTTTGCGGTCTTCTTTGTTGACTACGTAAACATCAAAAGAATCTCCGATGTTTATTTTCTCAAGATCTTTGAATTCGCTGAGGGGAACCAGCCCATCGCTCTTGAACCCGATGTTCAGCACCACATCGCTGGGAGTGATCCCTACAATAGTACCCGAAACAATCTCGTCGTTTTCGATGGTGCGCAGGGTGCCACTGTAAAACTCTTCGAGTTTGCTGCGGTCTTCCTTGCTGTAATGCGCAACATTTTTCTGGTCAACCGACCAGTCGAAGTCATCGTGGGCTCCCTGGATTCCGGCCGGAATTTTGTTTTCTTCCATAATGATTGAATAGATGACCGGTTTTGTTTATTCTCACTCCGGTACAGATGAGTTTAGATTTGGATTTCAAAAAGGTTGGCAAAAATAAACATTTGCTGCGATTTCAGTGGCATATTTGTTGAAGAGTCAAAACATACCTATTCATCATACATGTTTAACGAAGACCAGTCAATCCGACAATTTTTTAATCAGGGCCATGAAGACGACATGGATTTCCTTCCCATTTTGCCGGAAGACGAACAGTCTGAAAGCAAGCCCATTGAGCTTCCCGCAGAACTTCCGGTCATTCCTTTGCGCAATACGGTTTTATTTCCGGGAGTAGTAATTCCCATTACCATCGGTCGAGACAAATCCATTTTAGCTGTCAAAGCGGCATATAAGTCCAATAAGCTGATCGGTGTTTTCAGTCAAATTGACGCAAATATTGAAGAGCCGGAGTTTAAAGATTTGTTTCAGACAGGCACACTGGCGCATATTTTGAAAATGATCAAAATGCCGGATGGCTCTACAACCGCCATCTTGCAAGGCCGTAGCAGAATCAGTATTGCAGAGCCGCTTAAATCGGAGCCCTTTCTGCTGGCCCGCGCCGTTCAGTTGAATGATGCTCTGCCTGCTAATGATAAGGAATTTGAAGCATCAGTATTAAGTATACGCGATCTGGCCGGAAAAATCATTCAGATCAATCCCGAGATCCCTTCAGAGGCCTCCATTGTACTCAAGAACATCAACAATCCGGTTACCCTGGCTCATTTTATTTCTTCCAATCTCAATATTGAAATCAAGAAGAAGCAGGAGTTGCTCGAACTGGGTGATATGGTTGAACGCGTGCGTCTGGTGCTTAGATACCTTCAGCAAGAACTGCAAATGCTGGAAATGAAAGTTCAGATTCAGCAAAAAGTGAGGGATGATATAGACAAGCAGCAGAGAGATTATTTTCTGAGCCAGCAGCTTAAAACCATTCAGGAAGAGTTGGGAATGAATGGCCCGGAAAAGGATATTCTGCGTTTGCGCGAAAAGGCAGAGAAGCTGCAGTTGCCGGAAAAAGTTAAAGAGCAGGTGTTTAAGGAGCTGGAAAAGCTGCAAAGAATGAATCCGGCAGCTGCCGAATATTCGGTATTGCTGAATTATATCGACCTGATTTTGGATCTTCCCTGGGGGATTCAGACCGTTGATCATTTCGACTTGCCGCAAACACGCAAACTGCTTAACCAGGAGCATTATGGAATCGATAAGGTAAAAGAACGTATCCTGGAATACCTTGCCGTGCTTCAGTTGAAAGGAGATTTTAAGTCGCCCATTCTCTGTCTGGTGGGGCCTCCGGGAGTGGGAAAAACTTCACTGGGGCAAAGTATTGCCAAGGCATTGGGAAGAAAGTATGTGCGTATCGCACTGGGCGGACTGCACGATGAGGCGGAGATACGCGGTCACCGGAAAACATACATTGGTGCCATGCCGGGAAGGATCATTCAGTCTCTGAAGAAAGCAGGCAGCTCCAATCCGGTGGTTGTCCTGGATGAGGTTGATAAAGTAGGCCGGGATTTTAAAGGAGATCCATCAAGTGCTTTGCTGGAGGTATTGGATCCGGAGCAGAATCATGCGTTTTATGATAACTATCTTGAATTGGAATTTGATCTGAGCAAGGTTCTCTTTATAGCTACGGCCAACAGTCTCCAGACCATTCAGCCGGCATTGAGAGACCGGATGGAAATTATTCCTATTGAAGGATACTCCATCGAGGAGAAGCTGGAAATCGCCAAGGCGCATCTTCTGCCAAGGCAGATTGTGAATCATGGCATCAAGCCTTCGCAGATTAAACTTTCGGATAAAATTCTTGAAAAGCTGATTGAGGAGTACACCAAAGAAAGCGGCGTTCGCGAACTGGATCGCCAGCTGGCCTCGCTGATGCGCAATGTGGCACTCAAGGTGGCCATGAAGGAAAAGCTCATTCCGGCCATTCAGGAAAAAGACCTGGGGAGAATATTGGGTCCGCCGAAATTCGATAAGAGCCTGTATGCAGAGGAATTGAGCCCGGGCGTGGCCGTCGGTTTGGCCTGGACGCCCGTTGGCGGAGATATTCTGTTTATTGAAGCTTCTCTCACTCCCGGCAACGGACAGCTCACACTTACCGGCAATCTGGGAGATGTAATGAAAGAGAGTGCCAGTTCGGCCATGACTTTTCTGAAAGCGAATGCTGCTATCTGGAAAATTAAACCCGAATGGTTCTCCAAATGCAATGTTCACCTGCACGTACCTGAAGGCGCAGTTCCCAAAGACGGACCCAGTGCCGGGATTACCATATTGTCTGCATTGGTTTCACTCTTTACCCAAAGACGCCTCAAGCCATTTCTGGCCATGACCGGAGAGATAACTTTGCGGGGCAGGGTAATGCCTGTGGGCGGTATCAAGGAGAAGATTCTGGCGGCCAAGCGTGCCGGGCTAAAGGAAATCATTCTTTGCGAGAAGAACCGTGCAGATGTTGAGCAGATCAATCCTGCTTACATAAAGAATATGAAATTTCATTATGTAAATCAGATGATGGAAGTGGTTGATATTGCCCTGCAGAAACAGTCAGTAAAGGATAAACTGGACATCAGCTTTATGCTGAATCAGTCAAAGCCGGAGGCAGAGCGCACTAAAGTGAACTGATTTCCGTTTCTTAGCGGCAAAATTGCAGCCTTGCGAATCTTTTTGGCCGTATTGCTTTTTCTCCCATTCATACTTCGGGCGCAGCTCGGAGGCAGTGCCGCTTTTCGCTATGTACTTCTGCCTCCCACAGCCAAAATCGCTGCACTGGGAGGAACACATGTGAGTGAGATGGGTGAAGATCCGGGAGCGCTTGCCGCCTCTCCTTCATTGCTGAATGCCCGCATGCACCGGCAGGTTTCCTTCAATACTGCCATTTATCCCGGCAACGCCAATTACGGACAGTTGGCCTATGCTCACCAGTTTAAGTTTCCCGGAACCTTCGGCTGGAGTGTTCAGTACATGACCTACGGGAAAATTGAAAGCAGAGATATCGCCGGAAACCCAACAGGAACATTTTCTCCTTCTGAAGTAAATATGGCAGCGGCCTATGCTTATCCGTTTGCCCGTTATTTCAGCGTAGGTGCAAGTGCAAGGTTTTTTTATTCGGGATTGGGATCTGCCGGAAGCACAGCCCTCACTACAGATCTGGGCTTTACCTTCCACGATACCGCCAGACTCATAACGGCAAGTATTGTAGCTAAAAATCTGGGTGCCCAACTTTCTTATTACGGTGATGCCGGCCGAGAGCCCATGCCCATGGATATTCAGGCAGGGCTGAGTGTAGGTTTTAAAAAGTTTCCACTCAGATTTCATCTTACGCTTCATGATTTGATGCGCTGGGACATTAGATATGATAATCCTGCAGACCAAAATCAGGATGCATTGTTTATCGATTCGTCGCAAATCAAGCAGAGAAAATACATTGCCGATAAGATTTTCAGCCATACCATTTTTGGGGTTGAGGCCAATATCAAAAATATCGTGCGGCTAATGGTATCATACAATCACCAAAGGCAGCAGGAACTTAAGTTGGCTACCCGCAGGGGAGCTCCGGGTCTTTCTTTTGGCATTGATGTGCGCATTAAGCAGTTTGGTTTCGGTTATTCTTTTCAGCCATTGAGTCAGGGTTATACCCTCAATCATTTGAGTCTGAGAGTTAATACTGCAGGGTTTGTTCGCCGCAGCAAAGTTACGGCTGCACCATGAGTAAGGAAGAAGGAAAGAAAAATCCGATACTCCCCATTTTTATTACCGTGCTGATTGATATGCTTGGTGTGGGGATCATCATTCCCATCTTCGCTCCGCTCATAGTCAAGAACGAACAGGGAATTTTATCTGCAGATACCACAGAGGCTGCAAGAAACATGTTGTATGGACTGCTTACAGCCATGTTTGCCATCTTTCAGTTTTTTGGGGCTCCTGTGTTGGGAGCATTGGCAGACCGTTTTGGAAGGAAGAAAATTTTACAGATTTCCCTGTTCGGTACCCTGCTAGGTTATATTCTGTTTGCGCTGGCTATATATTATAAGAATTTGTATATGCTTTTTCTGGCGAGAGCCGTTCCGGGTTTTATGGGCGGAAATATAGCCATCGTGCTGGCTGCGCTTTCTGATGTGAGCAAACCACAGGACAAAGCCAAAAATTTTGGTCTGGTCGGTCTGGCTTTCGGGCTCGGATTTATTCTCGGACCATTTCTGGGAGGCGTTTTGGCCAGTCCTCAAGTAATCAGCTGGTTTGATTACAGCACTCCACTTTGGTTTACAGCTTTGCTTACACTCTGCAATATTTATTTTGTAAAGAGCAGATTCCCCGACACTTATATACCCCAAAGCAGGCGCGAGTTGTATTTCTTCCAGGGATTCAGAAACGTAGGCAGGGCATTTCGCTATAAGGAGCTCAGACCGGTGCTTCTTTCATTGTTTCTTCAGGCATTCGGATTTTCATTTTTCATGCAGTTTTTTCAGGTTTATCTGATTCACCGTTTCAGCTACAATCAGCAGCAGATCGGGCTTCTGTTTGGTTACATCGGGCTGTGGATCGCTTTTACCCAGGGTTTTATCAATAGAAGATTGTCTTCAGGTTTTCTGCCTCCCTCGGTTCTGTCTTTTTCTTTACTCGGAATGTCAATATCGCTACTTTTAATTCTCACTCCATCAAATCCTGTTTTTTTGTATTTGATTCATCCTTTGATCGCGATTTCTCAGGGACTAACCCAACCCAATTTTACTTCTCTGGTGAGTTCTATGGCTTCCTCAGACGAGCAGGGAGAAATATTGGGTATTCAGCAATCGGTTCAGTCGCTGGCATTCGCCATTCCTCCACTCATTGCCGGATTTGTAGTAAGCATTGATTATCGCCTGCCCATCTTAATGGGTTCTGCATTTTTGTTTCTCGCCTGGTTGAATTTTATGCTCAAGTTTGACCGGAAAACCTACAAAAGCAAAGCTTTTTAAGCAGGCTGATCGATCTCCCTGAATGGCGATCGGAAGACAAAATCTTTTGAGCGCAGCAGCGAAGTGATCCACTTCATTACAAAATTGAACAAAGGATTCCGGTGCCTTAGAAGCCCATGGGTAGGCAGTGGGCGTGCTCCAATCGTTGATTTGATCTCTTGAGCTGTTCTTCCAAAATGCAATCTATTGTGGCCATTTTCGATTCCATATCTGACCATATCATATAGCATTCTTTGGTATAAGCACAAGGCTTTATTAAGCCGGTAGTCAATTCCCGTGTAGTGTATTTCAAGTCCGGATCCTTGCCTGAAAGCACTGATGAACCCCACCATTTTTTCTTCATAGAAGTAAGCCCAAAGCTGATATCGTTCTGGTTCTGATTCCTTTTGTGATGCAAAGTAGGCTGCAGGCAGAACGGCTAGTTTAAAATCAACCTGATCCATTACGTTTTTATACAACCCGTAGATTTCCGGCGTATGATTTTGGATTTCTGAAAAATTCAGATTTCTGCAGACCAGGGAGTGGGATGAATTCAGCGCTTTTTTACAGCGAACTCTGTATTTGGAAGAAAAGTCAGATAAATAATGATCAAAACTTTTCCAATGCTCACTGAGCTTGAGAATCATGTCCGGTTCTTCCAGAAGCAAACGATAGCTTTTCAGGAGCAGAGCCTCAGAAAAATTTTTATCCTTTTCATACAAATCCGGAATTAGAACAGCCTTGATCGAACGGTCTTTATCGAGGATGAATTGTGATACATCATGAAATAAGGCAGCACGTTCCTGCGGATTCAGGTCTGCAGGAGGATGAAAGCCGGGTGCTCCTGTCATAAAAACATTTCCCGAAACAAGCAGAGGAACACGAATACCTGCAGTGATTTTTTGGATAATGGGTTTCAGCAATTTTCCCCACCATAAGGTTTCAGCCTTTTCAGGGAAGTAATTGATGAGTTGTGCACCTTCAAAAGTTACCAGTTGGTATATCGCCAGTCCGCAAAGTTCTCCGTTTCTTTTGATCAGAACATATCGAAAGGAAACAGAATTTTCAGTGGTTTTTTCAAGAAAACTCAAATAGGTGTGAGATGAAAAATAACCGCCTGAGAATTTATCCCAGATGCCGGCATCTATGCATTGAATTCGTTCATACAAATCAAACAGATATGTTTGATCTGAATATGTAGCTTTGGTTATCGGGCAAGGTATTGAAAGTTGCATCGGCTTATTTCCGGATTACCAACGCTTTTGTTGGTCGTTTGTTTCCGGATTTTAGTTCAACAAAATAAACACCGGAATTGAGCTCCCGGGTATTCCATTGAACATTATTAACACCCTCGCAGCCTCTCACTTCTGTTTGTTTGATGAGCGATCCGTTTTGGTCAAACAGACAGAGTTGTATTTGTTCTGCTACAGGCAGATAAAAACGGATCTCCGTCTCGTCTGAAGCGGGATTGGGCACCGGAGGATACAACTGCGGTGTACTGATGTAATTAACCGCTTCAGTGATACCTGTTGGTTCTTCCAGAAGGCTGCTGTCTATGAGGATGTTTTCGTCTCCGGGCTGGTAAAGCACATAGGTAAGGAAAACCAGCATCATTTCATCAGTAGTTCCTTCGCCTCTGCTCACATCTCTTGGAGGATTGCTGGGCTGATGCGGATTATTCAGTGTGTTGTCGTATTCGGCAATGGCATAGAAGGTACTTCCGCCTTCGGCAATCAATGGCGTCCTGAAACGGTAATTCATTTGCCACTGAAAGTCCCAGTTGTTGATTTTAATGACAGGAATGGTGTCTCCGGCAGGGCTTACTCCAAAGACATGTATCTTTTTTCCGATCAGATGCATATGGGGTGCCAGACTGAGTACCGTGAGCTTGGCCGCAGCGGGAATATTCAGCCTTGAGGTAAATGTGCGTACAGAGTCTGCAGGAATGAACAAAGGGCCATTGATCATGCTCCCCGGTCCGCTGGTGGTATGGTTCAGGGCCGGTGCAATATTGAGCTCCCGAAGACTAGTCGTTGACAAACGAAAACGCACGGAGGTGCTGTCTGTTTGAGATTGAACCCCTGAGGGATAATGGATCTGCATGATAATGGTAGAGCCTGCCTTGAGGCGGATTCCCATGCCTGTAGGAAACTGCCAGGGTTCATTTCCCGGAACCCATGCTCCGATCAATTTTGCTCCGCTAACCCCTGGTCCGCCAAAACCCGGATAGCCGGGGCCGGGACTGGCAGCATCCAGCTGAAGTGCCGCATTAGAGGTGTCTTGATAAACCAGCACATGATGTACAATGGCTCTGTTTCCCGGCAATACTTCAAAGCCGGTGATGAATTGATCCTGGGCTATGTTTACAGGAACCGCAAAGCATTGATATACGTCTGAATTAGAACCTACCGAGTAGGTCGGAATGGTAGCTACAAATCCCGGATTTGTAATTTGCGGACCATCATTGAAAACAGGAACAGGCGGAGCCTGTGTGGTATCTCCCGAGGGCGATCCGGAGGCAATCCATTGATTGATGAGGCTGATTTCTTGTGTGCTGAGCACCCTTTGCCCGGTAAAGTGTCGGTACGAGGGATCCGGAGGCCAGGGAGGCATCATGCGGTTATTGACAAAATAATCGATCACGGAACTGTAAGTAAATGCCTCACTGTAGCGCGTAAGATTGGCATGTCCGGCAGTCCCGTGATGGCAAGGGGCACAGTTCGTGAAAAGGATGGGGGCAATGTGTTCTGCCCAAGTAATGGTCTGCGCCTGCAATGAGATGAATGCCGAGCTGCAGAGGGTGAAAAGTATTTTTTTAACCATAATATGAAAATTTACGGAGAGGACTTTTAAACAGGAACACTTTTTGAAGAGTACGAATCGGAAGCAGGCGTTTCTGAGCGAGAAACAACTTCTTCAAACTTATCGTGATAGGCTGCATGATTGGTTCCCATTAAACGATCCCAGATATTGAAGTATAGTCCGTAATTGCAATTTACATACCGGTGATGCATATTATGGTGGGTGGGGGTGTTCATCCAAAACGTGAAGATGTTGCGTGTGAAACCCTTGCTGAATACTTCATACCCGGAGTGACCCATCACATTGTTTAAACTTTGATAAACAATCCAAATGAAGATGGTCAGGGGGTGTACAGGTATGAAAAGAAGCATCAAAGGGACAATCCCGAATTCAATCAGGGCCTCGAGCGGGTGAAATGCAAAAGCAGCCCAGGGCGTTGGGTTAACCGAAAGATGATGAACCCTGTGCACATATTTGTAAAGCGGTTTCCAGTGCATCAGCCGGTGGGTCCAGTAAAAGTAGGTGTCGTGAGCCAGGATAAACAGAAGCACCGAAAAGAGAAAGTAGCCTATACTATGCTCACTGAAATCGGTGTAGACTTTCGTAAATCCTGCCTTTTTCAGCGCAAGGGTTCCCACAGACATCAGGGCGAAGATCATGATGCTCATCAGGGAGTATTTGATCTCACGCCGCAGGTCTGAGAGTTCAGGCGTTTTTGGTTGTATTTTCCGTTCGGCCCACTGTCTTTTTCGAACAACGTAAAAAAACAGATAAACCAAACCTGCAAACACCAAATATCTCGCAGTACCCAAAGAAAAGTTTCGGGTAATCTTGAAAAGTATTTCCGAAAGGCTTAGTTCCATAAAATTGACATTTGTAAAGAAAAGAATATTTTACCGCCCTAACGTTAAGATGAATGCCATGGAGCGTTATTTTGGACCAATGAAATATACTTTAACATGTCTGATGCTAACTTTACAGCCGTTGTTGGTGTTATAGTTTCGCAAGAAACGTCACCAACAACAACCGAT